>JBEKOF010000025.1:0-35342 GCA_049522055.1 Verrucomicrobiota bacterium | reverse complement strand
AGGCGCTGGGCAGCCTGTGCGCATTGGGTGGCGTGCATAACTTTCCGATGCGGGTCAAGTGCGCCGTGCTATCCTGGCACGCCATGCTTGCCGGCCTGAACGGGCAGCCCGTCGTGTCCACGGAAAAGTCGTAGAAGCCCCGCTTCATCCCGTTTGCAGTTCGAAATCGCACTATTTCCGGGACCATTGGCGGCGGTCACAGACCCTGCGCTACCGGGCAAAGCTTGGAGGAGGCGGATGGCGGATTTTATTTTTCGTTTTGCGCGCATTTGAGCTTAAAATTCTTTCCGCGATGAGATGGAAATCCGATGCCCGCTGAACTGACAGAAGCTTTGCTCGCCACAGCCGCCGGCTGGGAGGTCATGAAACGGGCCCGTTTTTTCCTGGAACAAGAGCAGGTGCTCAGTTCCTTATGGGCGCCGCCGCTGCTGCGCGGGGTTGTGCGGGAGGGGGAGGGCTGCTTCCGCGCCTCGATGGTGATCCAGAGCAGCGTGGACATTGAGAACCTCTGCACCTGTCGCGAGGCTCGCGAGTGGGGGAAAATCTGCGCGCATGGCGTTGCGGTGGGACTGCACTGGTTGGACGGGCAAAAAACTCAAGCGGTTCCCGCTTTGGCGAGTCCGCCGGAAGGCCGGTCCGCGGCGGCGCCCGCGGCGCGGAACCCCTTGGCGTCCGAGCGCGATGTTGCCGGAGAACCGGCGGCGCTGTGGATCATTCTCCCGCCGAATTTCGAGCAAGCCATCGCGCGCGGCAAAGTGATGCTGGTGTTGGAAGCCCAATGGAGCGGAGGCCGCGCTCCATTGAATGCGTTGCCCAAGGGCCGCTCCTTCGCGTTTCCGCCGCCGGACCTGGCCCTCATTGAGCAACTGGAAACGTTGACCCATGGCCAGACGCCCGTCATTCTGCAAATGGAGACAAAGGCCTTCGCCGCCTTGCTCCCCGCCTTGGCTGGCCATCCCAACCTGACCCTCGGCAGAGCCGGCGCCGTCATTGTCACACCAGAGCCGTTGCAACTGCCGTTGCGCGCCACTTTGGAGGCCAATGGAGAAATCGTGCTGGCGCTGGCCGGGGAACCGCAGCCGCGGGTGATGATCGGCGACTGGGTCTGGCAGAACCACACCTTGCGACCGTTGGGTTTGCCGCCGGCCATGCGGGACGTGCTGTGCGCGCCTGTGCGCCTCTCGAGATTGCAGGTGCCGGAGTTCCTGAGCCGGGATTGGCCACAACTGGAGGCGGCGGGTGGCTTGGAAGCGAATTTCGAGCCGGAGGATTTCACCCTGGAACCCCAGGCGCCGCGTTTTCTGCTCGAACTCAAGGGCGGTCTGGCGCAACTGGCGGCGCGGCTGCAATGCGCCTACGGCGTGCGCACCATGACGGTCGGCGTGAGCGCCTCGGCCGAAAGTGTGTGGCTGCCTGATCCCCAAGCGCCGACCCGCTATGCCACGCGCGACCTGGCCGCCGAGGGCGCAGCCCTGGCCCGTTTGCGCCGCAGCGGCTTCTCCGGGCCGGACGCCCAAGGGAGGCTGCAATTGCAAGGGCAGGAGGCGGTGTTCAATTTCTTCGCACGGGAATTCCCAAACTTGCAGCGCGCCTGGACCGTAACACTGGAGGAACGGCTCGAACGCAGCGCCGCGCGAAACATGGAGCGCATCCAACCGCGGTTTCAAATCACCTCGGGGCTGCAATGGTTTGATCTCGGGGTCGTGTTCGCGTCGGACGGCGGGGAAATATTTTCGGCGGCGGACATCCAACGACTTCTCCTCTCCGGGCAAAGCCACACGCGGCTGTCAAATGGCAAAATGGCGGTGATGGACACAGGCGCGGTGGAGGAATTGCAGGAGGTTTTGCTGGATTGCGCCCCGCGGCAGCAGGAGCAGGGCTGGCGGATCAGCAACACCCAGGCGGGCTTTCTGGACGCGACCCTGCGGCAGCACGCCGACTGGCCGGTCCAGGCGCCAGCGGCTTGGCGGGAGCGCGCGGCGTGCCAGAGCGGCGAGGCCAAGCCGGCCTGTCCGCCGCTGGGGGATTTGGAAACGGTGCTGCGGCCTTACCAAAAGGAGGGGGTGGCCTGGCTGAGATTTCTGAGGGAAAACGAATTCGGTGGCATTCTCGCCGACGAAATGGGTTTGGGGAAAACGCTCCAGACGCTGGCGTTCCTGAACACGTTGCGGATGGGGGCGGCGGGAGAGCGGAGGGAACGCCGCCCGCATCTGATCGTCTGCCCGACGAGCCTGGTTTTCAACTGGATGGCGGAGGCGGAAAAATTCACACCCGGCCTGAAAATGCTCGCGCTGCACGGCCCGGACCGGCACGCGCGGTTTGACCAGATTCCGGCCAGCGACGTTGTGGTGAGCAGTTACGCCCTGATTGGCCGCGACGCGGCGCGGTATCGGGAACTGGAGTTCGATACCATTGTCCTGGACGAAGCTCAGCACATCAAGAACCGGCAGACGCGGAACGCGCAAGCCGTCAAAGCGGTCAAAGGGCGGCGGCGTTTTGTGCTCACCGGCACGCCGCTGGAAAACTCGGTGCTCGATCTTTGGTCCATCTTTGACTTCCTGATGCCCGGCTACCTGGGAAGCGCCCAGGATTTCCGCGAGCGATACGAATGGCCCATCACGCACGAGCAAAGCGCGCCGACGCAGACCCGGCTGGCGCGGCGATTGCGGCCCTTCCTGCTGCGGCGGCTGAAGAAGGAAGTGGCGTCGGATTTGCCGGGGCGGCTGGAGCAGGTTTCCTACTGCGAACTGACGCCCGGCCAGCGGAGCGTTTACCAGCAAGTCATCGAAGCCGCCCGCCGGGAAGTGCTGGAGGCGTCCGGGGCGCCCGCCGCCGCCAAGAGCCGGATGCTGGCGCTGACGGCCTTGCTGCGGCTGCGGCAGGTGTGCTGCGATTTGCGGCTGCTCCAACTCGATGGCATCAACCCCGCGGAGACCTCCGGCAAGATGGATTTATTCGACGAATTGCTGGAGGAGGTCATTGACGGCGGGCATCGCGTGCTGGTCTTCAGCCAGTTTGTCCGCATGTTGGCGCTGGTGCGGGAGAGGCTCGCGGCGGAAGGAATTGAGTATTGTTATCTGGACGGCTCCACTACAGACCGGGCGGCCGTGGTGGAGCGGTTTCAAAAGGAAGGCTCCGTTGCGGTGTTTCTGATCAGCCTGAAGGCGGGCGGGGTTGGCCTGAACCTGACGGGGGCGGACACGGTCATTCATCTGGATCCGTGGTGGAATCCGGCTGTGGAGGACCAGGCGACCGAGCGCGCCCATCGCATCGGCCAGACCAAAGTGGTGACCAGCTACAAGCTCATCACGCGCGACACAGTCGAGGAGAAAATCCTGAAGCTGCAAAACCGCAAACGCGATCTCATCCAGGCCACCCTCGGCGGCGAGGAGGAATTCTCCGCCGCGCTGACCTGGGAGGAAATCCAGGAATTGCTGTCCTGAGCCACACGGCAGACCAGGAAAAACTTATGACCACCGCCACCGTCACCGTCCATTCCAGCCAGTTCCCGGAAAATGTCCGGCGCGATCTCCTGAATTGCCTCCGCGCGCGCAGTGTCAACCCCAAGTTCCACTACGACACGCGCAAGCAATCCCAAAAGTGGCTCGCCTTGCACGAAGCTTATTCGCCCTCGCGCACCGATCCCGCTTGCGCCGCGATGTGCGATCTGGCCTTTGCGGCGGTGGCCGGGCGGGTTGGGGCGCCGCGGGTCCGGGTCATTGGGCTGGGCTGCGGCGGCGGGCAAAAAGACGCGCGGTTGCTGGGGCTGCTGGCGGGAAAGGAAAGGGAGATTTGCTACACGCCCTGCGACGTGAGCCTGGCCCTGCTGCTGACCGCCTGCCAGGCCGTCCGCGACGCCGCGGGGGAAATTCCGTGTGATCCGCTGCTTTGCGATCTGGCGGCGGCCGGCGACCTGCCCCAGGTCTTGGGCCGCGGCGCGGATGCCCGCACGACGCGCGTGATCACCTTTTTCGGGATGATTCCCAATTTTGAGCCGTCGCTGATTCTGCCGCGGCTGGCGGAGCTGGCGGGTCCCGAAGACTGGTTGCTTTTGAGCGCCAATCTGGCGCCCGGCCCCGACTACGCCGCCGGCGCGCAAAGCATCCTGCCCGGCTACGACAACGCGCTGACGCGCGACTGGCTGACGACCTTCCTGTTCGATCTGGGGTTCGCGCCCGGGGACGGGGCCGTTGGTTTTGCCATTGAGACTTCCGCGGAGGGCCTGAAACGGGTGGCCGCAGACTTCTATTTGACAAAAGCCCGCGCCCTCACCGTGGATGGGGAACCTTTTGAATTTCACGCCGGCGAGAAAATCCGCCTTTTCTTTTCCTATCGCTACACGCCCGACCGCATCCGCGCCCTTCTCAAACTCCATCAATTGGAAGTCTGCGAAGAATGGCTAGCCCCGACCGGCGAAGAGGGCGTTTTTCTGTGCCAGAAATCCATTTTGCTGACAGATCCAATCCCTCCACGCCCGCCTCGGCTTGCAAGTCAAAGCCGGTTGCGGCATCGTTTCAGGGTGATTGCCAAGCCATGAGCCGTTCGTCCAAAATATTCTTCGCTTTCTTTTTCGCCGCCATTTTATTAGGAACCTACATTATCATGCCTTCTTTCGGCCCGTCTCCGCGTTTCTCGAAGCGCTTACGCTTACTTACGGATGCCGAGGCGAGCATCGCATCTATCAAAACATGTCTCGACTTGTTCAAAGTTGACTGCGGTCGGTACCCAACGACACAGGAAGGCTTGGGTGCTTTGATCAAACGTCCGGCGGCCATTTCGGAAACTGTCTGGCACGGTCCTTATCTTGCGATAGACAATTTCCCAAATGACCCTTGGGGAAAACCTTATCGCTATGAAATCCCAGGCCAACACCACCCGGATTTATACGATGTTTATTCTCTGGGACCGAATGGAAAGGGCGGCAATGAATCGGTTGGCAACTGGACTCCAAAACGTTAAGCAGATGCAATATGTACACCCACGACCCAAAAGTGCGCCCGCAAGGATATTTTCACAACCACTTGCGTCACCATAAGCCGCATATGCCGAATTCAAATTGATGCAATAACAAACTGCCGACTTGTTTACGGCGCGGCCTGGGTCATGGTTTTGTTGGAAAGGCCTTCAAGGTATCCAGCACCGCCTTGATGCGCGGGACTTCGTGGGTTCGGAAAATATCCGCCTTCCCCAGAGCCGCCAGGACGGCGAAGAAGGGTTCGGCGCAGCGCACCTCCTCCCCGAAATACTCAAACGCATGGGGGAGGGCCTGACAGACTGGAAATCCCAGCGTCCGCAAACGAAACGCATTCAAAAAAACCGCCATCTGATGCCGGACGCGCGTCGCGCTGTCCTGCAGGTTCCGGTAATAAAATCCGAGACCGGGATCAATCGCAATTTTTTCCACCCCCTTGCTGAGGGCCAGCTCCGTCAGGCGCGAAAAATAGTCATGCATGGCGGCGGTCGGGTCCGCGCTGAAATCAAAATCCCGCACCGCCCGGACATGGCGGCCCTGCACGTAACAAATAATGACAGCGGCGGCATGGTCCGCCACCAACCGGAAAACTTCCCCCGCCTTTTCAGTTCCCGTGAGATTGAGCACCTGGGCGCCGGCTTGCAGGCAGGCGCGGGCGACGCCGCAATCATAAGTTTCCACCGAGACAATTATCCCCGCCGCCGCCAGTCCTGTGATGACCGGGAGCAACTTCCTTTTTTGTGCCGCGCCACTGGACCGCGCCGCGCGGCCCAGCGTGGATTCCGCCCCCACGTCCACGATGCGCGCTCCTTGCGCCCGCAGGATTTTTCCGCGTTCGACCGCCTTTTCCGCCGTCAGGCAGACGCTCTCGCGGTACCAGGAATCCGGGGAGAGGTTGACCACGCCCATGATCGCCGGTTCGGAATTGAAGTCGAAGGCCTCGCCGCCGATGGAAAATCCCCGCACCCGCGCGGTGGCGGCGCGGTGTTTCCGGGCCAGTTTGGCGAGCGACTCGAGAGTTAACATGCAAGCAACTCCGGGTTATATTTCATCATCGCCGCCAGGCTACCTGCACATGCGCGTAAGCGAGAATTCTTCCGTCGTCCGTTGCGATTGGACAATTCATTTCTCGCGCTGTCGCTGTGATGATTTGATCCGCCGGATCGTTGTGAAAAGGTGGCGGTAACTGAGTTGAGGCGACGGCAATCTTCGGGTCCAATGGCAACAGGCGGATTCCCGGATAGGCCAGGGCCTGGTCAATCCATTGCCCCACCGGCACCGCCAGCGACAATCGCCCCTTTTCGACCAGCTTGGCGATTTCCCAGCAACTGATGACACTGACGCCGAAGCCATCGGCCTGACGCGATGCGAGGATCTGCTTTTTGCCGGGTGAAAGTTCAGCGCTTCCGTTGACCCACCAAACCCAAATGTGGGTATCGAGGACGATCATTTCGCCGCTTCCCAATCTTCCTCGGCAACGGGCGCAAGCGGTTGCTGATATTTCAATACAGACCCCTTGAGTGGTTGCTGTGTCACGGGCGTGGCGGATGAAACAAAGACATGAACCGCCTCTCCCTCGGAAAACGGCAAATGCTCCAGGTGAAGCTTGCCATCCTTCTCAACAACAATTTCCGCATGGAACGTTTGCATAATGATAAAAGCATAACCGGCATTCTCCCGTTCGACAAGCGCGGAAAAGACGCTCATTGCCAGCCTTGGGAACGGTTATCAATTCAATTTAGGACTTTCAGAATCGGAGTGATCGTGCGATTCTGGCTTTCACACATCTTATGAACCATGTATTTTTTAGAAATCGCGCCATCTGGCGGGGACTTTTTTTTGTGACTTTTTTATCCACCATGGGGGCTGCGGCGGCCCCTTCCGACTCCGACCTCCAAGCCGGGAGGCTGCTGGCGCAAATGACGCTGGAAGAGAAAATCGGCCAGATGGTGCAGGCGGATTTGAAGGCGGTGGCCGATCATGCCGACATTCAAAGATATGGGCTGGGCTCGATGTTGAGCGGCGGCGATTCCAAGCCGGCGGAAAACACCCCCGAAAGCTGGCTCAAGTCCTGCAAGGAGCTTCAATCCTGGGCGCTGAAAACGCGGCTCGAGATTCCTTTGCTCTATGGGATTGACGCCGTTCACGGGCACAATGACGTGGTGGGCGCCGTGATTTTTCCGCATCATATCGGCATGGGCGCCACGCGCGATGCCCGCTTGGTGGAACAGGCCGAACATATCACCGCGTTGGAAGTGGCGGGGACGGGGATTCGTTGGGCCTTCGCCCCCTGCCTGGCGGTCGCCCAGGACGAACGCTGGGGGCGCTCCTACGAGAGTTACGGCCAGTTGCCAGACCTGGTTTCTGAATTGGCGGCTGCGTCGGTGAAAGGGTTCCAAGGCTCCGAACTCTCGGCCAAGTCGGATTCTGTTCTGGCCTGCGCCAAACATTTTTTGGGCGACGGCGGCACCCAAGGCGGGAAGGACCAGGGCAACACCGTTTGCGACGAAGCGACGTTGCGCAAATTGTATCTTGCGCCTTATCGCGCCGCGGTCCAGGCCGGCGTGGGTTCCATCATGGTTTCGTTCAGCAGTTGGAACGGCCTGAAAATGCACGCCAACAAATATCTTCTCACCGACGTGCTCAAGGGCGAGCTTGGCTTCAAAGGAATCCTGGTTTCCGACTGGGCGGCGATTGACCAGATTTCGCCGGACTATAAATCCGCCATTGCCACCTCCATCAACGCCGGCCTGGATATGATCATGATTCCCTACGGCCCCGGAACGACGAACAATTATGTCGAGTTCATTCAGGACCTGAAGGAATTGGCGGCGGCAGGGCAGGTGCCTCAAGGGCGGATTGACGATGCGGTCAGGCGCATTCTGCGGGTCAAATATCAGATGGGACTTTTTGAGAATCCGTGGACCGATCCGGCGCTCACGGCCAAAATCGGCTCCCCGGAACACCGCCAGGTCGCCCGCCAATGTGTGCGAGAATCCCTGGTCCTGCTAAAAAATGAGCGTCATGCCTTGCCCTTGGCCAAAGACGTCAAACATCTGGTCGTCGTCGGCAAAGCGGCCGACGACCTCGGCCAGCAATGCGGCGGGTGGACCATCAACTGGCAGGGAAAAAGCGGTGAAACAACCCGCGGCGGCACGACCATCCTGGCCGCCATTCGTCAAACCGTTGCCCCGGCAACAGAAGTTACATTCTCTCCTGATGGCAGCGATGTGAAAAATGCCGGCGCGGTGGTCGTGGTCATCGGCGAATTGCCCTACGCCGAATTCATGGGCGACCGCACTAATCTGGATCTCGCCCCCGCGGACGCCGCGTTGGTGGAAAAAGCCAGGGCCTCCGGCGCTCCCGTCACCACCATCTTGCTTTCCGGCCGGCCCTTGATTCTTGGCTCCGCGCTGGACGCAAGCGACGCCTTCATTGCCGCGTGGCTGCCGGGCACCGAAGGATCGGGAGTGGCCGACGTGCTCTTCGGCGACGCGAAACCGACCGGAAAATTGCCCCGCGAGTGGCCGCGCAATAACGACCAACTCGCCGCCAACGCGTTGGCTGGCTCGCCCCTGTTCGAATTTGGGTTCGGCCTGACCTACCCGCCGTAATGGCGAAATTCCAACTGCCGCCCGGCTAAAAGTGGCGCGCCCGGCGCGAATCGAACGCGCGACCCACTGCTTAGAAGGCAGTTGCTCTATCCAACTGAGCTACGGGCGCAAACACCTTAAAATAAAGGTGTTATGGACTGACCAGCCAACTGAAATCTGACTTTTCGATACTTGCTTTCTATACTGAGGCATGAAAACGAATATGGACGAGAAATCCGCCAACCGCCCCTGGCAGAAAACAAAGCACGCCAATCTGGTTCGCAACGTTTCACCCGGTAAATACTTTGCCCGTTTTCGGAGCAACGGCAAGTTGTTTTGGCGCAGCCTGGAAACGGATGTTCTCAGCACTGCGGCGCAGCGATTGACAAGCGCAGCGGAGCCGTACAATGCCAGCGGCAAACACGAAGCAGACATGTCTGACAGCGTTTGCCGCCTCAATCAATTGCGGCCACTGCCGGACATTCTGAATATGCCTCCCATATGCACGCCCATCACGGGCGATTGCCGGCGGCGGACCTGGAATTGGCTCTCGTTTCTTCAATTGGCGCATCCGCGCTTGATTTAAACTCATTTAAGGGCCATCATAGTGGCGGACATGAGCACCGCCGAAATGCTATTTGAGAAGGCGAAGCATCTGCCGGAAAACCTCCAGGCAGAGGCGTTGCATTACGTTGATTTTCTTTTGACCCGCCGCGCCGCTGAAAAGCAGGACAAGGAATGGGGCCAGTTCTCCGCGACGCAGCTTGCCCGCCGGTATTCGCCGGAAGACACCCTCTACGAAGCGTGAAGAAAACATAACGATGCGCAAGAAAACCCTTAATTTTACCGCCGTCATTTACCCCGATGCGGATAGTGATTGGCTCGTGGCCCACAATCCGGAAACGGGAACGACTACGCAGGGAAAAACTTTCGAGGAGGCTCTCGCCAATTTGAAAGAAGCGACGGAACTTTATCTCTCCGAGTTTCCCCTGGCAACAAAGGGCCGGGCGATTCTTACAACATTCGAGGTGTCCTCGCTGGCTCATGCCTAAACTCCCGGATGTTTCAGGCAGGGAAGCGCGCCGCGCATTGGAGCGGTTGGGTTTTGTCTTCAGGCGGCAAAGCGGCAGTCATGTGATCATGACTGCCGGGGCAATCGCGGTTGCGTTGTCCCGATGCACCGGGAAATCAGCCGTGGCACGCTCAAGGGGATTCTGGAGCAGGCCGGGGTCAGCGCGGAAGAATTCATTGCGGCGCTGTGATGGTTTTCTATTCTTCCCACTCCGCGGGGGGAGGAGATCGGCCAATCGGGCGGTGGCGGTGTCGAGAAGCCGCCGGGGATTTGGGCGCGGCCGCGAATTTGCATTAAATGTTTTGCAACCAAACCGGTGTTGTGGTGTATTACCGGGCATGAATTCTCGCCGCGGGTTCACGTTGCTGGAGCTTCTGGTGGTGATTGCCATCATCGCCATTCTGGCGGCGCTGCTGCTGCCTGTGCTGAGTAAAGCCAAGGCAAAGGCCAAGGCGATCAATTGCCTGAGCAACATGCGTCAGATCGGGCTGGCGACCAGATTCTACATGGATGCCAACAACGGGGCGATGATTCCGTTGTGGATCCAACCTGGCGCGGTGGGCTGGGCCAGTTGGACGTATGATCCCGACACCTTTTTGATCCAGGACCCAGCCTTCCCGGTGCTCTGGTGGCCGGACAAACTGCGGTTGGATGGAGACGCCTCGGCGCTGAACATTTTTAATTGTCCCTCCCTGACTCAGCCCGCCACCAGCGGCGGCGGGGGAGCCCAAAGTGACGACTACACCCTGGGCATCGGGATGAATTATCCCGAATATGGCTGGCTGGCGGCGGCCGCGGGGTTCAACTATCCGCTCTACGGCACGAATTTCGAAAAGCAAGTGGTCCGGCCAAGCCAATCCGTCATATTCGCGGATGCGGCGGCCATCAACAATATCGGCGAAACCAACCCGGACAATTGGGTGGAAGTCCCGGCCACCGGGTGCGCCTATTTTCGGGTGCCGAGCGACGTGAGTTATACCGTTCAAAATGGCGATTCCCGCTCCGTGCCCAGGCATTCGGGCAATGTGAACGTGGCCTTCTTCGACGGGCACGTCCTGACCGAGCGCAACAGCAGCATTCGGTACGATCTCCCCAGAACCAACAGCGGCAACCAGTGGTCCATCAACTACACCGGCGACGCTCCATAACACGACCCTTCCATACACCCCGTTGACTTGGAGGGAAGTGGAGGCCATATTAAAGCAATGAGTTTTGACATTTCGTCGCTTCTGGACCAATGGGATTACCAGCCCGGCCAGGTGGTGGTGAGGAAATTCCGCGGGAACGATGGTGAGGAGAAGATCCAACTCCGCGTGGATTTGGGCATGTTGCAGATGAACGCGCAGGGGCGCCCGGACGGGAAACACCCCTACGGACGGGAGTCTTTGCTGGAATATTATGAGGGGCAACTGGAAAAACATCAGCAGGAACGGCGCGGGGAAGAAAAGGAATTTCGGTTGACGCCGGAGGATTGCGCCCGGCTGCAGCAGGAGGCCATCCAGTATCATCATCGTTATATTTGCCTGTTCCAGTTGGAGGATTACGACGGGGTGCTGCGGGACACGGACCGGAACCTGAAGGTGTTCGATTTTGTGCAGCGCCACGCCGGGGCGGAGGAGATGTCGTGGGCGCTGCAGCAGTTTCGTCCGCAATTGTTGATGATGCGCATTCGCGCCCGGGGAGTCGTGGCGCAGAAGGCCGGCCGCTACGATCAGGCGCTGCAAGTGGTGGAGAGCGGGCTGGAGGAGATCCGGCAGTTTTACCGGGAACATGAGCGGCTGGACCTGATGGAGCAAAGCGGGGAAATCCTGTCGCTGGAATCCTGGCTGCAGGAAATCCAGACCAAACGGCCGCTCTCGCCGCGGGAGCGGCTGGAAAACGCGCTGAGCGAGGCTGTCAAGAACGAGGATTACGAAAAGGCGGCGCAGGTGCGGGACGCGCTGAGGAATCTCAAGGGGGAATTGGGCTAGGCGACGGCCCGCGCGGGCGGAACATGAGGCGGAAATCCCTGGCCAGCGGCGTAGGGGCGGTCATGGTCAAAGGGGCGGTTTCGCGGGGCAGGAGAAGCCAGCGGAGGACCTCAGAGTCAATCCCCAGGGAGCGCCCATCCCGATCCAGCCAGTCTATTTGGTAAGTAATGGCCGTGGCCGCCGGGCTGAGGTTTTGGACGTTGACTTGGAATTGGAGGATGCCGTCCGGACCGGTCAGGGTGCGAACCGCGACGACGCGCAAGTTGCCGCTCAAGGCGGGATCGAGGATGACCCGTTTGTCGGGTTTCTTCTCGGCGGGCGGGACGGGGGCGGCGTTGCGGGAAAGATGAGGAGCGCAAGCGGCGAGCAGGAGTAAGGCAAGGAGCGGAACGCAGATTTTCATCTTGAGCGCACTCTACCCAAGCCGCGCCGACGATGCCATCGAAAAGCCGAAGGAAGGAGCCGCGCTCCCGCGCGCGGCCCGACCCGGTTCCTCCAGTTCCCATACGGAGCGCGGGATGAAATCTTGCAGACATCACGGATTTAATTTTGCCGGCTGCGGCCCAGGCTGCGTGAGGGTCAATTTGCGGATGACGTGGTTGATGCTGTCAGCCACGTAAAGATTGCCTCGGCTCATGTCCGCGGCAAGGGCGTCAGGATGCCCCAAGTCACCCAGCACGGCCATGGTCGCAACCTCTCCATTGCTCGTCAGCCGCTGGATGGCATGGTTCCCGGCATCGCACACATAAAGAGTCCCAAAATCCGCGGCAAGACGTTGCGCTCCCCCCGCGGAAATCGCGCTCCCGACCATTCCCGCTCTAAAGGTGCTGACGCTCCCCGCCGGCGAGATTTCCCGAATCGTGTTGTTGCCGTTGTCATTGACAAAGACAATGCCCCCTGTGACCACCGCCAAGCCGCGCGGCTCCCAAAAGCGCGCGTTGGCGCCAGCGCCTTCGAGGTAGCCGGGACTGCCCGCCAAACCCGCCAACGTGCTGACCGCGCCATTGGTGGCGATCTTGCGGATGGTGAAATTGCTCGTGTCCGCGACATACACCGTGCTGTCCGGGTCCACCGCCACGCCGAAGGGATTGCGAAACTGGGCGTTGTCGCCGACGCCATCGTTGCTGCCCGGATTTGCCGCCAAGCCGGCGAGGGTGCCGACCTGCCCGTCGGGCGCAATCTTGCGTATCGTGCAATTGCCCACCTCCGACACATAGACATTGCCCAATCTGTCAACTGCAATTCCAAAAGGCGCAAAAAACCGCGCGGCATTGCCCGGGCCGTCCAGGCTTCCGTGGTGGCCGGCCAGGCCCGCAAAGGTTGTCACCTTCCCGTCCGGGGTGATTTTTCGGATCGTGTGGTTGCCGGAATCAGCCACAAAGACATTGCCCGACGGGTCCACCGCCACGCCTTCGGGCGCCAGGAAACGGGCGTTTGACCCCATGCCGTCCTGACTGCCGCCAAGGCCCGACTGCCCGGCAAAAAGCGAGGCGGTCCAACTCGGTTGGAATTGCGAAGGCGGGGCCGTGGGCGGAGGCGCCGAAGGCGTCGGATTCTTGACCGGAGCAACCGGGGCGGTTTGACGGGCCGTTGGCGCGGTGGGGCGATGGAACCAAATCCAGCCAAGTGCCATCACCGCAATGAGGCCCGCCCAAATCCAAAAGACTGGCGGAACACGCCGGACCTGGCGCAGGCCCCCGCGCACCAATCCGTGCGGTCCCACCGGCGGTTTGCCCTCCTTGAGGCGCTGCAGATCGGCCAGCACGTCGGTCATGTCGGCGTAGCGGTCGCGCAGTTCGCGCGCCATCGCGCCTTCGGCGACGGCGCGGAGTCCCTCGTCCGCGCGGGGGTTTCGCTGCTGGATGGGCTTGGGCGGGGCGGCGAGGATTTGTCGGCGAATTTCCTGGAGAGTCCGGCCCGAGTAGGGCGGCTCGCCGGTGAGCATTTCGTAGAGGAGCGCGCCGAAGGCGTAAATATCGCAACGGGTGTCCTCGGCATTTCCGGCGGCGACGCCGGGAGACATGTAGGGGGCGGTGCCCTCGCATTGCGGGCGTTCGGCTTCGACAATGGAATCGTTGAACAGGGAGCGGGCGAGGCCGAAATCGGCCAGGCAGGCCTGGTTCTCGCCGGCGCGCAGAATGTTGGCGGGCTTGAGGTCGCGGTGGATGATGCCGCGACGATGGGCGAATTGCAGCCCGGCGGCGATGGGGAGCGCGATGTCAAGAATAAACACCGGGTCCAGCGGCTGGCCGGGCCGGATGCACGCAGCCAGGCTGCCGCGCTCAAAATAGGGCATCACAAAATAGGGGCCGGCGGCGCGGTCGGAGATTTCCAGAACGGGGATCACGCCGGGGTGCTTGAGCTTCTGCAAATGGCCCGCCTCCTTGACGAAGCGATGGAGCACCCGCGGGTCGGCGACCAATTCCGGCCGGACCAGTTTGATGGCGACGCTGCGGCCGGTGCGGGTGTCGCGCGCCAGGAGGACGATGCCCATGCCGCCGCCGCCCAGGACGCGCTGGATTTCATATTGGTTCAAAGTGGCGAGCAAACCCGGACGCGCCGGAGGAGCGAGCATCTGCTGGGCCATCAACTCGGCAATCGGCCCGCCAAAAGAGGAGACCGGCGGGGTGAAGCCGGAAGGTTGAGGTGCGGCAGGGTCGTTGCTCATGACGCGGAGGCTCCTTTGCCGCCTGGGGGGGGGATTTTTTCGGCGGCCTGAAGGAGCAATTGTCGGGTGGGGTCGTCGAGCCAGGGCTGGTCTCTGGTCCAGAGCAGACCCCGGCGCAGGTCGGGGTCGGGAAGCTTTGAAATGCGGGTGTCGAGCTGGACCAGGGCGGCGGCGATGCTTGTGTAATAAAGCGCGGCCGCCACCTCGTTGGGCAGGGTGCTTTGGGAATTGTCCATGTTGGCCTTGGCGAAATCCTTGGTCAACTCCAGCAGTTCCAGGGGCGGGGCGCGATGATGGAAGAGGTCGGAGAAACTTTTCAGAAGCAGGCTTTGGGCGTCGCTTAACTTTTTGAGCCGCACGGCGACGCCGGCATCGTAACCGCCCAGGTCCACCAGGACGGGAGCGGACATCTGATGGCGAAAGATGGCCCCCAGCTCTTCGGGCCGCCAAAGCCTGGACTGCTCCGCGCTGCCCTCCAGAAAGGCGGCGAGGCTCTTGGGCCGTCGGGTGAAGACGGCGCCCGCGGAGTCGAACTCAGACATAATGTATCCTGTTAGCAATACGGTTTAGGTCGCGGGATCTTGCGCGATTTCATGGCTCACCCCCGTTTTGCCAGGCGGGAGATGAACTCCTGCAAGGCCTGGATTTCAGCGGCGGTGGCGGCGTCCTGTTCGGCGTAATCTTTAATGACCCGGCCCAGATGGGCTTTGAAGATGCGTTTGGCGCTGAGCAGGAGATTGGAGGCGTCGGTTGGAGAGCGCAGGCCGAAGCGGGCGATCAATTCCTCGTAGGGCGCGGGCGGGGTATCGTTGAAAACCGGCTCCAGCAGCCGGAGGCGGAACATGTCCCAGATCTGGCTGCGCCGGGGCTGGTCGGCGGAGGGGTCTTTGCAATCGGCTTCCATCTCTCGCAGCGTCCGGGCCAGGACGGTGCGGACCCAGGTCAAGTCGAATGCGTCGGAGGGGGCGGCGGCGGCCGGCTCCTGCGGCATCTCTTCCAGTGAAAGCGGGGGGCGCCGGGACTCGGCGCGGTTCAATCGGTCGAGCACGAAATTGCGGAGGCTGGTCTTGAGAAAATCCCGGAACTTGCCCCGGTTGTGGTCGGCGCGTTGCAGCCAGCCTTTCTTGAGGATTTTGTCCTCGGCGAAATCCTGGAGGAGGAGATCCGCCTGGTCCTTGAGCGCGGGGAAGGTGGCGAGGAGGAAAATCCTCAGCGGCTCCCAGTACGCGCGGATGAGGCGGTCCAGCCGGGCCTCGTCCGCCTCCGCCGCCTTGCCCAGCTCGGCCCAGTCGGTCCGGGGGAAAATCGAACTGGCTGGGGTTTCATCAGGCATGGCAGGGAGGGCGGTTTCACCGTGTTTGCGGGAAGATTTTGTAAAGGATCAGGTAAACGGCGACGCCCGTCACCGAAACATACATCCACAAGGGCCAGGTCCAACGGGCGATCTTTTTGTGCAATTCAAAACGCTGTTTGAGGGCGCGGTTGAGCGTCACCAGGATCAGAGGAACGATCACCACCGCCAGGAAGGTATGGGTGCCGAGCAGGAGCAGGTACCAGGGGCGAAACCAGGGCGGGTGGACGAATCGGGTGACGCCCGCAAAGTAGTGATACGTCAGATAGCAAATCAGAAAGAGGACGGAGGTGGAAAAGGCGGCGACCATGCAGAAACGATGCGCGGCGATGTTCTTGAGTTTGATGGACACGAAACCTGCGGCGAGCAGTATCGCGCTCAAGCCGTTGAGCGTGGCGTTGACGGCCGGCAAGTCGTACACGGTCATGGTGGATGGTTGATGCGAGCGGCCCGATAATCCAGTCAATTCTCGCGCGCCAGGCTTTGGATGGCCGCCAGCAGCGGGGGGATGCAGTCGGGCGTTTCGCCGTCATAATATCCCCGGATGCGGCCGTGCGGGTCCACCAACACCAGCTTGGTGCTGTGGATGACCAGGTCCGCCGGAGAGTCCTGCTCGGAAGGTGGCTTGTCCGCCATGCTCAGCTTCAACCCCTGCATGGCGAGCTGTTGCATGGCCTTTTTGGGGCCGGTCAAAAAAGTCCAAACCTCCTCGCGCGCGGCCCAGCGCTGGCTGTATTTCTTGAGGATTTCCGGCGTGTCGTAAGAGGGATCGCTGGTGAGAGAAACCAACCGGACGGACGGGCTGGCCGGCAGCGCGGCCTGAAGTTTTTGGAGGGTGGCCTCCATGAGCAGGCATTGCCCGGCGCAACGCGTAAAAATGAGATCCACCACGCAAATGTGCCCGCGCCAACCGGCCAGGGAGGTCATCCGGCCATTTTGGTCGCTCAGGGAAAAATCCGGGACGACGCCATAAATGGGCGGCGGCTTGGCGGGCGGCGGGAAGAGGAAAAACGCCGCGGCGATGGCGACGAGAATCAGGAACAGGCCGCCCCAAACGATGGATTTAGTTTTTAGGCCAGGCTCTGACATTACCCGAGCAGGCTATTCGTAACCGGAGCCGGCACCGGCGCCGGCATTGGATTTTTTGGCCACCCATGCGTCGTAATCCGCTTGGGAAACGACTTTGAGGTCTCCGCGCATGGCGTAATGGCCATTGCCGCAAAGCTGGGCGCAGTTGATCTGGTAGGTGCCGATGACCTTTGGTGTGAACCAGACTGGAATACTCATGCCGGGAATCGCGTCCTGGGTTGCGCGCATCACTTTAATGGTGAAACAGTGGATCACGTCCATGGAACTGATATAGGCGACGACGGGTTTGTCAACGGGCACCTCCAGTTCCTTGGAGACGGTGAAATTGTTTTTGTAGTTGGGGTCCTTTTTGTCAAAGCCGTAAGGATTGTCGCTGGAGACGAATTGTCTGTCCTGGGCCACAAAAACGCCGTTCGTGCCGGGATACCAGGCGTTCCAGACAAACTGCTGGGCAATGATTTTGATGGTGGTGACGTCCTTGCCCTTGGGAAACTCGTCCACCGCATGAGCCCAGAGGGGAATGGCCAGACCGATGAGCAACACCCCCTCAATGAGAGCCACCAGCACTTCGGCGTAAGTGGAGGTATGGCCCCTGACCCCAACGTAGTCCGCCTTGGGATTGGCGCGGCTGTTGAACTTGAACAGAACCAGGAAGAAGTAACTGAGCCAGCCCACAAAAAGGACGGCCATCAAAAGGTGGACCCCAAATATGAGGTTGTCCACGCCGGCGCCCTGGCCGGAAACGTTAATCGGCAAGCCGAGGAACTTCTTTAGACTTAATATGCTGTGCATCAATCAAGGTTTCGGTTCAGCGGGCAACGGCTGGCTCTGTCCCGCCTGGGATGTGGCCGCGGCTTTGCGCGAAAGAAAAACAAAGAAGGAGGCCGCCCCGATCAGAACGGTCCCAATGATTGCCATCAGACTGAAGATGCCCGCGTTGAGGCTGCGCGCCATGTTGGAGTCCGACTTTCCGAAGCAGGCGGCGCAGGCCAGGAGGCTGGCCGGGGAGGCCAGCCAGGCCATAACGGCGGCGGAGACGAGTATTTTGAAACGTTTCATAAATAGCTAATGTGCTTGAGTTTGCGCAAGACCACCCGGCCGTACCAGATCATGCCCAGACCCGCGAGGATGGAGGCGATGCCGCCAATCAACGGCCCCGGCTGGCCGCTGGCCCGGTAGGTGTCGAGCAGCCAGCCGCCGAAGAAAAAGGCCAGGAGCACGACGCAACTGACAAACACAATATGGAATGATTTCAAGGACATGTCAATTTCTAATGTGGAGTATGAACAATGTTGGGGGCGTGCATTGACCAGAGGGTCAGAAACATCAGGGCGGCAAAAAAGAACACGGTGCAAGCCATTACCGAATAGATCATTTTTTTCTCGGAGATCAGGTGCATGAAAAAGCCGGCGACCAAAGAGCCTTTGGTGGTGGCGATGGCCAGCGCGACGACGATGTTGATTTTCCGGCTGCCAAAATCGGCGTAAGAAGCCCAGACGGTCATGGCGGTGCCGATCATCAGCGCCACGCCGATGATGGCGTAGGTCACCATGTGTCTCTTGGCCTCTGCGACCGCATGGCCCGCGTCGGCGGCGGCGTGTGGGTTGGAATGTTCGCGCATAGTTCTTATAGCAGATAAAGGACCGGGAAGAGGAAGATCCAGACCAGATCCACAAAGTGCCAGAACAGGCCGGAAACTTCCACGCGGTTGACGTAGCGTTCCGGGTCTTGCTTCCAAACCTTGGCCAGCGGCCCCCAAATCACAAAGATCACAATGGCGCCGCCAACGACGTGCAAGGCGTGCAAGCCGGTCAGCACAAAATAGATCGCAAGATAGGAACTGTGCCAGGGGCCGTAATTCTCAATCTCCTTGCCCTTGCCATCCGCCCGGTCCTTGATGTCGGTCATGGGAATGGAAAGCTCCTCCAGGCGGACGCCCGCCGCCGGGGGTTCCATCAGGTCCGCGTGGCTGGCCACCTCCCGCGCCGCCTCGAAGACGAAAAGGTCCTGGGTCGTCTTGGCGCGGTTGATATGCCCGTCGGCAACTTTGCCGTTCTTGAGCTGAATTTCGAAATGGTTGAATTTGTCGCGGTATTCGAAAGATTTGATGCCCAGAAAGGTCAGCGCGCAGAGGAGGGTGATGCCCTGGAAAATCTTGTAGAGGTGGAATTGATTCATCTTCAACGCGGCCCAGGAAAAGACGACCGTGACGCTGGAAAGAATGAGCACAATCGTATTGGTCGCGCCCAGGGGGACGTTGAGGAGGTGATGGGGCCAGGTGCCCGGCTCGGCGTTGACGCGCAGGAGGATATAGGATGAAAAGAGCGCGCCAAAGAGCATCACCTCGGAGGCCAAAAAAAGCCAGATGCCGATTTTGGAGTTGTAAAGGCCGGTATCGGGCCGCGGTTTAACTGCGTACGGGATTTCCATGGGTCAATGGTTCTGGCTGGTCCGGCTCGTTTTGTGGCGTGAAATCGCGCGCCTGCCCTGGGAGGCTGTACTCGTAAGGGCCGCGGAAAACCTCCGGGGCCTTTGTGAAATTGCCGTGCGGCGGCGGAGTGGGCGTCTGCCATTCCAGCGTGGTGGCATCCCACGGATTGTCCGAATGGGTCTGCTTGCCGTGATCAATGCTCCAGAAGAAATTGATGATAAACGGAATCTGCGACAGACCCAGGCAAATGGCTGCCCAGAAGATGAAATGGTTGAGGTCGTGGACAACGAAATGGCTCAAGCCAGGAATGCCGGCTTGGGTGGCCGTGGCTTGCTGGGCCTCGTAAGTCAGCCCGCCGTCATACATCCGGCGCGACATGCCCGCCATGCCCTGGAAAAACATCGGCAGGAAGATGCAGTTCATGAAGATGAAGGAAAGACCGAAATGCACCCGGCCCCAAAAATCGTTCATGAACCGGCCGGTGATCTTCGGGAACCAGTAATAAATGCCGGCGAACAACCCAAAAATAGTCCCCGGCGCCACGATGTAGTGGAAATGGGCGATCACGTAATACGTGTCGTGCAAATAGATATCGCTCACGTTGAAGCCCAGCGGAAGGCCCGTCAGCCCCCCGATGCCGAACATCGGCAGAAAAGCCAGCGCGAAAAGCATCGGCACGGTGAACCGGATGGACGCGCCCCAAAGGGAAATAAACAATGAGGTCAAGATAATGACCGAAGGAATCGAAATCATCATCGTCGTCGTCTGGAAGAAGGTGGCGATGCGGGTTCCCATGCCCGTCAAATACATGTGATGCGCCCAGACGATGAAGGAGAGAAAGCCGATCCCCATGGCCGAATAGACCATCGAGCGGTAGCCCCAAATGGGCTTGCGGGTGTTGTTGGCGATGATTTCAGTCACGATCCCCATGGCCGGCAATATGAGCACATAGACTTCCGGATGGCCCAAAAACCAGAACAGATGCTGCCATAACAGGGGGCTGCCCCCGCCGCTGATATGCACCGCCGTGCCGGAAACCACCAGCCCCGTCGGCAGGAAAAAGCTGGTTCCCAAAAGATTGTCGGCCAACTGCAAGACCCCGGCGGCTTCCAGCGGCGGGAAGGCCAGCAGAAGCAAAAATGCCGTCACGAATTGGGCCCAGACAAAAAACGGCAGGCGGAACCAGTTCAGCCCTTTGGCGCGTAGTTGAATAATGGTGGTGATGAAATTGACGGCGCCGAGCAGCGAGGAGTTGATCAGGCAGACCATGCCGATAATCCAGAACGTCTGCCCGTCCGGGCGGTGCATGTCCCCCACGGTGGCCAGCGGCGAATAGGAGGTCCAACCCGCCTTGGCCGCCCCTCCCGGGATGAAAAAGCTGGCCAGCATGATGATACCGCCCATGAAATAAAACTGGTAGCTGGCCATGTTGATGCGCGGAAAGGTCATGTCCGGCGCGCCGATTTGCAACGGAGTGACAAAGTTGCCAAAAGCGCCAAAGGCCAGCGGCACGATGGCCAGGAAAACCATGATGGTGCCGTGCATCGCCCCGTAGGAATTGTACAAATCCGAGGAGATGACGCCCAAAGCGCCGCTTTTGTCCGCGCTGATCATGTCCGGGCCGTGGATTTTCAGGAGCAGTTTGCCGAGGAAGGGAACGGCCTGGCCCGAATTGGCAATCTGCCAGCGCATCAGGAGCATGAGGCAGAAGCCGAAAAACATGAACAGCAGCGCGGTGATGCCGTACTGCATGCCGATGACTTTATGGTCGGTGGAAAAAACATATTTCCGCCAAAAGCCGGGTTCGTGGGCGTCGTGCGCGAGAGATGCGTCCTGCATGACTTTGTTAATCTTGTCTTCGCAAAAGCAATTTCTGCAAATAGAACTTAGTGCAACAGCAAATGGGCGTCAAGTGAAAAATCATCCGCTCTAATCACGGCCTGCTTTTGTCAAAAACCATTAATGCCAGTAATAGTGGCAAGTAGAGAATCGAAGCATAAAACAACCGCCGCGCCCCGGGCAAACTGATCTGACGGGCGAATTGGAAGGCAAACCACACAAATCCCGCGCCCAGCGCCAGAGCGCCCGCCAGATACGTCCGCCCCACCAGCCCGAATAGAAAGGGGCATAGACTGACGGGCAACAAGCCCAGGGTGTGGCTGAGCGCCTGCCGCCCGGTGCGCTCGCCCGCCGGGTCGAGGACCGGCAACATGACAAATCCCGCTCTTTGGTAATCGTCGCGATACATCCACGCAATGGCCAGGAAATGAGGCAGTTGCCAGAAGAACAAAATGGCAAAGAGCGACCAGCCTTCCCCCGTCACTTCCCCGCGCGCCGCCGTCCAGCCCATCAACGGCGGCAGGGCGCCCGGGATGGCGCCGATGGCGGTGTTGAGTGTGGTCACCCGCTTGAGCGGAGTATAAACAAACAAATAGCTGCCCAGCGTGATCGCGCCCAGCAACGCCGTCAACGGGTTGACGGCCCAGGCCAGATAGATCAACCCCGCGCCCGCGCAAACGCCGCCGATGATCAGAACGGCCTCCGGGGTCACCCGGCCCGACGGGAGGGGACGATCCCGGGTGCGGCGCATTTTGGCGTCGTATTCCCGTTCCAGAAGTTGGTTCAAGGCAGAGGCGCCCGCCGCCAGGAGAGCGGTGCCGAGCATGGTATTGAGCATCAGGCAATAGGCCATCGGCCCGCGGCAGCCAATGTAAAAGCCCACAAGCGTGGTCAGCAGCACCAACATGGTCAGGCGCATTTTGAACAACTCGCTCAGGACTGCGGAGGGAGATTTGTCCGCGGCCGGCGATTTTTCGATTGCGGGCGCCACGGTCAAGGTTTGTGCGGTTGCTTTCATCATCAATTCAAGGGGTCAGGCCGGACGAAGGGCGCAAAGAAGTCAGTTCACTTTCTTGCGCCGGACAATTTTGGGCGTCCGGGGCGGCGAGCAATCGAAACGAAAGCAATGAAATCAGCGCCCCCGCGACCAAACTCAGCGCCCCGCAAGCCATGTGGGCGGTGGCGATGGCCGCCATTTTTCCGGTCCAGACCGTGGCCGCACCGAGAAGGATCTGCGTCATTATCAGCAGAAACCAGCCAAAAGCCAGGCGGCTGAGGAGGTCTTGCCGGCCAAGCTGCCGCCGCGCCAGCCAGGCGCAAATCCCCACCATGACGAAAATAGCCAGCGCGATCATGCGATGGACCATTTGCAGGACGATTTGGAAAGCGGTGATCGGCTCGTAGCTTTCCCCATCAATCCGATGCTGGTTGTATTTGAGTATGGAGGCCGCGTCGGTGTCCGGCCAGATTTTGCCATAGGCGGCGGGAAAATCGGGGATGGCCAGCCCGGCATGTTGATGGCGCATGGTGGCGCCCAGGACGAGCTGCCCAAGAATCAATGCCGCGGCTGTCACCAAAAGAAGCCGCAACGCCTTCCGATCAACTACGGCGCGCGCGGGAAGTGAGCGCCAGAATTGCGTTTGGAAAAGGGCAATCGCCGAGACCAGCACAAAGAAAAGCTGGGCCAGAGTGGCGTGGAATATCCCAAGCTGGTCGTTCAACTGCGTGACACGCAATCCGCCCAGGACACCTTGCGCCACCACGGCGGCAAAGGCGATGACCCCCAGCGTTCGCAGCCATTTTGGGGATGGCTCGCAGTTGGGCCAAAAAAATCCCGCCACCAGGGCGGCCACGCCGGTTGCCGCGAGTTCGAGATTGTCCTCCAGGCGCGAGCCATATGCTAAAGAGCAAACCGTGCCGGCCAACAAGAGCACGATGCCCCCCCAGCGCAAGAGCGGGCGCGCTTTGCGGCCAAAAAGCCACAGGGCGAGAATGGTGGTCAGCAGGCCCACCAGGGAACCCACGAGCCGGTGCGTGTGTTCATAAAGGATGCCGCCGGTCCACTTGGAAACTGGAAAGCGGAACATGTTGTAGCCATAGGAGTTGGGCCAATCCGGCACGGATAATCCGGCCTCGTGACTGGTCACCAAGCCTCCCACACAGACCAGCACAAGTGTGGCCGCCGCCGTCAAGAGGGTAAATCGCCGCAAGGCAGGGTTGTCGCCTGGGGGTCTATCCAATTCCCTTGAGGAGCAGTTTTGCAACGCGATACGCCGTGCCATTTACTGCGGGACTTCCACCGTGAAATTGGCCACCACAGGATTGCTTCCCTCCACCTTGATCGTCTGCGAAATTCCCGGCGTCGCCCCGTGCGCTTTGACGTGGTAGGCGGTCAGCGTATATTCCCCGGGCGGCACGTTGGGGATTTTGAAATTGCCATCCGCGTCGGTGACGGCGAAGAAAGGATTATCCACCACCCCAACATAGGCGAACATCCACTGGTGAACATCGCACTTGAATTTGACCATGATCTCCGGCTTGGTGAAGATCTTCGAGTTGACCTGGCCCTGGTTGGCCTGGGGAATGTTGAACTCCTCATTGCCGGCGACTTTGGGGATGGCATGAACATTGTGCAGGATCGGGTCCGAGTTCTTCACGTTCAACGTCTGCCCTACCATCACGCCCAAGACATACGGCTGGTAGGCGCATTTATCCTGGTCCAGCACCGCCGGCTCCGCCGGGATGGGGAAGCTCTTGCCTTCGCAACCCTTGGAGATATAGACAAACACATCCTTCAACCCATTGTCCTTGCCCACGACATACCACCGGGTGGTGGTGATGGTGGGGTGCAGGTTGGCCGCTTGCGGGTTATCACTAAAATCAATGGTTTTTTCGGCCGGGGGAGTTCCTTTGAGCGTGACCTTCCCAGTCAGGTCCGCCGCCCAAGCGGCTTGAAACGAGCCTGCCAACGCAACGGCGGCAAGTATTAAAACGCATCTCTTCATAGATTAGGAGTTCGGTTAACTCAGTTAACTCAGACGGGGGAAATTACCACTCCTTACTTGCAATGCAAGTCCTTTGTGAATCTTTTCACAATCCGGCGCGCGTGTGACGCTTCGCTTCGGGAAGCGGCTCAAGTTCAAAGTGTCTGGCTGCCAATGCCTTATATCACTCCAAGGAGGCCATGACGCGGGCCATTTCCAGCGCGGTCTGCGCGGCTTCGGCGCCGCGATTGTGCGTTTTGGCCAGGCAACGCGCCCGGGCCTGGGCCTCGTTTTCGAGCAGCAGCACCTCATGAATAACAGGCACCCCATGCTCGATCTGCAACCGCGCCAGCGACGCGCTCACTGCGTCCCCTATCTGCCCCGCGTGCGCCGTCTCCCCGCGAATGATCACGCCCAGACAGATTATGCCCGCGAAAGCCTGCCCTGCCCGCAAAAGCCGCGCGGCGACCACCGGAATTTCATACGCCCCCGGCACACGCACCACCTTGATCCTCCGGGCGCGCGCCCGCTTGAGTTCGCGCACGGCGGGCGCGAGCATCCCGTCCACAAACCGGGCGTTGTAACGCGAGGCGACGATGGCAAACGCGCTCTCCTGCGCGTTCCATCTTCGATTTTTAACTGGTGTCAACATGGTAAGAAGCGGCCCGGTCCTTCCACCCGCCGCCTGCCTGCGGCCTGGCCGGCTGCTTTTTGGGTCTGGTTCTACAACAAATGGCCGAGTTTGTCGCGCTTGGTATGGAGATATTTTATGTTGTGCCGATTGGGGCGGATTTTAATGGGAACCTGCCGGACGATTTCCAGGCCGTAACCTTCCAGGCCGACGACTTTCTTCGGGTTGTTGGTCAGCAGACAAATGGTTTTCAACCCCAGATCCACCAGGATTTGCGCGCCTAATCCATATTCGCGCAAGTCCTGTCCGTAGCCCAGTTTGAGGTTGGCTTCCACCGTGTCGTAGCCGCGCTCCTGCAATTTGTAGGCCTTGATTTTGGAGGCCAGACCAATGCCCCGGCCCTCCTGCCGCATATAAACGATGACCCCGCGCCCGGCTTCGGCGATCTGGCGCATCGCCTGCCGGAGTTGCGGTCCGCAATCGCAGCGCCGCGAGCCGAATACGTCCCCCGTCAAACATTCGCTGTGCACGCGCACCAGCACATTTTTTCCGCCCGCCACCCGCCCCTTGACCAGCGCCAGATGGTGCTGGCCGTCGGTCTGGGAAACGTAAAGATGCAAATCAAAATCGCCGTAAGCCGTCGGCATCTTCACCACTTCCACCCGCTGCACCAGCTTCTCGCGGCTGCGGCGGTAATGGATCAAGTCTTCGACGGTGCAAATCTTGAGCTTGTGCGCGCGGGCAAATTGTTTGAGCTCCGGCAGGCGCGCCATGGAACCGTCGTCGCTCATGATCTCGCAGCACACCCCCATCGGCCGCCTCCCCGCCAGCTTGACCAAATCCACCGTGGCCTCCGTGTGACCGGCCCGTTGCAAAACGCCCCCCGGCTTGGCGCGCAAGGGAAACACATGGCCGGGCTCCACCAAATCGTCGGGCACTGCCGTCGGGCTGGCCATCACTTTGATGGTCTGCGCGCGATCGGCGGCGCTGATGCCGGTGGTGATGCCCCGGGCCGCATCCACGCTCACCTGGAAATCGGTGCGGAAATTGTCGGCGCTCTGCAGCACCATCTCTTCGATCCCCAGTTGCTTGAGGCGCTCGTAGGTGGTGGGCACACAAATCAAGCCCCGCCCGTATTTGGCCATGAAATTGACCGCGGCGGCGGTGACGCTCTCCGCGGCCATGATCAGATCGCCCTCATTCTCCCGATCCGCGTCGTCCACCACCACGACCATGCGGCCTTGGCGCACATCGGCCAGGACCGATTCAATGGTGTCAAATTCATGCTTCATGCCAACGTGAACTTAGCGTTCCCTCAGCCAAATGGAAGGAAAAGATGGGGCGGTGGATGCTTATCCTGTTCTTAATCCAATCTTAATCCCCGTCGTGCTGCATTGCACTTTTTTGGGTGGCTCCTGTCGGCGAAGAAGCGCTTTAAGATTTCGGACCTTTCAATTGAGCATTGGTCATCGAAAATTTGTCATCGGCTATCGCAAGAGTCGTCTCCAGACCGTCGCCGGGCAACTCTCTTCTGCCGGCTTTGGCCGTCGCAATGGACTTTCCCGCTCTGAGAGCTGCTGGGGCGTCATCCCGATGGTGTTTACATGACAAATGACCAATGCTCAATGACCAATTCTCAATCGTTTCAATCTCTCAAATCCAGTCCACGATACATCAGCACCCACGAAAGTGATATGCGCGCTCCCCGTCGTTTGGGGCCCGCGCGCGCGTTGACAGTCTGCCCGGCTTTATGCTAGTTATTATCAATTGGCAACACGATGAGTTCATTTCTCAACCAGCATGTCCTGGTGCTCAACCGTCTTTGGCAGGCGGTTAACATCTGCACAGCCCGGCGCGCGCTGACCCTTCTGTTCGAAGGCCACGCGCAGGTCGTGCTCGGCGACCAGGACGGCGCCTTCCAAACCTTCAGCTTCAGCCAATGGCGCGATTTTTCCGCGCAGGAACCGGATGTGGAAACCATTGCCACCGTCTCATTCAGAATCCGCGTCCCGCGGGTGATCCTGCTGGTCATGTTCGACCGCCTGCCCAAAAAGGAGGTCAAATTCACCCGCCACAACATTTTCGAGCGCGACCGCAACACCTGTCAATACTGCGGGCAGGTTTTCGAGCGCAAGGATTTGAATCTCGACCACGTCCTGCCGCGCGACCGCGGCGGCCCGACGACGTGGGAGAACATTGTCTGCTCCTGCATCCAATGCAACACCCGCAAGGCCAACAGCACGCCCCAGGAAGCCGGCATGCACCTGGTCCGCAAACCCAAACGCCCAAAGTGGCGTCCCTTCGTCCAGGTCAATCTCGGCATGCCCCACCACGACAGTTGGAAGCACTTCCTGGACTTGGCCTATTGGAACGTGGAGCTGGGCGACGACACGGCTTGAGGCGGGTTGGGCGCCCCGCGCTGGGCGCATATCACTTTCTTGGGTGCTGTTGTGTCGCGGACTGGATTTCAGCGATTGAAACGATTGAGAATTGGTCATTGAGAATCTCTCATTTATCATGTAAGCAACTTCGGTATGACGCCCCAGCAACTCTCAGAGCGGGAAAGTCCATTGCGACGGCCAAAGCTGGCAGAAGACAGTTGCCCGGCGACGGTCTGGAGACGACCCTTGCGATAACCGATGACAAATTCTCAATGACCAATTCTCAATTGAAAGGTCCGAAATCTTAAAGCGCTTCTTCGCCAACAGGAGTCACCCAAAAAAGTGAAATGCACCCCCCGCGCTCAGGCAGCGGGGGAGTTCTTGCGGGCCGACTCGATCATCTCCCAGAATTTTGGGTTTTCCTGCAACACTTCATCTTCGCCGGTGGGCAGGCTGGATCGAAATAGAAAATCCTTCAACGTGTTGCGGCTGAGGATGCGGTGGACGACCACGCCCAGTTCATGCCGCTCGAAATAGACGCGGTAATCGCCAAGGCGAAAGCGAAGGAGGGTCTTCCCCGCGCGTTCCAGCTTTCCAAAATGCTGCGCGTCGCTCTTGAGCACCTGCTGCGGCAAACCCCGAAATTCGCCGAGTATATGCAACTGCAATTCACGCGGCATTTTGGCCAGTTCGGCCGCGCTGAGCGGATTGAATATGATCTGGAATGGCAGCATCGAGGAGAGGTTAGACCGCGGCGCTCACGGTTTAAAGTCCAAACTTTCATGGAAGGCCCGGTGGGAACGATAAATGGCGAGCAATTCCAGATTGCGCGCGGCCAGCTCCTTCGCGCCCTGGGCCAGCGCCAGATCATGCGCCTGCTGCGCGGCCGCCATCGCCTCATCAAACCGCCCCGCTTCGGCGTAGGCGGCGGCCAGTGTCCCGATGATCACCGCGTGCTGGGAGTGGTCCAGATCGCGGGCGCGGGTTGCCAGTTGCACCGCTTGCGCGCCGTCGCGGTTCTCCGGAAGCGGGCTGGCGGCCATGATCCAGGCCAAGTTGTTCATCACGTCGCTATCCGGCGCGGCGGCCGGCACATTCTTGGCTTGGCGATAATTCTCCATCGCCTCCTGGATCTTGCCTTGTCGGGCCAGGATCACCGCCAGTTGGAATTGCGCGTCGGGGAACTTCCTCGCCAATTTCGAGCACTTGGCAAATTGGGCGCCCGCCTCCGCCAGCTTGCCCTCTTTGAGCTGCGCCCGGCCCAGCCAGTACTGGGCCTCCGGCCGACCCGGGTCCGCGGCAAGCACCCTTGTCAATTGGCGCTCGGCTTCTGCGGGCTGGTTCTGCGCCAGCAGACCCTTGCCATACCCAAGGCGGGCGTCGGACGATGACGGATCAATTTGGAGGGCCAGGAGGAGCTGGGCAACCGCCTGCCCGGCATTGCCCTGCTGTAACAGGGCGTTGCCCAGCACGATATGACTTGTCGCGTAACCTGGGTTGATGCGAATGCTCTTCTGACTCTCCTCAATGGCTCGTGCCAGTTGCTTCTCGTTATAGAAGTACGCCGCATAGGTGGCGCGGACGACGTAATTGTCCGGGGTGACCTCCAGATTGTGGGTGAAGACCGTGTCGCTGTTTTCCCAGTATTGAAGCTGCTTGCCGGCAAGAATCGAGCAGGCCAGCAGCACGGCCCAGCCGAGCGCCCCCAGCAGCAACTTGCCATGACGCCAACCCCCCAGAACATCATACGCCCCCCAGCAGATAATGACGAACAATCCGATGGACGGGATGTATGTGTAACGGTCGGCCATCTGTTCGACGGCCACTTGCACCAAGCCGATCACCGGGACCAGTATCCCCACATACCAAAGCCAGCCAAATAGGAAATAAGGCCGCGTTCTTCTCAGGCGCAGGGCCACACCCGAAACGGCAACGACAAAAATGCCAGCCAGCATGATCTGCCACGCCGCCCAATGAAATTCATAGGGATAAAGCAGGACCATGTTCTCAGGCCAAATCGTCTTTGCCGCGTAACGAAAGTAACTCACAAGGCAGTTGCCCAGGCGCTCCATGATGGGAGGGGCCTGCACGGGAAAAGTGGCGCCGCGAACTATCCTGTAGCCGCTGAAACGTCTGGATTTTTGGGGAGCGCGGGCGCCCTCGCCTGCCGTGTTCGGCGCCTCGCCGAACACATTCCCCATCAATCCTCGGCTACACTTTTTCTTAAACCGCTCTAATTCCAAAGCCGGCCTTAAAGCCCCGGACGGTGTGGTTTTGGACGCTGCGCCGGATTTAAATTGCAGCCGCCCCAAGGGCCACCAATCCAGCAGCAGGAAAACAAAAGGCAGGGTCACCAGCATCGGTTTGGCCATCAATCCCAGGACGAAGAACCCCACCGCCAGGAGGTAATGCACCACACCCCTGCGATGGCGGGGATC
The DNA here is from genome assembly GCA_049522055.1 of Verrucomicrobiota bacterium. Lineage (GTDB taxonomy): Bacteria > Verrucomicrobiota > Verrucomicrobiia > Limisphaerales > Palsa-1400 > JBEKOF01. The sequence continues at coordinate 5,923 of JBEKOF010000025.1, read as the reverse complement.
GGACCCGGAAATCTGTGCTTTGCTTTCCTCCGCGTATCGGAGGTACGCCCACAACGTGAGCATCCAAAACACCGTGCATAACACGTCCTTGCGCTCGGAGAGCCAGGCCACCGACTCGACATGCAAGGGGTGCCAGGCGAATAGCGCCGCCACCATCGCGCTGCGCCAAAAGGCCCCGGTCATCCGGCGCAGCAGGAGAAAGAGCAAGACAGTGCTCAGGATGTGCAGCACCACGTTGGTGGCGTGAGGTCCTCCCAGCCACTGCCGATACAACTGGCAATCGAGCATGAATGAAACCCAGGTCAATGGATGCCACATGCTGGCCCGGCTGGTGGCAACGCACCAGCGCAAGCCTTCCCAAGTGAACCCGTTATTGACATGAAAATTGTTGATCAGGTAGATCGGATCATCCAACGTCACATAACTGAAATTGAGAACCGGCGCGTAGAGCAGCGCCGTGCCGAGCACCAGGACCAGACAAACCAACCCGGTGCGAAGTTTTTCCCCGCCAATCATCTTATCGCTCATGATAGGCGTGGTGGGAACGATAGATTTCGAGCAACTCCAGGTTGCGCGCCGCCAGCGCCTGGTTTCCCTGCGCCAGCGCCAGGTCATGGGCCTTTTGCGCCGCCGCAACCGCCGTGTCAAAGTTCCCCGCCTCGGCGCAGGCGGCGGCGAGGGTTCCCACGAGCACAGGCTGTTGTTGATGGGTCAACGCGCAGGCCCGGGAAGCCAGTTTCACCGCTTCAAGGCCGTCGCGAATTTCGGGATGCGGATCCGTGGCCAGTATCCAGGCCAGATTATTCAATGCCTCCACTCGTTCCGGCTGCAGCGCCAGCGCCGCCCGGTATTGGCTGATGGCTTCCGCCGCGTCGTGCTTCATGCCCAGCAACACCCCAAATTGATAATGGGCATCAGGATACTGCGGCGCCAGGCGCAAGGCCTCCGCATACTGCGCGGCGGCCTCATCCAACTTGCCCTGCGCCACCAGCGCCTGGCCCAACCCGCAATGCCCCTCGGGGTTGCCAGGGGCGGCAGCCAGCATTGTTCTGCATTGGACCGCCGCTTCGTCCGGCGATTTCCGGGCCAGCGCCACTTTGGCCAATGCGAGGTGGATGTCCGGCCGGTTCGGGTCCAGCCTAAGCGCCGTCTCCAGTTCTGCTCCAGCCTGATCTGTTTTGCCTTCCAGGAGATAAACATCGCCCAGGATATGATGCGCCCATGCGTATTTGGGGGCCAGATGAATGGCCTTTTCGCATTCCTGCCTGGCCTTTTCAAATTGGAGATCGTCGCGGAGAAAAACGGCATAGTCCGCATGGGCCGTGGGATTCTCCGGCATCACCTCAACGCTGTGCTGGTGGAGCGTGTAAGGATTCCTCCAATATTGAAGCTGTTGGCTGCTGACCACCCAGCAGGCGCCCAGCGCCGCCAGCGCCGCTGTGGCGGCTATCGCCCGCCCATGACGCCAGCCGCTGGCAATGTCCCATCCTTCCCAACAAATTATGATGAAAATGCCGATGGAAGACAGATAGGTATAACGGTCCGCCATGGGCTGCGGACTCACCTGCACCAGGCCAATCACTGGAACCATCATCCCCAGGTACCAAAGCCAACCCGTCAGCCAGAACGGCCGCTTGTTCCAAAGACGGATGGCGATGACGGAGAGGACGATCAGGAGCAGCGCGGCCTTGAGCATCTCCTGTCCTGAGAAGGGATAATCAAAGGGATAAACGATCACCATTTTTTGCGGCCAGATCAACTTCTCGATGTAGCGGCTGTACATCACAAGGGCCGTGACCAGCCGCGAGCCGAGCGGAAATCGGGCCAGCGGCAGGATGGTCCCCCGGGCGGCCCTAAGCGTCAGGATGCACGCGATGGCGGAGAGAACAATGAACGGGATTTTTTCCGCCAACAAGCGCCAGACGGGCGTGGCCGGTTCCATCGGGTTCGAGCCTTCATCCTTCAACTCCTCAACGGCAGGGCCAGGCTCCGGGGAGCCGCGCCCATCCAATGGGGCTTGACGGAGACTCGCCCTGCCGGGCCAAAGGCGCTCCAACGGCCACCAATCCAACAGCAGCAAGACAAAGGGGAGCGTCACCAGCATCGGCTTGGCCATCAAACCCAAGGCGAAAAAGAACAGCGCCAGAAAGTAAACGACGCAAGAAAACGACTCCAGGTAGGGACGGCTCTCGCACCTCTGGTGCGCATCCTTATGTTGTTCTGACTCCGAGCCGTCCGTGGAATTAGGACCATCCAGGTAGGGACGGCTCGCCGAGCCGTCCGTCAAATTAGCCTTAGGATGCCGGAACTTATTAACTTGCTCCACGTACCGGACATAAGCCCAGATGGTCAGCAGCCAGAAGAAGGCGCTCAACACATCTTTGCGCTCGGAAATCCAGGCCACGGACTCCACGTGCATCGGATGCCAGGCAAACAGCGCCGCCACCATCGCGCTGCGCCAAAGCGCTTTGGTCATCCGCTGCAAGACTGCGAACAGCAGCATGGAATTGAAAATGTGCAGCGCCACGCTGGTCGCATGGTGCCCGCCGGGCCGCAGTCCGAACAATTGGAAATCCAGCATGTGCGACAGCCAGGTGAGCGGATGCCACATGCTGGCGTAAACTGTCCGAAAACACCAGCCCACGGCCTGCCAGCTAAAGGCCCTGATATAGTAATTATTGATGACATAAAGCGGATCGTCATAATTGACGAAATCAAAGCGCAGCGCCGGCGAGTAGAGGAGCGCCGTGCCCAGCGCCAAAACCAGGCAGACCAGGCCCTTTGAGATTTTCTTTTTGTCAATCACGGATCCAGCTTAACCAATCCAGCCAAATTTCTTTTACCGCTCATCACGTATTTTTGAATCTGAAACTTGTAGCTGCCAAAGTTGACGAGCAATCCGTCTTTGATCTTGGAAGATTTCAGGTAGCCAAGAACTTGCGCCGTGTGCTCCTGAGCCAACGCACGGCAGGCCTTCAATTCCACAATCAGGCAATCTTCGATCAGCAGGTCGGCGAAGTACTCGCCGAGGAGTGTGCCATCCTCGTCATAGACGTTGAGCGGATGCTGTTGTTTGACGTCAATACCGGCTTTGCGCAAGCGGTTCGCCAAGGCGTTTTCATAGACCTTCTCCAAGTGCCCGTGCCCGAGGTAGAGGTGGATCGCGTATGAGGTTTCGCGCACGAGGTCACAGAGCTCATTGATTGTCTTCATCTCTCGCGTTCTTTGCGTTCTCTTGCGGCTAAAAATCCACTTTCAATTGCCGGCAGGAAGTGGTAGCGCGTACGGGAATCGCACCCGTCTTTCAGCCTTGAGAGGGCCGTGTCCTAACTGATAGACGAACGCGCCATTTCTGTCAGTCCGATGTATTCTGCCTGTGTTGCGCCGTTCAAACAAGGGCAAAAAAAGAGCCGCCCTTTGACGGGGCGGCTCGTGAAGAGAGAAACCTCAATTACTTCATGCGGCGACGAGCCAGGAATCCACAAACGCCCATCAAGCCAAGCGCAATCGTGCTCGGTTCAGGCACAGTTACCAAGCTAAAGCTCTGAACACCAACGAGGTTGGGAGCAGTTACAGGCGGACTTGCGCCGGATTCACCAAGGCCAGTAATCGTGACCGGAAGTGATTCACCATAAGGAACACCATCAGCTTCGGCTTGTGCCAAAGTGGTGATCGTCCCACCATCATTGTACCAAGCCGCAACCGCTACGGTGGCGATAGGCGAGGCAACTGGCGTGTTCGGAATCCCAGGATCAGTGCCGCTAATGGCATTGGGGATGAACGTGCCGAGCACGGCCGACGAGCTTGTCTGCCGCATCACCCCTTCGTATTGCGTCATCAGTGAGAGCGCACTTAGCGCATCCCCCGCGCCCGCGTCCGCGTAGAGTGCCACGGTGAATTGATTCCCATAGCCGTAAACGGCGCTTCCCGCGGTGAACGGGCCTGTTAAACCTACCGCAGCACCCGATGCGCCGCCCAACAGTGAATTGGCGTCATAAACAGTGGTTCCCGACGGTGTGTCAAGCGACGAGGCACCTTGCACTTCAAGGCCGCTCTGCTGTGGAGCATAGATGTGAAATACCAGAGCCCCGCTAATGCGGTCACTGAAGACGACAGTGCCTTGAGCGTAAGCTCCGATGGCCATGGCCGAAAACAACCCTGCTAACAATATTTTTTTCATAGTGCTCAACGTAGATTTTTTAGTTGTTGTTTTGATTATTCTATGGTCGCCCGTTGCCCTTAGTTGACCGAGAAATTGCGAACCCAAACGTTTGGTCCATTGCCTGTTTGAGCCTTGTACCAATAGCCCTGAGCAACGCTAACCGTGGGATTCAGGTTCGTCCCTGCGCTAACAGTATCCCAAGGCTGCCCGCTCGTGCTGTACTGGTCCCCCGTGAAGATCTCATAGCTGGTGGTTGCGTTGTTGAAGATATAAATCTGGTCGCCGTCCACTTCTGGCATTCCCAAATCAACGTCCAGACGCCCAGCCTGCGGCACCTGCGAACTCACCATATTGAAGCCAACCTTATAATCGTTTGTCAACGAGCCTGTCAGCACCGTGCCCACTAGTGTGATGTTCAGGTTGGTCGTGTACGGGCTGTGAACAAATACCGCTTCGCCAGGATTCAACGTTGTATTTGTTGCGGCGGCTTGATCCCAAGGAATATACGGGAGCACGGCGCTGTAGCTGTCCACAATCAATGTGGGCGCGAATCCACTGCCATTTGCAAATTTGTAGAATTCCATGCCGTCGTAATTCCCTGTGGCGAACTGCGAATCCAGCAAGGGTGAAAGATTGTTGTTGGTGGTGTTCAACTGGTTGGCGATCATCGAGAAACCAGGGGGAATGGTCACGTTGATGTAACCCACCGCGTTCAGGGAATAGACTTGCGCCATCAGCGACAGGCTGCTGAGCGCGCCGACAATTGCCGACAGAATTAATGTTTTTGTTCTCATATACTTTCTTTATTTTTGGGATTTTGTTTCCGTGTGTGTGTGAATCTCTCAAAGTTCAAGGCGCGCGTCAACTTCTTTTTTCACTTTTTTTACAAAAAGTGCGTCTTAACTGCATTTTGAACGTTTTCACGTGCTTTGACTTGAGATAATCTCCCTCATTTGCGCCGGAAAGTAAAGTTTTTTTTGCGACAAAATGGCAACTATTTTTAAAGCCGTTAGCTCTTGATCCACAACGGCTTTCAACGATCCAGCCGCCGGAAACCCGGCCCGCGCCACCCCGCGGCGGCCATTTTTGGCCAAAATCGGTGGGAAATCAGCTTGCGCGCGTCCAATTTGGGGGTGAAAACCAGCCGGGCAAAGCGAACGGCATCATCCCTCGGCTAAACCGGAAACACCGCCGCGAATTTTACCGACGAGCGGGGTTGGGCCATCATGGGGGCCACCGTGTCCCGCCATTTTTGGTAGTGCGCGCTTTCCTTGTGCGCGGCGGTGGCGGCGGGGGTGCGGTAAACCTCGATGAGCACGAAGCGGGAGGGATCGTCGAGTTGCTGAATGGCGTCGAATCGGGCCACCCCCAGCTCCTGCGCGCTTTGGCGGGCGTTTTCCACCGTCGCTTCTTTGAATGCCTCAATGCACTCGGGCTTCACCTGGACATGAACGTGGACGATCAGCATCGGGCATTGATGACCCGCCGTGCGCGTGTAGTCAAGTTGTTCCGGGAGGGGCGAGTGCCGCGAGACCGTGATATGGGTTCTTTTTTGGTTGTCGAAAATCCGACAGATAGACGACTTTAAATATCTATCATGTTGTGGCTCAGTTTGTTACAGAAACTCTGGGTTTTGTGTTCCTGATACGGTTTCCAGAGTTATTCATCCGGCGGCGAGGAGAGCCCGTGGAAGCTCCCCGCAGCCGACGGTGAATAACTCTGCCGCGACAAAAAATTTGCGGTCAGGTAAAGTGGATGCTG
>JBEKOF010000024.1:0-29297 GCA_049522055.1 Verrucomicrobiota bacterium | reverse complement strand
TGGCCCGCCATCCGGAGCGGCGCAAAATCATTGACGGCTTGACGCCGGAGCAGCGGTTCTTTCTTTCCTTCGCGCAAGTCTGGCGCACCAAATGGCGCGACGCCGAATTGCATCTCCGCCTCGTCACCGACGTCCATTCGCCCGGCCAATTCCGGGCGATTGGCCCTGAATCCAACCTCCAGCAGTTTTATGACGCCTTTGGCATCAAGGAAGGCGCGCCGATGTGGCGTCCCCCTTCCGAGCGCGCCGTCATCTGGTAGCGCGCCCCCCTTGAAAACCTGACATTTTCCCCCGCCATGTTTGTCACGCAAAATTTGCACATCCAAGAAATGGTCCGGCTGCTGCCTCCGCGCGCCCTGGAGGCGGATCTGCCGATGACCGAAGCCGCCAGCGTGACGGTGGCGCGCGGACGGGATACCATCCGCGACATTCTCGCCCAAAAGGACCCGCGCCTCCTGGTCGTCGTCGGGCCTTGCTCCATTCACGATGTTGACGGCGCATTGGAATACGCCGGCAAACTCAATGCGCTCCGCCAGGAATTGCGGGGCGGGTTGGAAATCATAATGCGCGTCTATTTCGAAAAGCCGCGCACCACCGTTGGCTGGAAGGGCCTCATCAACGATCCCCATCTGGACAACTCCCACGACATCGAAGCCGGCTTGAAAATCGCCCGCCGCCTCTTGCTCAAACTGGCCGTCATGGGATTGCCCGCCGCCACGGAATTCCTGGACCCGATTGTGCCGGCCTACATCGCCGACCTGGTCACCTGGGCCGCCATCGGCGCCCGCACCACCGAATCCCAGACCCACCGCGAATTGGCCAGCGGATTGTCCATGCCGGTGGGCTTCAAAAACGGCACCGACGGCAGTTGCCAGAACGCCATTGACGCCATGGTGTCGGCGCGCCGCCCGCATAGTTTCATTGGCATTGATCTGGAGGGCGTCACCAGCATCGTGCGCACGACTGGCAATGACGCCGGGCACCTGGTGCTGCGGGGCGGCCGCGCGCGCAGCAATTACGACGCCGAGAGCATTCGCGACACCGAAGCCAGGTTGGCCCAGGCCGGGTTGCCCGGCGTGATGATGGTGGATTGCAGCCATGCCAACTCCGGCAAACAACCGGCCCGCCAGGAAAAGGCCTGGCGCAGCGTCATCGCCCAGCGCCTGGCCGGGACCCGTTCGCTCGTGGGCCTGATGCTGGAAAGCTATCTCCACGAAGGCAACCAGCCCTTCCCCGTAATCAACCCCGCCGACCTGCGTTACGGTATTTCCATCACCGACGCCTGCCTCGGCTGGGACGCCACCGAACGCCTGCTCCGCTGGGCTGCCGGACAGCAGCCAGGGTAGGGGAGGCGACGTCCATGGCAAGAATGGCGATCAAGTCCAGATACCCAAGGTCAACGACCCAAAGTTCACCGCGCTGGATGGGTGGGAGGGGCATGGCGGTCGTCTTGGTCCCAGACTTCGGCGGCAAGTTCGGCCAAAGTTTCGCCGGGGATGTCTCCGTAATTCTGTTCCAAGCGGTTCAACCAAACTACGAAATCGTGGCGCTCGCGTTCCGGCAACGCCATGACATTATCTTTTAATTCAGCCAAGCTCATCTCTGGAAACAGATTGCCCCAACCAGATTCGGATTTCAAGCAATTAACTTAAAGTCAACTTCAATTTTAGCTTTGACCAAAGCTATTTGTGCTTGGTCCTTATTTTCCTTCCCCCGCCTCGTGCTTTGCGCTAAAGGGAAGGCGTGTATTTGGACTATTACCGGCTGAAGGAGCCGCCTTTTAACATTACGCCCAATCCGCGGTTCCTCTTTTTCAGCGCCAGGCATCGCGAAGCCTTCAATCATCTGCTCTACGGCATCCGCGAGCGCAAGGGCTTTGTCCAATTGACCGGCGAAGTGGGGGCGGGGAAAACCACCCTCTGCCGCGCCCTGCTGGAACAACTGGGGCCCAAGTTCTCCACCGCCCTCATTCTCAATCCGGTTCTCGACGCCGACCAGCTCATCAAGGCCATCGCCATGGAGATGGGCTTGCCCGTCAAGGGCCTGGACCGCCTGGAAACCGTGGCCCAGATCAACCGCTTCCTCCTCCAGCAGGTCGAGCGCGGCCAGGACACCGTCCTTATTATTGACGAAGCCCAGGACTTGACGCGCGAGCTGCTCGAACAAGTGCGCCTGCTCTCCAATCTCGAAACCGACGAGCGCAAGCTTCTGCAAATCGTCCTCATGGGCCAGCCCGAATTGCGCGACCGCCTCAACGAACACAGCCTGCGCCAGTTGCGCCAGCGCATCACCGTTCGCTACCATCTCAACCCGCTCCGCCACGCCGAGGTCGGGCGGTACATCCAGCACCGCCTCCAGGTTTCCGGCGCCAACGGCGCGCCTTTTTTCACCTCCCCGGCCGTCTGGCGCATCTCCCGTTACAGCGCGGGCGTCCCCCGCTTGATCAACGCCGTCTGCGACAAATGCCTCCTGGCAGGCTTTGTCCGAAAGAGCGATAAAATAGATTGGTCCTTGGTCGGGCTGGCCATCCGCGAGTTGGAGGAGCGGATCCCCGTATGAGCCTGATCAACGACGCCCTCCAGCGCGCCAGCCAATCGGAAAAAAACCGCCCCAGGGTATCCTCTCCGCCCGGAGCCATCCCGCCGGCCCCTCCGCCCCGCCGTTCCCTCCTCCGGGCCCTCACCGGGGCGGCGGTGATTGTTCTATTGGCGGCGGCGGGCTGGCTGATTCACCTCTCCTTCGCCGCCCGCCTCCGCCCCGCCTTCGCTCCATCCGTGGCTGCCGCCAAGCCCGCCGTCCCCGCGCCCCCGCCAGGAGCAGCGGCGCCTCCCGCGCCCGTTCCGGCCACAGTGTCCGCGCCCGCCGTCCCCAGCGCGCCGCCGGCCGCCTCCAATCCACCGGTCGCTCCCCTGACTCCCGCTCCGGCTGCGGCGGTGTTGCCGCCGTTTCCAGACCTGAAACTTCAGGGCATCCTCTACAGCCGCAAAAACCCCAAGATCATCATCAATGGGGAAACACGGGGAGAGAACGAACCCATCGGCGACGTGTTCATCGTGAGAATTCTCCCGGCCAAAGTCACGGTCCAATGGAACGGCCAGACCAAGGATTTGCGATTGGGATCCCCGTGAGCGGGTGGATGGGCGGGCCTGCGACCGCCGCAACAAGGTTGAGCTTCTTAATCCGCCGACAAACTCTCGTTCTCCCATCCCCCCCCCAGCGCCTTGTAGAGCGCGATCAAATCCGCCGAGACGGCGCGCTCGCTTTGGATCAAGGCGTCCTGGCTTTTGTAGAGGGAACGTTCCGCCTGAAGCACGCGCAAAAAATCGGCCAGCCCATGCCGGTAAAGATCCCCCGCCATGTCCACCGCCTGCGCGTTGGCTTGCGCGGCGCGGGCGAGCGATTGCCGGCGGGTTTGTTCCCGGGCGTAGGCCGTCAGCGCCGTTTCCACTTCGGTGCAGGCGGCCAGCATCGCTTGCTCGTACGCCGCCAGCGCCTGGGCCACGCGCTCGTTTTGCGCGAGGATGCCGGCGCGGATGCGTCCGGCGTCGAAAATCCTCCACTGCGCGGTCGGGCCGGCCGTCCAAAATCGGCTGCCGGCGCTGATCCAGTCCCCGGCCCCGATGCTTTGCAGCCCGGCGTCTCCAGTCAACGAGAATTTCGGATAAAGGTCCGACGCCGCCGCGCCGACCCGGGCCGTGGCCGCCGCCAATTGCCGCTCGGCCTGCCGCACATCCGGACGCCGTTGCAGCAGGGCCGATGGCAGGCCCGCGGGCACGGCCGGGGGCGCGGCGGGAATGGGCGCCGCCTGGGTCAGTTCATCCAGCAGCGCGCCCGGAGGCTGCCCGAGCAGCAGCCCCAAATGATACACCGCGTCCCGGAAACCGGTCTCAAAAACGGGCGTTTCCGCCCCGGTCTCGGCCAGCAGCGCTTCGGCCTCCTGCACGTCCAACTGGCTGGTCAATCCTTTCGCGAACCGGTCGCGCGTCAACTCCAGGATTGCCTCCTGGGCCTTGATGTTCTCCTCGGCCACCGCCAGGCGCCGCTGGAAGGCGCGGGCCTCAACGTAATTGCGGGCCACTTCCGCGTAAATGGTGATCAATAAATTGCGCCGGCCAAATTCCGCGGCGGCAACCTCCGCCCGGGCCGCTTCGGCGGCGCGTCGCGTGCCGCCAAAAACATCCAGTTCCCACGCCGCGTCGAAACCGGCCTGGTACACGTTCGCGTCCAGCGGCACTCCCGGCGGGAACGGCGGAAACCCGTTGGCGCTGTAACGCTCCCGCGTGTAGGAGCCGGCGGCGTCCAGCGCCGGCCAAAGCCCGGCGGAAACCATCCGCGCGGTGGCGCGGGCTTCCCGCACGCGCCCCACCGCAACGCGAAGATTCAGGTTTGACTGCGCGGCGCGCTCGACCAGCGAATCCAATTCCGCGTCGTGGAATGTTTTCCACCAGGCCGCGTCGGCCGCTGGCGGGTTGGTTCCTTCCCCGGCCTGGGGAGACACCCACTGGGCCGGCGCGGCGATCTTGGGCGGATGATAGTCCGGCCCGACCGTGCAGCCGGCCAGCAGGCCCGCCAGCAGGAGGGGGATGACGCGCCGGAAGGAAATCATGGCGTCCGGGCCTCGCGCCGGTTGGCGGCCTCGATGAGGCTGAGGATGGTTTCCACCGTGGCGTCCTCGCCCATGGCGGTGTTGAGCATGGCGTGATAGAGATGGCGCGTCGGCCATTCCGCATTGTAGTAATGCCGGATGAAGGCGCGGCGCTCCTGATCCACCGTGTCAATCAAATGCCGGGCCTCCGCTTCATTTTTCACTTCCGCCAGGACGCGCTGGTATTTGAGTTCAGGCGGGGCGTGGAGGAAAACGCAGAGCGTATCGGCCCGATCCCGCAGGAAGTAAGCCGCCGCCCGCCCCACGATCACGCATTGTCCCGCCGCCGCCGCCTGCTCAATGACTTGTTGGGTGAGTTGGATGAGGCGGTCGGCATCCACGACATCGGCATCGGGCAGCAGGACGCTGCGCTCGTGGCTGCCGCGCCAGAAAACTTTGGCCAGCCGGTAGAGCCAGGGATCCACCTGTTCCAGGCGGCGTTGGCAGGCTTCGGGGCTGACTTTCGCCCGTACCGCGATTTCCTCCGTCAGGGCATGGTCGAGCAGCTTCCAGCCTAGGTGCCGCGCGACCTTGTCCGCAATGGCGCCGGCCCCCGCGCCGAATTCACGTTCGATGACGACGATTCGTTTCATGGATTGCCGCGCTAATGGGCGGCGCGGCCCGCGCCGGTTGCCTTTACGTTTTTGAGAAACCACACTCCTAGCGCGCAGACCAGTCCCACCCACATGAATGTGTAGAACAGATCAATGAACGCCCAATAACCGGTTTGCTGATGAACGATGTTATACATCACCGCCCCGGCCCGCGGGCGCGCGTCCGCCGGGCTGAAATGGGTTTGCAGCACTCCCTGCACCCGGCCGAGTTGCTGCAAATAAACCGGGTTCAACGCCGACACCCGCGCGGTCATAAACACTTGGTGCGCCTGCGCAAACCGCTCCAGCATCGTGGCCACAAACGAGATGCCCACACTGCCGCCCAGATTGCGCACCAGATTCTGTATGCCCGCCGCATTGCCAATTTGATCATTGCGCAATGTGGCCAGCCCCACGGTGGTCAGCGGCACAAATATGAACCCCGCCCCAAAACCGCTGACCAGATTGGGCGGAAGAATCGTGCTCCGGGCCATTTGCAGGGACATCCGGCTGAAGAGATACGCTCCCAGGGAAAAGACCACGAAACCAAATGCCGCCAGCCTTCGCCCTCCCAGTCTGGCGATCAGCGCCCCCACCACAAACAACGCGAAAAAGGCCCCCACGCCCCGCGGCGTCACGGTCAATCCCGACTCCAGCGCGCTGTAGCCCAGGAGCGTTTGGAGAAACAGCGGTTGCAGGGCGACCAAACCGTAAATGGCGGCGCCGAAAAGAAAAAACAACGCGCACGCCACGCTAAAATTGCGGTTCTTGAGGATGCGCAGATTGACAATCGGGTCCGTGACGCGCAGTTCCCAATATATGAAAAACAACAGCGAGCCTGCCGATATCCCCGCCAGCCACCGCATCCAGATCGCGCCGAACCAATCCGCTTCCTGCCCCTTGTCCAGCAGTATTTGCAGCGTCCCCAGGCCCAAAGCCATGAAGCCCAGGCCCACGGCATCAATTCGTCCCGGCTTGCCGGCCCGGATCCAGGGCGGGTCCTGCACGAAGCGCGCGATCATATACACCGCCAGAATACTCACCGGCACATTGATGTAAAAGGCCCAGCGCCACGACCAGGTGTCGGTCAACCAGCCGCCCAAGGTCGGCCCCAGGATCGGCGCGCAGACCACCCCCACGCCATAGACGGCCATCGCCGTGCCGCGCCGGGCGGGCGGAAAGCTTTCCAGCATGATGGATTGCGCCAGCGGTTGCAGCGCGCCGCCGCCCGCCCCCTGGATCACCCGCGCGATGATGAGCATCGGCAGGCTGGTGGCCGCTCCGCACAGAAGGGAAGCAGCCGAAAAAATCATCACGCAGGTCAGCAAGAGCCGTTTCCTCCCGAAATGCCTCGAGAGCCACCCGCTGGCCGGCAGCACCACCGCGTTGGAGACCAGATAACTGGTCAGCACCCAGGTGGCTTCCGACGGTGTCGCCCCCAGGTTCCCGCCGATGTAGGGCAGCGCCACCGAGGCGATGGACGTGTCCAGCACCTCCATGAACGTCGCCAGCATCACCGCAAAGGCGATCCACCACGGATTGACATGCGGACGCCACTCCTGGCTCATTGCACCCTCACCTTGGGCTGGACCGACATCCCCGGCGCCAGGTTGTATTGCGACAAATCCACCGGCTCGTCAAATATAATTTTCACCGGCACCCGCTGCACCACCTTCACGTAGTTCCCCACAGCGTTCTCCGGTGGCAGCAGGCTGAACAGCGCCCCCGATCCCGCCTGCACGCTGTCCAGCTTGCCCTTGAATGGGTGTCGCGGATACGCATCCACTTGGATGACCACCGGCTGGCCGGGACGCATCCGCTCCAATTGCGTCTCTTTGAAATTGGCCACCACCCACAGATCGTCCGGCACCAGCGCCAGCAGCGCCTGGCCGGTTTGCACGTAGGCGCCCTGCTCCACCGAGCGCCGCGTCACCCGCCCATCCCGCGGCGCGGCCACCTCCGTGTAGGAAAGCTGCAATTGCGCCTCTTCCAGCCGCGTCTGGGCTTGTTGCACCTGGGCGCGGGCGGTCGCCACGTTGGCGCGGTCCAGATCCACTTGCGCGATGGCGGCCTTGGCCTGGTTGCCGGCCACTTCCACTTCCGCCCCGGCGGAGCCGGCCTGCGCTTTGGCCAGATCAAGCTGGCTGCGCGAGACGGCCTGGCTTTCCACCGACTCGTAACGGCCAAAGTCCGTCTTCGCCCGCTCGGCAATCGCCTGGGCCGCCACCACCGCGGCCTTTTGCTGGTCGGCCTTGGCCTGGTCCACAATCACTTGGGCCTCGGCTTGCTGGACATGGCTATTGGCCGTGGCCAGATCGGCCTTGGCCTGGTCCAGCAGCGTCTGGTAATCGCGCGGATCAATTTCCAGCAGCACCTCTCCCGCCTTCACCCGTTGGTTGTCCTTCACCAGCAACTTCACCACCGGGCCGGAAATACGCGGGCTGACAAAGGTGACGTAACTCTCAATGAAAGCATCATCGGTCGTCTCGTAAGGCTCGATGAAATGGACGTAATAGCGCTCCGTGGCGATGATCACCGCCAGCGCGATCACAACCACCATGATGGTGCCCACACTCAGCCGCCGCCGGGGTGGCGGCAGGGAGGCGGTCTCCGAGACCGGAGGCCGCGACAAGTTGCCTGCTTCATTAGTTGAGTGCTTTTCTTCCATTGAGAATCTTTTTCCGGCGTCCAAACCGCCAATTCCCGTGAAGAATGACTCAAAACAGCCGCCGGGTCAAAAATTTTGCGCGGCCCCGGATGAAAAGCATCGCCGGGTTGGAGCATCCAGATGCGCGCTTTGGGATGAACAGAGCGCAAAAAACATGGCGCGACACCCTTTCTCCAAGCATCATCGGAAACCCTATGACTCGATTACCAGCCAGATTGGGCTGTTTTGCCGCGATGGTGTGCGGCGTGGCGGGATGCGCTCTCAAGGTCCAGGCAGCCGTGATGAATCCAACACGGCTGCGCTGCGAATATCGCGAAAACCCGCTGGGCATTGACTCGCCGCAGCCGCGCCTGAGCTGGATTTTGCAATCCGATCAGCGCGGGGAGGCCCAAACCGCCTGGCAAATCCTCGCCGCCTCCGCCCCGGAGTTGCTGGCCCAGGACAAGGGCGACCTCTGGGACAGCGGCAAGACAAGTTCCGATCAGAGCGTCAACGTCAGTTACGCCGGCCAGCCGCTGCGTTCCGCCGGCCAGGTGTTTTGGAAGGTGCGGGTTTGGAACAGGGCAGGGGAGCCTTCCGCCTGGAGCGCCCCGGCGGCGTGGACCATGGGTCTGCTCAACCAAAGCGATTGGCAGGCCAGGTGGATCAGTGCGGGCCAAAGCTCCAGCACCTATCCAACGCTCCTGCTCCGCCGCGACTTTGTGGTCAAGCCCGGCTTGCGGCGCGCACTGGTTTTCGTCTGCGGCCTCGGCTGCTATGAGATGACCCTCAACGGCGGCAAGGTGACCGGCGATCTGCTCACCCCGGGTTGGAGCAAATACGACAAAACCTGCCTCTACGACACTTACGACCTCACCCCTTCTTTGCGCCCGGGCGCCAATGCCATCGGCCTGTTTCTGGGCAATGGCATGTATAACGTCCTGCAAGTCTCCGGTCGTTACACCAAATTCAAAGCTTCCTTCGGGCCGCAGAAGTCCATCGCCCAATTGCTTCTGGAGTATCAAGACGGCTCCAGCCAACTGGTGGCGACCGACGACCAGTGGCGCGCCTCCTCCGGGCCGGTCACCTTCACTTCCGTCTATGGCGGGGAGGATTACGACGCCCGGCTTTATCCCGCCGGCTGGGACCAGCCCGGCTTCGACGCGACAAGATGGGGGCCGGCGCTGGTGACGCAAGGGCCGGGTGGAGTCTTGAAAGGGCTTTCCTGTGCCGCGCCTCCCACCCGCGGTTTCGAGGTTCTCAAACCTGTCAAGACGACGGAACTGAAGCCGGGAACCACCGTGTACGACCTCGGCCAAAACGCCTCGCAGATGCCGAAGATCACCGTGCATGGCCCGCCCGGCTCGACGGTGAAGCTCCGGCCCGCGGAGTTGTTGAAAGCCGACGGCTCCATTGATCAAGGCAGCATGGGTAGCCCCACCTACTGCCTTTACACCCTGGCGGGCGGCGGCCAGGAAACATGGTCCCCGCGGTTCTTCTACTGCGGCTTCCGATACCTTCAAGTCGAGGGCGCCGCGCCGCCGGACGGTGGCGTGTTGCCGGTCCTCGATTCCCTGGAAAGCGCCGTCGTCCATTCGACCGCCACGCCCGTGGGCCAATTCACCACCTCCAATGACCTCTTCAACCGCATTTACACCCTGGTTCGTTGGGCGCAGCTCAATAACATGGTCAGCGTTTTAACCGATTGTCCCCACCGCGAGAAGTTGGGCTGGCTGGAGCAGACCCATCTCAACGGCCCGGCCTTGCGCTACAACTTCGACCTGGCCGCCTTCTTTGCCAAAACCATGAACGACATGGCCGACAGCCAGCACGCCGGCGGCATGGTTCCGACCACCGCGCCCGAATTCACTTCCTTCACCGGCAGTTTTCTGGACTCGCCCGAATGGGGCAGCGCCTTCCCCCTCATCGCCTGGCAGCAATACGAGTTCACCGGCGACACCGAATTGCTCCGCCGCCACTACCAGGGCATCGCCCGCTACGCGGCCTATCTGGGCGGCAAGGCGACCAACGACATTGTCAGCTACGGCTTGAGCGATTGGTATGACATCGGCCCCGGCAGCCCCGGCGAGTCCAAGTTGACTCCCAAGGGTGTGACCGCCACCGCCTTCTACTATCAGGACACCATGATCCTTGCGCAAGCCGCCCAACGGCTCGGCTTGCGGGACGACGCCGCCAATTATGAGCGGCAAGCCGGGCGGATTCGCGCCGCGTTCAACCTGAAATACTTCAATGCCGCCACCGGCGAGTATGCCACCGGCTCGCAATGCGCGAACTCGCTTCCCTTGGTGATGGGGCTGGCCGAACCGGCAAACCGCGCTGCCATCCTCGACAACTTGGTAAATGATGTGCGGCAAAAAGGACTCACCGCCGGGGACGTTGGCTACCGCTACCTTCTGCGCGCCCTGGCCGATGGAGGACGTTCCGACGTGGTATTCGCCATGAACAACCAGTCGGAAAAGCCCGGCTATGGCTGGCAATTGAAAATGGGCGCCACCAGCCTCACCGAGGCCTGGGACGCGCTCCGCTCCTCCTCCCAGGACCACTTCATGCTGGGCCAGATCAACGAATGGTTCTTCCACGACCTGGCCGGCATCCAGAGCGATCCGGCCGCCCCGGGGTTCCAGCGCATCATCATTAAGCCTGCCCTGGTTGGAGACCTCGCCTTCGTCAACGCCAGCTATGACTCCATCCACGGCAAAATCACCAGCTCCTGGAAGCGGGACGGCCGCAAAATTACGATCAACGTGGCCATCCCCGCCAACACCACCGCCACCGTCTTCATCCCAACCAGCGCGCCGGACTCCGTCACAGAATCCGGCCGCCCGGCGGCCAATTCCCCTGGCGTCAAATTCCTGCGGATGGAAGTCCCCGCCGCCGTCTATCAAATTGCTTCCGGCGCCTACCTCTTCACCGCCGATAATGAGTGATGGCCGGGACGGGAGTTTTTTCGTTTGTATTCGTCTGCGGCCATAGATACGGTTGCCCCGCATGAATTTGAAAAAGCGTCTTGGTGCGGCTGAATCCAACTTGCACCAGGGCGACGCTCCGCCAGCCGGCCCGTCTGTTACAGAAAATCCCGCGGGCCAAACTTCCTTTCTTCCGCTTTCCCGCAATTGGAGATGGTTTTTTGTCGCCTCTCTTCTGGTGGGCGCGGTGCTGCGGGTTTCTTTCGGGGGAGACATTGAGTTCAAATATGACGAATGGTTCATGTTTGACCAAACCCAGAAAGCCGGCATTACGGAGCCGCTTCCCACACTCGGCATGGAATCAGCCGTGGGGGTCCGCAATCCTCCCTTGAGCATCTGGATGTTTTTGGCGCTGCGGCGGGTGTTCTTCTCAACCACCCCGCCGGAACTGGCGCGCGCGGTGCAAATCCTGAACATTCTCGCTTTGGCCGGCCTGCTGCTTTTCGCTCTTCGCGGGGTTGAGGCGCGCTGGCGGGAACCTTGGTTGTGGGCTTTCGCCCTGGTCTGCGTGAATCCCATCGCGATTTTCCTGCAACGAAAAATCTGGGCGCAATCAACTTTGCCGCTTTTCTGCGTCCTGGCCCTGTGGGCCTGGAGCAACCGGGATCGCCGCCCAGGGGCTTTGCTTTGGGGGCTTCTCGGCATCTGGCTCGGCCAAATTCACCTGTCGGGCTTTATTTTCACTCTCGCTCTCGTCATTTGGACCGCCGCCTCGGAAGCGCTGGGCCAAAGCAATCGAAAGACGGCTTGGGGGCCTTGGTTGATTGGTTTGGGATTGGGGTTGCTCACGATGCTTTCGTGGCTGGATTATTACTTTCACCTCAATCACCAGTTCTCATGGATCCGCTTCTTCCTGCGCTGGTTTTCTTATCCCCAATTGCACAGCATGTATTGGCAGGTTTGGGTCAGCGACCCGTTGGGATTGGGGCTGACCTGCTCTTTGGGTGATCGGGAATTCCTCGAATACTTGAAATATCCGCTGATTGCCGGCAACCCCACTGGCCTCATGGGGATGGTGCATGTGGTGATTCTCGGATTGGCCGGCGCGGCCTTCCTTCGTTTTTTGCTCCGGTTCTGGCGCCAACCGGTCTCATTGCAATGTCTTATCCTGGGCAGGTCCGGGTCGGATAATTCCTTGCTTTTGGCTGCCGCCTTTACCGGATATGGAATCCTGCTCACTTTGAATGTGGGCCTTCTTCCCCGCCATTACCTCGTCATTACCTTCCCCTTGGAATGGTTATGGTGGACGTGGATCTTCAAGGAAGCATTTCCGGCTCGCCTCATGCGATGGATGCTGCTTGGTTTGTGGGGTTGCCAATTGATTCTTAGCATCGGTTATCTAGGCTACATCCACGTCAATCATGGCGCTCCCACCGGGGATTACGGCGTGGCCTACCAATTCCAGCACCCCGTTTTCACGCCGCCGCCACAGAATTAGGGCCCCTTCGCGGGCGGATCTGACCTCAATTCCCCGCTATCGTCCACATCCCTTGTGGGTTATTGGTCGTCCCGCTTCCAACGGTTTGCTCCATCGTCAGCAAGGCGACGTGATTATCAAAAAAGAGATAATTAAAGTGATAATCATGCAATTTATAGAGTGCCAATCCTTGGTTGTTGGGGTCGTTGACGTCCGTTTGATAACATTCTCCCATTCCTTGGCCGTTATCGCCGTTGTTGTTCGGAGCGATCGAGAAGGAAGGCCAGACGTTTCCACAGACATTGTCCCCCGCAGGTTGTTCCACCAGATTGATCGTTCCCGCGGGGCGGATTACCACCGAGGTCCTGTAACCGGGCGCGTCACTGGTCGTGGTTGGCGCCGTCCAGTAAATTCCCAAACCGTCAGTGGGTGTGGGGAGCGCCGACCCCAAGGTTTCCTGGTAATTGGGGCCAATGGCGTTCATGGCGTAAGTTCTTCTTCCCAAGGTGGGCTGCGAGGCAACCCAATATGTATCAGGCCCAATATCACACGGGCAACGCAGGATCGGAGGGGTCAGAGTCTGGTCCACGGCGCCACTATCCAACTGCGATTGGGAATAATTGGCGTTTCCCCCAATAAAGGGGTGGATGGCTGTGTCCCAGGTATATTGAGAGTTGTCCGCGCCGTCACAGGCGGCGGCCGGGCAGGTGTCGGTGTTGTCGCCTTCGTAGAGCGCGAAGCCAACCCCGAGCTGTTTCAAGTTGGACATGCACCTGGCCGAGTTGCCCTTTTGCTTTGCCAGCGCCAGAACCGGCAGCAGCAGCGCGGCCAGAATGGCGATAATGGCGATCACCACCAGCAATTCGATCAGCGTGAAGCCGGCGCCGGGGGTTGTCCGTTTCAATCCAGTTCTCATCAACTTCTTCATCATAATGCTCTGGGATTGGCCTGGGCAGAACCGCCTTCCATCTCGTTTGGTCATGGCCTGCTTTGCCTAAAGGGACAGTTTGTGTGAACCCTGCAAACATACTCCCGCAAGACTTGAGAGTCAAGGATCAGACGGAGGATAATGTCGCGCGCGGTTAAAAAAATAGCTGTCGGTTAAAAAAATAGCTTGCCCTCCGCGAACAATTTGCCAATATCCACCGTCGAATCATAACGCGGCGACATTTCAAGCCAATCAATTATTATGGGACGCATATTTAACAACATCGTCGAAACCGTCGGTCACACTCCGCTGGTCCGCCTCAATAAAGTCACAGCCGAGCTGGAGGCCGCCGTCCTGCTCAAGTGCGAATTCTTCAATCCCCTCGGCAGCGTCAAGGACCGCATCGGCATGGCCATGATCGAAGACGCGGAGAAGCGCGGTCTCCTCAAGAGCAACACGGTGATCATCGAACCGACCAGCGGCAACACCGGCATCGCCCTGGCTTTCGTGGCCGCCGCCAAGGGTTACAGGATCATCCTCACCATGCCCGACACGATGTCGCTGGAACGGCGCACTTTGCTCGCCATGCTGGGCGCCAAACTTGTTTTGACCCCAGGCGTCGAAGGCATGAAAGGGGCCATCGCCCGCGCCGAACATTTGGCCCGCGAAACCCCCAATTCCTGGATTCCCCAACAATTCGACAATCCCGCCAATCCCCAAATCCACAAAACCACCACCGCCGAGGAAATCTGGGCCGACACCGATGGCAAAGTGGATATTCTGGTCTCCGCCGTTGGCACCGGTGGCACCATCACCGGTTGCGTCGAGGCCATCAAGCCGCGCAAGCCCTCTTTCCAGGCCATCGCGGTCGAACCCAAGGATTCCCCGGTTATTTCCCAAACCCTGGCGGGGCAGCCCGTCAAGCCCGGACCCCACAAGATTCAAGGCACCGGCGCGGGTTTCATCCCCAAAAACCTCCGTCTCAAAGACAGCAAGGGCCATGCGCAAATCTCTGAGTGCGTGCAGGTTGCCAATGACGAGGCTTTCGCCATGGCCCGCCGTCTGGCCAAGGAGGAGGGATTGCTGGTCGGCATTTCCACCGGCGCCAATGTGGTTGCCGCCATCCAGGTCGCCAAACGCCCCGAAAACAAGGGAAAAATGATCGTCACGGTGGCCTGTTCCACCGGGGAAAGGTACCTGAGCACCGCCTTGGCGGCGGAGGCCAAGGCCGAAGTGGGCGGCTGACCACGCCCCTGGTCGGGTGGCCGGGCTGGGGGAGGTAGGGACGCCTCGCCGAGGCGTCCGCGGCTGACCGGCCCCTTTGGGGGAGGCCGGGCTGGGGGGGATGGAAGAATTTTGTTGCATTCCGCCGGTTTTAGGCTAAGAATTGAAGTGTTGAAGGTCTGACCGTCAGTGCGCGGTTCAAACAGAGCAGTGATTCCGCGGCGGTCCTCCAAAAATTCTAAATTCAAGAGAACTTGATTTTTAGGGGTAGTTTAACCAGGACCTTCATACTTTTGCGGAAGAAAAATCCTATGAGCAATGCGCCCAGCGCCACCACCGCCGATTTCGGCTCCGGTTTCCTGGAGATCTCCGAAAAGGGGTTCGGCTTCCTTCGCACCAAGGAAAACAACTATCATCCCAAACCCAGCGACATCTTTGTCACCCCCGACACCATCAAGCGCAACTTCCTGCGCGAGGGCTGCCTGGTCGCCGGGGAAACCCAACCGCCCCATCGCGGCAACAGCCCCCAGCTTAAAACGGTGGCCACCATCAATGAGCTCCCCTTTGAAGCTTATACCAAGGCCGTCCGTTTCGAGAACCTCACCACCATTGACCCCATCGAAAAGATCAACCTGGAGACCTCTCCCGACCTGCTGGAAACCCGCATCATTGACTTGGTCACACCCATCGGCAAAGGCACCCGCGGATTGATTGTCTCCCCGCCGCGCACGGGCAAGACCACTATTCTCAAGCAGATTGCCAACGCCGTGAGCGCCAATCATCCCGAGGTCTATGTCCTGGTTCTGCTCATTGACGAGAGGCCGGAGGAAGTCACCGACTTCCAGCGCTCGGTCAAAGCCGAGGTGGTCGCCTCCTCCAACGATCAGGACTTGGAAACCCACGTCCGCCTCTCCCGTTTCACCATCGAACGTTGCCGCCGCATGGTCGAAAGCGGACGGGATGTTTTTGTCCTGCTGGACTCCATCACCCGCGTGGCCCGCGCCTACAACAGTGTCCATGGCGGCAGCGGCCGCACCATGACCGGCGGCGTGGATGCCCGCGCCCTGGAGATTCCGCGCAAAATGTTCGCCTCCGCCCGGAAGATCGAAGAAGGCGGCTCGCTCACCATCATCGCCACCGCGCTGGTGGACACCGGTTCGCGCATGGACGAATTGATTTTCCAGGAGTTCAAGGGCACCGGCAACATGGAGTTGATCCTCGAACGCAAGCTGGCCGAGCGCCGCTTGTTCCCGGCGTTGGACATCCCCAAGAGCGGCACGCGCAAGGAGGAAAAACTCTTCCCGGCCAAAAACATTGAATCCATCCGCAAATTGCGCCGCATGATGGTGGATCTCAACCCGATTGAAGCCATGGAAACCCTGCTGGCCGCCCTGAAAAAGCACAAGACCAACGAAGAGTTGCTCTCCAAAATCACTTGAGCCGGCCTCCTCTGCGGCGGCCTCCCGGGCGCCGGGCCGGGAGCGCCTGGCGCAACCCCAAGGCGGCCCGATGACCGATGAACCCGCGCCTAAAAACGACGCTCTTTTCCCGTCCCCCTTTGGAACGGATGCTGCGGATTCATCAGGCTGTTCAATCCGGCAAATACCCCAATGCCGTCACCCTGGCGGCGGAACTCGAAGTCAGCTCCAAATCTATTCATCGCGACCTGGAGTTCATGCGCGACCGGCTGGAATTGCCGCTGGAGTTCAGCTTCGCACACAAGGGATACCATTACACTGAGGAAGTCAGCGCGTTCCCGACGCTCCAGATCAGCGAGGGGGAATTGTTTGCCTTGCTGGTCGCCGAAAAGGCCCTGCAACAGTATCGCGGCACCACCTTCGAACGCCCTCTGCTCAGCGCCTTCAAAAAAATGGCCGTCTCGCTCCCCGACACTATTTCCCTCAACCTGGCCGAATGGGAGCAATCCATCTCCTTCCGCACCAGCGCGGAGCCGGTGCTCAATCTGGAAAACTTCGACACGCTGGCCAAGGCCGTCGCCCAGCGGCGGCAACTGGAACTGACCTATCGCAAGCCCGGCCGCCGCCAGACCGAACTCCGCGTCGTGGATCCTTATCATCTGGCCAACATCAACGGCGAATGGTTTCTTTTCGCCTGGTGCCATTTGCGCCAGGACATCCGCACCTTTGTCCCCGCCCGCATCCAGGCCGTCAAAACCACCGGCAGGACTTTTCTCCGCCCGCAAAAGTTTTCCCTCAACAAGCGGCTGCGCGACAGCTTTGGCGTGGAATCCGGCCAGGGGTGCTTCGACGTGGTGGTCCGGTTCAACGAAATGGTCGCCGACTACATTCGCGAGAAAAAATGGCATGAATCCCAGGAACTCCGCGAATTGCCCGATGGCGGCGTGGAGTTGCGCATGAAACTTTCCAGCCTCGCCGAGGTGGAACGGTGGATTCTAAGCTGGGCCGGCAACGCCCGCGTCATCCAGCCGCGCGAATTGGCCGAATCAGTGAAACAGGCGGCCAAAAACATTTTGCGCAATTCCCCCGCGCCAACGCTTTAATGCAGCAGGATGTATCCGGCGTTGGTCTTGGTCACAAAATATCCCCCGCCATTGGTTTGATTTTGCAAAATGACGCCGCTCCCGGAAATCGTCTCTTTGCCGATGACATCGGGGAGGGAGACACTCAAAAGCCCGGTTTTGGGATTGATGGTTCCTTTTAGGGTGTGAGTGGCGCCGGGCAATTCCGCCAGAGTGTTGTTGGTGGTGAGGGTTACTTCGACGATCAGCGGCAGCGTGGGAAAAACGCCCGTGAACTCCAGTAGTCCCAATGGCAGCGGGATGGCGGCCGTGTGCGCCGGAGGATTGGTCCAGCGGGAGCTTTGCACGGTGACGGCGTTGGTGTAGCCGTTGGTGAACAGGCCGCTGCTGGCCGCGGGCCGGATCCATGTCAGATCGCCCTCTGGCGCGCCGTTGGTCAGCGTCAACCAGCCCAGCAGCAGGCCGTCGTTGGAGTAAGGTGTGGCAAAAACGGCCAGTTTGCCGCTGGCCGATTCGGCGATATTCTCGCTCAAGGCGGCGCCATCGGCCAGGGCGCCAGTCAGCGTGGCGGCGCCGTCATGGTTGGTGATGGTCGCGTAGCCATAGCCGGGTGGAGAAGCCGCGACCGAATTGGTTTCGGGCGGGATCAGCATGGTGTACTCCGCGGAACCCAGGCCGCTGCCCGCCAATTCGGCCAGCAGGGGAGCCGTCCACGCGCCGCCGTTATTTCCCGCAACGGTGCCGGTTACCTGGGGCGGCGTCCTGTTCCAATCCAAATTCATCGCCAGCGACAACGCGCCCAAAGCGGTGCTGCGCGCGATGTGATTGCTGGCGTTGCCGGCCACGTCAAAACCGCCGGCCAGGCTGTAATTGGACCCGCCGATATACAATTTGCCCGTGTAGGTTCCCAGCGTTCCAACCTTCAGATTCTTGAGCAATCCCGAGGACTGCGCGCCCACCGTGTTGGAGACGGAAAACAGGCCGTTGTAGCTTCCCGCCACACCGGCTTTGAGGAATGGATTGGTCACAAAGTTTGCCGTCAGCGACATGTTGGACACCATGAGGAAAGTCAGCCGGTTGGAACTGCTGGCCAGGCTCCCGACCCAGTTGGAAAACAGGTTGTTTTTGGCGGGACTGGCCTTGATGGTGTAGTTCCGGCCCACCACCAGATTGGTGCTGGTGACTTTGGGGCTGATGCTTCCAAAACCGTTGGTCGCCAGGGTGAGCAGGCTACGTGTCAAGTAAAAAACTTCCACCGAGTTCGTCAGCGAGTGGTTCCCCAGCGGATCCACGCTGCAGGCCCGGAAAATGTTCGATCCTCCGCGCAACGCCACGGTCGCGGACCAATTGGTGGCGGCGGGCGAATCGCTCCAGCCATTGGTGGTGATCGCTGTCCAGTTTGTGCCGGAGTTGGTCTGGTAGAGAATCTGCCAGAGGACATTGGTCACCCCGTATTTGCCGGCGGCGGTTCCCTTTAGCGTCAGGGTTCCGTTTGTCTCGCTGGCCGGGGTTGTCTTGATCGTCAGAGTGGGGGCGGGGACCGTCAGTTTGGCGACGGCGCTGGTGACCGTGCCGAAGGCGTTGGAAACAATCACCGAATAACTGCCGGAGTTTGTCAGCGCCACGGACGTGAGCGTGAGGCGGTTGCTGGTGGCGCCGGAAATGTCGGGGGTGTTGGTCAGGTTGGCGCCATCCATCTGCCATTGATAGAAAAGCGGGGCCGAGCCGGCGGCCTTGACAGAAAAGTGAACCGTGGCTTTTGCGGAGAAGCTCTGGTTGGTGGGTTGCTGGGTGATTTTTGGGCCGAAGCCTGTAAGGCCAAAGACAGTTCCCGAGCCGTCGGCGCCGCCGCTGCTGGTTGTGCCGTAGAAGTTTCCGTCGCTGGCCTGCATCAGCCCGGCTTCTGGAAACGCGCCATTGGTGCCTTGAAAGGCAACCAGCGTGTTGATCGTCCCGCCGTTGGTGGACAACTGGAAGACGACCCCTTTCCCGCCCGTTCCGCCTTGCTCCGTGGTGCCGTAGAGCAAGCCGTCGGAGCCGAGCAAAACGGGGGCCTCGGGGTTGGAACCGTTGGTGATGTCGAAGGACGCCAGCACACTCAGGCGGCCGGATGGCGTCACCTGGAACACCGTTCCCAAACCATTGGCGCCGCCGGCGGAAGTGGCCCCATAAAAGTCGCCGCCCGCCGCCTGCACCAGCCCCACGGGAGACGACCCCTGGTTGAGCGCAAAGGAAACCAGGGTTTTGATCGTGTTGGAGGGAGTCAATTCAAACACCGTGCCATACCCATTTGCCCCGCCCTGTGAAGTTGTGCCATACAGGTTGCCATTGGAGCCGGCCACCACTCCGGCCAGCGGTTTGGAGCCTTCGGCCCCGCCGCTGAACGAATACAGGTTGCTCAGCCCGCGGGATGGGGACCAGGAAAAAACTTCTCCGTCTCGATTCGTTCCTCCGGCGGAAGTGGTGCCGTAAAAAAGGCCATCCAAGCCCTGCGCCAGCCCCCCTTGGGGATTCGCCCCATTTGTGCCGCCGAATTTGAACCGGTTTGTCAACGCGCCCGATGGCGACATGCTAAAAATCGTCCCATTATTGTCGGTGCCGCCCGCTGAAGTGGTGCCGTAGAAATTGCCATCCGCGGCCAAAAGCAGCGGCGCGTTGGGAGTCGCGCCGTTGGAGCCGGCAAAAGACACCAAATAGGTAAAGGAGCCGGCAGGCGTGAGCATAAAAATAGCGCCATCCCCATTTGATCCAACGGCGATGGTTGTTCCATAGAAGTTTCCATTTGTTCCTTCAACCAGACTGGCAACCGAGACTTGCCCGGCGGGAAACGAGAAAATGTTCGTCACGGTCATTCCCGCGGTGGCCGCTTTTGAGGGCAAGACGGCCAGGGCTGCCAGCGCCGCGGTGCGAGTCAGCGCAATACGGGCAGGCGCGATGGCACGGCCAAGGGAAGCGTCCCAAAGCGTCGAACTTAACGTGCGAAAGTGAACGAGGGTTCTTGGTAAATTCATGTGCGTTATGCCCCGGCGATATTCGGTCTATCCATGTTTGCGGTCAAGATTGGATTCCATGTTAATGGAGACGGAGGCAGTGGGCCAAAGGTTTCATCCAAGCTATAGACCGCCGATCCTCCGCAGGCGTAGCGCCGGTTGGTCTGTTTTCCGGGACTCCTCCAGGTCCACCTCGAACTCCGCCACCCAATCATTCGCCTCCTCCGGATCCACCAGCATTTGCTGCACCCACCAGAGTTTGTTGTCCTGCGACGGCGTCACGTATGTGTGCCGCAAATTTCGCGCGTTGGGGTCCAGGCAGATGGCTTGATGCCCGGCATAATAAGCCTCCAGCGTCTCGCCCAACCGGCTTACGGTCCACGCTTCGCCGCCGGGCTGCTCCGGGGAGGTGAGCGTGGCCAGGGCCTGTTCCAAATCCCCAATCACCAGGCCGCGCAAGAAAGTGAACACGCGGTTGCGTATCATTGCCGTGAAGGCCTTGGTGTCGCGCGTGATGTCGGGCGCCTGGGCCCTGGGCGGCGGCGCTTTCTTTGTTTCCGCGGGCTGAAAGTTCGGATCGCGCATTTTTTCCCACTCGTCCAGGAGGCTCGAATCAACCTGGCGGATGAGGGTTCCGAGATAAACTTCCATTTCGCGCACGGTGTCATTCTTGGCGGCGTCGGGCACGGTCTGGGTCAGGACTTTGTGGACGCGGGACAGATGGCGGAGCAGGAGGCCCTCGGCCCTTTGCAGCTCGTAGTCGCGGATGTAATCGGAGAAGGAGCGAAAGGACTCGAACATCTCGCGGGCGATGGATTTGGGCCGGATGTTTTCCTGGCCCACCCACGGGTGCTTGTCGGCGAAGGCGTTGAAGGCGGCATAGACGAATTCGCGGTTGGGCTTCGGGTATTCGAGCTTCTCCAACTCCTCCATCCGCTGCTCGAATTCCAACCCTTCCATCTTCATCTCCGCCATCTTCCGGTCCTTCACCTTGTCGAGCTGCTTGCGCAGAATGATCTCGGGATCTTCCAGGATGGATTCCACCAGAGTCAGCAGCATCAGCGCGAAATCGGCCGCCTGCGGGTCCAGCAGCGGGATTGTGTCAAGCAGAAATAATGACAGCGCCTGGTCCATCGAGAAATCCTCCTGCAAATCCGCGTGCACCCGCAGGTGCGCCCCCTCCGCCGTTTTGGGGATGAATTCGATGATCTTGCGCTCCACCAGCGAGCGGAACAATTGCCACGCCCGTTTGGTCTGTTCCTTCTTCGCCTTGGGCGATTCATGGCAATCCCGCAGCAGCCTTTGCAGCGCGCGGCAGCCGTCGCCGGGGCGGCCGAGCACGTGGAGCAGCATGCCGTGCGAGACTTGAAAGCGCGAGGCCAGCCGTTCCGGGGCCGCGTGGATGAGGCGCAGAAAGGTTTGCTTGTCCCAATTGACGAAGTTTTTTTCCGGCGGTTTCCGTTTGACCGCTTTTTTGCCGCCTTTGGCCGCTTTTTCATCCAGCTTCAGATTCTCCACCGTATGTTCCGGGGCCTGCGCCACCACCCAGCCGCGATCATCAAAGCCTTTTCGCCCGGCGCGTCCGGCGATCTGGTGGAAATCCCGCGCGCTGAGAATTCCGGTTTTGTGGCCGTCATATTTGCACAGGCGGCTGAAGAGCACGGTGCGGATGGGCATATTGATGCCGGCTCCCAGCGTGTCGGTGCCGCAGATGATTTTCAGCAAGCCCTTTTGGGTTAGTTGCTCCACCAGCACGCGGTACTTGGGGAGAATGCCGGCGTGATGCAGTCCAATGCCGTGTTTGAGCCAGCGCCGGATGTCCGGGCCGTAGGGGCTGGTGAATTTGAATCCTTCCAGCGCGGCGCCCAGCGCGGCCTTTTCCTCGTGCGCGCAAACATTGATGCTGGTGAAATCCTGGGCGCTTTGCGCGGCCTCCAGTTGGGTGAAATGAACCACATAGACCGGGCTTTTGCCCTCGCCGGCCAGACGCTCCACGGTTTGGGCCAGCGGAATTTCCGAGTAGGCGAATTCCAGCGGTACCGGGCGAACCGCAGACTGCACCGTCACGCTGGGCCGGCCATTCAAGCGCGTCAACTCCTCCTCGAAGAATGTCGTTTCGCCCAGCGTCGCGGACATCAACAAGAACCGGGCGTTGGACAAGATCAACAAGGGAACCTGCCAGGCCACGCCCCGGTCGCGGTCGGCGTAGTAATGGAATTCGTCCATGATCACTTCCTGAACATTCGCGCTGGAACCTTCCCGCAGCGCGATATTGGCCAGGATTTCCGCCGTGCAGCACAGTATGGGAGCCTCGCGGTTGACCGAGGCGTCGCCGGTGCAGAGGCCCACATTATCGGGGCCGAACTCCCGGCAAAGGGCCAGCCATTTCTCGTTCACCAGCGCCTTGATCGGGCAGGTATAGACCGAGCGCCGGCCCTGGGCCAGAGCCTTGAACTGGACGGCCGCGGCCACGAGCGTTTTGCCGGAGCCCGTGGGGGTGTTGAGAATCACGTTCTTTTCCTCAAACAGCTCCAGGATGGCGGTTTCCTGCGCGGGATAGAGTTCCAGGCGCTTGCCTTGGACATATTCCAGAAACCGTCCGAGCAACAGATCATTGCTGCTGCTTTCGCCGCGCCGCATCAAGTTGTAAAGGCTTTCACCCATAGCGTTAAACTCACATTAACCCCGATCATCTCATAACAGAATAAAGAATAAACATCCGTGTCAGCCGTGAAATCCGTGGTCGAATCGGCGCAAAACCGCAATGGCGGTTGGTCTGTATTGACGACGGGAAAAGCCGGGACTATATACCTGCCAAACCCATTTAGTTGGCAAAGCTCTGAGAATGAAATCCTTGCGTGAAGAATACTGTTGTGGCCGGGGCGTTTTGCACGGTGGAGTTTTGGGTGGAGGGTCTACCCCAAGTTGATCGCCCGTTCCAAGAGTCAATCGAAGGAGGTCGCGGATGATGTCGCTGGGAGAAGTTTGATCGTTCTGCCGGGTTGAAGGCTTGACTTTGGGGCCGGCGGCGACATCTTCGGTGGCAAATGAAACGCGAAGCCTTTGGGGTCGTGGCATTATCGGCTGAGGCAGGCCCAATAGTTGTGGTTTGTCGCCACTCCAAGATGTTTGCATCTAACAACTTCCGCAAATCGCTGCACCGCCTCATCGGGATTCATTTGGCCATTTTGATACACGAACAACCTGTTGCCTATTAATTGTTAGCCTCGCAGATGAATGCCTCACGATTTATTGCACTACTCCCGATTGTGGCAGGTCTGGTTTGCGGCTGTTGTTTTCATAAGGACCTGACCGAGTCAGCGGAGGTCCAAAAGGGCGGAACTCTTGGGCAGAGTTTTCGCACCACCGCGCAGCTTGATCTTGTCAGAGACACGCACACCCACACCCTGTTTCTGGCCAAGCAGGATTATCCGACTTCTTCACG
The DNA here is from genome assembly GCA_049522055.1 of Verrucomicrobiota bacterium. GTDB lineage: Bacteria > Verrucomicrobiota > Verrucomicrobiia > Limisphaerales > Palsa-1400 > JBEKOF01. The sequence continues at coordinate 5,921 of JBEKOF010000024.1, read as the reverse complement.
AGACCAGCGAGCTGGAGTTGTAGAGGCCGGCACGGTAGTCTATGTCAATCGAGTAGAGCGGGTCACAGAGCTTATCGCCATTTTAGTATTTCTGCCCGAGTATTACTCGTGGGACTGCACGCTGGCGAAGATTGAGGGCGGCCATTTTGCAGGGAAGGAAGTTGCCATCGGCGGCGAGGGCCTGATTTATAAGAAGGATGTTGTGACTATCGGTAGTGGGATGCTGGTGTCAGTTGACGCGGAGGCTAACAAATCGCTGCAGCCAACAGCCACCGCGCCTTCAGTTTTGACCAAGCCATGAAATTTGAATATCATCCTTGCATTGCTCAGCCCGCAGCCGGCGGCTGTGGCTGAGCTTGGACGTTAAGCGGCATCACCTATGTCCACCACCAAGAAGATTTCCATTGGGTTCGGCCTTCTGGTTTCACTGGCTGGCGTAAGCGCCATTCGGGTCCACCCATAGTTTGGTTCATTTTGCTTGCCAATGGCCGCAGCTTGCCTCCTTTAACATTTCCCGGACCAATCGTTGCGCCCTTTGCTCCTCCGCTTCCCTCAATTCCCGGCCATGATGCGCCGGACGTTGTTGCTCCGCAATCTTCTCCAGCAATTCTTCCCGGAACGTCCCCAGTCTCCAGCACCAACTCAGGCGCAGTTCCTTCCAGTCCGCGCACTCACCGGCCCCCTCCACTTCCCTGCGTTGCTCGATTTTGCCACTTTTGCTTGCCTCCCGGCCCCCCATCCGTCATCATCGCTGCCAGTGGACCGGAAAAATGTGAATCAATGCCTTAAAAAACTACCATTGACCTGCCTATTATGAAACTGAAACTCAAACCCCTCGTCATTCTCGCGACCGCCGCCGGCTTCTCGCTGGCCTTGCCCGGAACTGTTCACGCCCAGGCACAATTGTTGGAGAGAATTTCGCTTTCCGCCACGATGTATGAAGCCTCCGCCACCACCAACGGCGTTGACGTGGGGACGGACAACGGCACCAGCACCACGACCAAGGCGCCCACCAGAAGCACCATCACCGCTGCAACCTTGCTCAAACAGCTCGCCCTGGACGAATATTCGGAAGGAAACTGGACGAACTCTAAATTCCCAGCCAACGCCACACTGGATTACAACGGCAGCGGGTTCGCCGTCTATCAGGGAACCAACCCATTGGTGGATGTTTCCGATATCTTAAGCTACACTCAATCCGGGCAAAACGACATCAGTTCCGGCACTTATACGGATGCCAATGGCCAAGGAGCGCCGCCTTTCACCCAAACCGATTATTATCTCGTCACAATCGCGTACAACGACTCCAGTTCCACAGGCGCGCTGGGATTTACGGTCACGGGCCTGGCCACCGTCACCTCAAAGGCCACCAATCCAAACACCAAGACCGGCAATTACACCCAATCCGGCTCATTCAGTTTGCAGGACGGCACGGGCGAGGGCACCATTACTCCCGCTTCCGGTTCCTTGGCGGGAACAGCCATCCCCTTTGTTCTGACCGGTTTCACCGCCACCGCCAGCGGAAGCGCCGCCGGGAATACCGGCACCGGCTCCAACGAACAATGATTCCCTGGTTCTAATTTGTCCTCTTGAGGATACTCTCGCACATCTGGCCGACGTTCTTGAACTTTTGCAGCTCGGCGAAATTGAATTTGATCCCGAAGTGCTTTTCCACCGCCACGATGATCTCGATGTGATTGAGTGAATCCCAATTCTTGACATCTTTCGCGGTGGTCTCCATCTTCAAGTCAAGGCCTGGTTCGCGCAGGATGTCGCCCACGACCTGGTTGACCTCGCACAGTATTTGATCAATTGTTTTTGGCATCTCTTAGCCCTTTTGGATATGGGTTTTAAACTCTTGGAATCTGTTGATGTCCATTTCCCACTGCCCGCCGACTTCGTCAAACCCCATCCGGGCCAGCAGATCCTTGACCATGCTGTTCTTGGCCGTTGGCAGATACTCCCCCGCCAGGCGCCGGATTCCTTTTTGGCGGGCGTGTTGGACCATTTGGTTGACCGTGAATTCTTCCATGCCCCGTTTTAACACGCGGCAACTCATGATCCAAGTGTCAATAAAGGCCCTCTCCACGTCCAGCCTCTTGAGTATCACCACCGCTATCAGGCCGTGGTCGCCAAATTTGTCCCGCAAATTCAGCGCCAGCGTGATGTATTCCGGCGAGTCCTTCATTTGCTCCACCTCGCCCTCCGTGTAGCGCCTGGTCCGCAGATTGAATTGGTTGGACCGCTGGCTCAGTTGGGCCACCCGGGGCACGTTAAACGCCTCGAAGGGGCGCACCTCGGAAACCATCGCCAGCCCGGCAAGATAATCCTCAATGGACGTGAATGATTTTTGAAAATCCCCCCGCTCAATCTCCTCCTGGTACTGCCGCGTGCGCTTCAGGTCCTCCTCGGAGAATGAGGCGGTTTCAAAGAGGTTAAGCGAGCGCAAAAAAGAAACGTAGAGAGACGGGTCCTCGGGCAACTCCGGCACCACCACTTCCGGCAGAATCCCTCGCACCAGGTTCCGTTCGTAGGGGCTGTCATCCACAAAGACCATCGAGTCAAAACCGATGTTCAGCGCCTTCTGAATCTGCTTCAGGTTGTCCACTTTGTTCTCCCAATTGGCCATGAAGACAGCGATATCTTCCAGGCGCAAGGTCATGTCGGGATGCTCTTTAAAAGGCCGCCGGGCTGTTTCCAGTTCATTCTTGCTGCACACCGCCAGGATGATCCCGCGGTTCTTCAGCTCCTTGGCCCAATGTTGCAACGCATCGAAGGCGGGCCCCAATCCCAGTTCCCCAATTTCAATGTTCTCCATGCCATCGTCCCCAATGATGCCGCCCCACAGCGTGTTGTCCAAATCCAGCACCAGGCATTTCTTAATATGGCCGCTCACGGCCTTGACAATATCCACGGTGGCTTTGGCCATTGCGGGAAGGAAATCCAGCGCCACAGCCATCTTCGCCGTCACATAAAGTCTCGGATCATGGGCGCTGGCGTATCCCCTCTGCTGGGCCAAGCCCGCCAGGTCGGCGAGGAAGACCTGCTTGCGTTCCCGGGCCAGATTCATCAGTTCAAAATTGATTTTCTTTACCTGGTAGGGGAACGAAGACGCCGTCTTGGTGGCAAAATGACCAAACACGCCGTCATTGATTTCCACAAAGTTGAAATGGATGATCCGCGCGCTGCTGGACTGGCCCGCGGCTTTCCACCAAGCTTCGATCTGCCCAAGCACCTGATCGGCAAACCGCGCTTTGGCCTCGGGCGCCGTCGCCGCAAAGCGCCCCCAGAGCCGTTCCGCGCTGGGATAGAGTATGATGAATTCAGGTTTGGCCTCATAAAGCTCGGATGCGGGGTCAAGGATTTGGCGCTCCATTTGGTCGAAGTCCGCCTCAATAACCTCCAGGTTCATTTTCTCCTCGAAACCCTGCCCCCTGATCGCTTTGGCCAGAAACTGCGTCGCCGAATCCCCCAGCAAGGCCACGCGCCGCACCGGCCATGGCGAGAAGTCCTTGTTCAGATTTTCTTTGAGATCTTTGTAGGACACAACAGGCAAAGTTTAAACAAATTCAGAATTTGAAATAAACGAAAGGCGCCCCCTCGGTGGCCCCCAGCGAGACCAGCACCGTCAGCAAAAAGGCGTACGCCGCCACGCGCACACCAACGGACATTCGCGGCAATTCCAAGGCCAGGTTTCTGTCCTTGTTGATCAACAGGTGGGCCAGAAATACCACCCCCACAACCGGGTAAATATACATCGAAAACATTCGTTCGCCCTGGTGACCTGCGGAAAACATCCGGCTCAAGTAGGTCATCGCATCGGCCACTGTTGCAGTGCGGAAGAATACCAGCGAGAGCACCACCACGCCCAGCGTCAAGCCGCGCGCCGCCAGGTTCGCCAGGAACTCCACGGCTCGGCCTTTCACCCAGGCCGGGGCTGGCTTGCAGCTCGTCCACACTTTGTGCCCAGCCAGCGCCACGCCGTGGACTCCCCCGTAAATCACATAATTCCAGCTCGGACCGTGCCACAAACCGCACAGGAGCATGGTTAAGGTGATGTTCAAAGACATCCGCAGCAGCGGCATCGGGTTGCTCCGCGTCGCTATTTCCAGCGGCAGGAATAGGTAATCTCGAAACCACGAGGACATCGTGATGTGCCAGCGCCGCCAGAATTCGGTGATGGAAACCGAACTGAATGGCATCTGGAAATTCTCCGCGAATTCAAAGCCCAGCACCCGCGCGCAGCCAATGGCCATGTCCGAGTACCCTGAGAAATCGCAATAAAGCTGGGCCGCGAATCCCAGCATCCCCTCCAGCAGCGTGAAACTGTCAAACTGGCTCGCCCCGGAGAAAATCTGATTGACATTGCCCGCAATCTGATCCGCCAGCACCGCTTTCTTGATAGCGCCGATCAGAAACTGGGCCGCGCCGGCCTCGATGCCCTCCAGGCGGGCCTTCGCCCGCCGCTCCAGTTGCGGCAGAAAATCCACCGCGCGGATGATCGGCCCGGATAGGACCTTCGGAAAAAAACTTATGAACAAGGTATAGTCCCTCGCCTTCCCGCAGGGAGCCAGGCGTTCGTAATAGACGTCCAGCACGTAGCTCATGCCCGCAAATGTGAAGTAAGAGATGCCCGGAGGCACTGTGATGTCGTAATGCAGGGGTCTGACGTGCCCGCTGAGGGCTTGGATCAGCACCCGGCCGTTTTCCAGAAAAAAATTCGCGTACTTAAAAAAGCCCAGCAAGCAGAGATTGGAGACCAGGCTGGTGACCAGCCATCGCTTCCGCCCGGCCGGGTCGCTGGACTGCCCCAGGTTTCGCGCCACATAAAAATCCAGAAGAGATGTGCATAGAACCAGCAGGACACAGGGGATGTTCCAGGTCAGGTAAAAGGCGATGCTGGCGGCCAGAAGAAGCCATTTCTCCGCGCCGTAGCCGCGCGCGCAGCAGCGCAGCAGCAAAAGCCCAATGATGAAAAAGAGAAACCAAAATGAAGTGAAGCTCATCGAGCGTGGGTTATTGGCTCCAGTTGCTTGAGCAGCGCCGCCGTGACGATGGGGCGCGCGTAGGCATTGAGATGCGCCAGATCCTGAAAATACTCATTGGAGTCCAATTCCGGAATTCGATCCAGGCGAATCCATTTGGCCTCCGGAACCTGTGCGGCCAACTCCGCCAGCGAAGTCTCAAAGGATTTCTTGCCTGATGCGTCTATCACCTGCTCGTTGTAAATGGGCGACTCCGGGAGAACAAGCACCACCACCTTCCCCCGAACTGCGGCCCGTCGCAGCATCCGTTTGAGGGCCAGGTGCTTCGGTCCGGCAAACCAGTGATGGCCGCCGCCAAGCAAATGATACGTCTCGATATTGCGCAAGACACGTCCGGCGTCCCAATCGGAAAGCCGGTTCGTCGGCCAGGTGGAGCTGCTGTCCCATTTGAATACTGTCACCGGCTCCCGCCGCGCTATTCGGCGAAGTCCTACCAGCAGTCCGGCCGACCTCCCGGCCGTGGGAAAGAGTATCCGCGCGTACCGCAAGGGATATTCACCCATCGTCCGTCTTGTCAATGCCTCGTCCGCTTGGCTCTCCCGCAGGTCGCGCCAGGTGCGTCCAGGCGGGACAACATCCGCGCGGAAATCTGAAAGCATCTCCTCATCCATGCCCGACTCCGAGACTTCGATGAAAGTGAAATCCGTCTCGGGCAGCCGCTCTGGCAAGGCCTCCAGTTCGCAAGGCGAGGCATACGGTCCGCCATGATACGCAATCTGCCGCGCACAAGCCAATAAATCGTCTTCTCTGGCGGGGGGGTGCAGGACAGAATTCTTCAATTTTGATTTTTCGCTCTTTTTTTGTTGCCTTTTGCATATGCCATACACATATACTTCCGGCCATGGATTCCAAACCCACTCCGCAATCGCTCCTCCA
>JBEKOF010000023.1:0-30092 GCA_049522055.1 Verrucomicrobiota bacterium | reverse complement strand
GATATACGAGTTGACCGTTCTTTTGGCGGAGCGTTGGGCGGCAGGAGATCCCCCGGCCGCCTTAATTCTGGCCACCTTCCAAGCCTGGATTCGTGCGGGCGTGATCTTCGACAGCTTCACTGCATCCACTTTGGCCCGCCATTGGGCATTACCGTCACCATGATAATCGAATTTGCTGCCGCCCCCTCGGATCTTGAAGACCTCGGTAATGATGGTTCGGAAACAGTTGGTGTAATTTCGGAACGTCCGATCACGAAGGCCAGCCTTGGCGGCAACGTCGGCCAAAAACTGACCGACCGTTGGATTATCCACAGTCGATTCTGTTGATGATCGGTGTTTATCCAGCACGGCGTGCCATCCCTCTTTCAAGATCGACATATAAATATCTCGGGCGTTGGTGGCCGCAACCGTTTCGTTGAGGGTATGAAGGGTGAAGGCGTGCTCCCGGCCCTGGTGGTTAATGCGGACGTAGAAAGCCTGGAGTTCGCGGTACGTTCCATCCTCCTTGCTGCCATAGCGCTGACGACGGAGTCGGTCACGCCAGAAGTTGACATGCGTCTTGGGGAATTTGCTTCGGGCCGGGCGCGGTTCACCCGGCAAAACCTCTACGGTTCCTCTACCGTTTTTCGAGCTGTGCATCGTTGTATTACGTTGTATACTGTTGCCAGTGACTCATTCACAATAGCCTATAATACAGCGAGTTCAAGACAACTGTGTGCAATTCGACGCAACATTACACAACCGGGTAGGTTAGAACTTCGTATCAGAAGGTTGCAGGTTCAAGTCCTGCCGGATGCGCCATTGATAGTAAGTTACTTGCAACTACGAGTGAACTTGAAACCGGGTGGCTCTTGAACTGCAAAATCCAGGCCGCAGAACCGCCATCGTCACTTGACAACCGCATATCGCGGGAGCGGCCCAAGCTCCAGGGTAATCTCCGGCTGCCAGGCAGTCAGGTGGACGACATGGGGGTCCGCCAATGTCCACGCGGCTGCCTTGCGCGCGCCGGCTCCGTTGACAAAGACCAAAACGAAGTCGGTTTCCGGCAGCCCCTCCTGCCTTCGTTCCAGCCGGTAGCCGCTCAACTCCGCCGTCATCGTCTTGAGCGCGGTGTAGGCGGGTTTGGGTTCCAGATCCTCCTTGACGGTCCCGAAGTTCTGTTCGTTGTCGGCGGGGTCATGCCTGTCATTCTTCCAATCGTACCAAATCGAGAGCGGAACGCCGTTGAACAAATTGCAAAGTTGCTGGCGGACGACAAAAGCGGCCTGGGTTTCCAGCGAGACGCCTTTGGTATTCGACGCATAACCCCACTCGCTGCTCAGGATGGGGATTTTCCCCCGCTTGGATTGGGGCGCGAAACGGTTAATCGTCTCGCGCAGCCTTTTGTAATCCGCAGCGGCGGTTTCCGGGGGACTATTGGGATCCCGATAGGGATGAACGCTGACGCCATCCAGAAATTCCAGCACGCCCGATTGCAGGAAATTCTCCATATATTTCCAGTCAAAACCCGACAGCGCCGGGGCGATAATGGTGGCGGAAGGTTCCACTTCCCGGATGGCCCGGGCGGTCGCCAGTGCCAGGGTGGTGTACTCGGCGGCGTCCGGTTTGGGCCGCCAAAAATCGCCGTTCGGTTCGTTTTAGATTTCCCACAAGATATGCCGGCCTCGAAAATGAACCGCCGCTGCCGCGGCCCAGCGCGCGAAGGCGGCCACGCTCTCGGGATGGCGGGGAGAGGCCACATGCCGTTCCGGCGCTGGTTCTCCGACCGCGCGACGCGCATCCATCATCGGCTCATATAAGCCGTTCACATAATCCAGGATGTAAAGCGCTCGCAAGCCGCGTTGTTCCAGGTGGGCTGTCAATTCATCATACTCGGTCCAATCATAGACGCCCGTTTTTCTCTCCGTCGCCTCCCAACTGAAATCCATCCGCACAAACTGGAACCCGGCGTTGGTGATCAGGTCCAGATCGCGCGCGTGTCCGGTGACGAAATGAATGTTGACACCGACGCCGGCAGGAATGACGGCGGGCGGGATTTGGCCGCAAAGAGCCTGGTGCAGGAGGCCCATGACCAACAAAGGGGCGGAAGGTCTCATGGTGGAATAGTAAAGCAGTTCGTCTGTTATCCTTCGGTCTGTCAGGTCTTGTCCATTCGGAACATGGCGGAAAGCAGCCGGGCGTATTTGGCAATTGACGGCCGTATCTCGGCAGCTTTGCGATTCCAAATGAGCGATACCTGCCGTGACAAATCCCCCAGGAATGGCATAGGCACCGCCCGCACGTCAGTTCCGTCGAAGGATGCTGCCGCAAGCTTGGGCATGATCGCCGCCACGCGCAGGTTCTGAACGGCTTGCGCCAGTTGCGGATAGGAACTGAAGCGCAGCCGCACGTTAAGTTTGACTCCCATCCGTTGGGCCTCCTTCTCGACGGCCTGGCGAATTCCCGCGCTGCCGTCCAACATCGCCAGAGGCAAGTCGCCGAGAATTTCGGACTTGATTTTGAGCTTGGGGTTTGCCGGCAGCAAATCGGCTGGCGCGAAAAGGCAGAATTCCAGCTTGCCCAGTGGCGCAGCCGAGAGCGCCCGGTGCGGTTCACATCGGCTCACGACGCCGAAATCAATTCCGCCGTCCAAGACGTGACGCAGGATCTCGTCCGTCTTGAGGTTGTGGAACGTCACAGCCAGGCGCGGGTGGGCCTGTGCAAGGCCCGGAAGCCGCGGAAGCAAAAGCCATTGAATGACGCTTTCTCCCGCGCCGACCACCAATTCCACGGGCAGGCCGGCGCAAGTGCCCCGGAGTTCCTCCAAAGCTCGGAGCGTGTGGCCGACGATTTCATAAAGCGCTGTCCGGCATCTGTCAACGTGACCGGGCCGTGGCCACGTTTGAGCAACTCGACGCCAAAGTAGCGCTCCAGTTCTTTGAGTTGCCGGCTGAACTGGCTTTGCCGATTCGAATCGTCGCCGGCTGCGGCGGTGATTCCGCCGGCGGCCACAATCTCCCGGAACGTTTTCAACCGTTCCAGCGACAGCCCTGATTGGGTGAAAAGATTCTTGAACATGACTGGCCAATCATCATGGTTGTTTTTTCCACCATAAACAAGCCAGCAGAATAGTCTTACGTTGTCCCATCAATTCGCCGTAGAGGCGGCGAGCCGTAGGACAATTGTATGAATGCAACACATATTGAATCCAAATTCGCCGCCATGGGCGCGCGTTTGAAAGTCCGAGAGATTCCAACGCGCCACCGATTGGCGCCCATGTGGTTTGGGCGAGAATCCGCTCAACCCGAATATGCCATTGATATTCGTCGCGACCGCCGCGGGGAATTCTTCGAACTGCGCGTTCCGGACAGCTTGCGTGACTCGCTGGATGCGACGGTTCTGCAGGCCGAACCAAAGCGGCGTCACCTGTTGCTGCTCGTCCGCAATACCGGAGGAAAGCGGCAGCTTGACCGGTTCCTGTGCGGACACGACGAGCGCGAATGGTTCGTCGCGGCCGTGCCGGGTGGCGCATCGAGCGTGCGTCAAGCGATGGATGCCTTGCAGCCCAAACTGGTGCATGATGCGCTGGTTAAGACGCCCGTCGCCTCGCGCCAGCGTTACAGCCGCAAGAATCGCGCATTTCGCCGTCAAGGCGAATGGTTTTTCGTGCCGGAACCCTCGTTGGTCGCGGATGAGAGGCTTGTCCTCCGAGGCGAGCCGTTGCGCCGCGGGCGTGGCAAACCTCACATCGTGGAGCAGCTATTCCGCACCGGCGGCGAAACCGTGCATGTCTGCCGGCAACATCCGAACGGTGTCACCCCGGGCGAATATCGTGCGATGCTGAAGCGCGATCCGGATGCGGCCCGCTGGGGCTGGCAGATCATGCGCCGCAACCCGGGCGTTTACGCCCGTGGCGCCGTGCGCCACAGTGATCATGCGACGATCACTTTGCCCTTCTGGCATCGTGTCGCGATGAACACCGAAACGGAGACTCGAACAATGGCCAATGTGGCGTTTTTAGATTGACCGAATTCTTATGTCGGCAAGCCGCGGAACCACTTTTTTCCGCGAATAATCCATTTTCAAATCTAATGCCGCGGCCGTTGCCCAAATCCGGCAGATGGCTCCATTCCTTCGGCCACAGGGGCTATTTGGCAGCCGGCTCTTTGACCCGGCGGGCGATCAGGTCCTCGGTGGCGAAATCGCCGACTTTGCGGGTGAATTTGATCTCGTCTCCGGTGATTTTGCCGGAATAGGTGATGTCAATGACTTGGTCCTGATACTTGAATGGTTCGTTGAAGGAAATGTCGCTGCCGGTCACTTTGCCTTTGATGTCGGCGGAGGCTTTTTCGTCATTCAACTCGTGGGCGGCGGTGCCAGTGAGGTTGTCGCCGTCCAGTTTGAATTCGTACAGGTATTTTTGACGGCCGATTTGGGTGTCGAATTCAGACTGCCACTTTCCTGCAATGGGGACGGCGACCGGCGCTTCCTTTTCCCGTTTGGCGATAATGTCAGTGGTTCCAAAGTCGCCGACTTTGCGGGTCAATTTCATTTCGTCGCCGGTGATTTTGCCGGTGTATTGGATGCGGATATCCTGGTCTTGCAATTTCGCCTGCTCGACGAATGAAATGTCGTCGTCCTTGATTTTTCCCTCGGTGATGATGTTGGTGGCGATTTCGCCATCGCGGTTCCGGATGGCCTGGCCGGTGACCTTGTCGCTGTCGGTTTTGAGTTGGTAGGTGTATTTCATCTGGCCGGCCTGGGTCTGGAATTCGGATTTCCATGTGCCGGCGGGGTCGGCGGCGCGAAGGGGGCCGGGAACCGCAAGGAGCAGGGTGGTGACGAAGGCGACGAGAATGGGTTTGGGATCGGCCGGTGATTTCATAGCGTTGTCCGGACTATAGCCGTCGCGTGATTTATGTCAAGCGTGGCACAAGGAATCCTGGTCTCCGCGTCTGGACCCAATCGGCCAACTCAAACGCCGGAGGTCAGGAGGTGGAAACCCTCTGGCTGACCCGGGCAACGATTGGCTTGACGGCTTTGCTTGTTTCGTGCAATCTCGCAGCAGATGAAAGGCAACGTAACTATGACATCTAATTATCCAACTTCCCGGAGAGATTTCCTGAAAACCTCATTGCTCGGCGGCGCGGCGGCGATGGCTGTCTGGCGATTGCCGTCAGCCCAAGCTGCCGAAAGCGCGCCGGCGGCGCAGCCCCACTTCAGCCCCAGCGACCCTGTCAACTCGCCGATGGGGGTGGCCTTCGGCGTCAAGCCGGGGCGCGTCGTTTGGGCTTTTGACCCCAAGGCCACGTCCTGGGACGGGACGACCAACGATCCGGGCTGGTGGGATGACCGTAACACTCATCCCCAAGTCGTGGCGGGGATGCTCTCCGGCAGCATCCGTTCGGTCGGTGACGCCGCCAGCGACAAAGAAGCTTGGAACAAGATTTTCACCGACTTTAACCAGCGCAAAGGCAAAGGGGCGGTTGGTTACAAGAAGGGAGAGAAGATCGTCGTGAAGCTGAATCTGAACCAGATGCATGACAACCACGGCAACGGCGGCAACGCTTCCTATATCGCGCCACAGTTGGTGCAGAGCCTGCTCCGCCAGCTCGTCCAGGAGGTGGGCGCCGCGCCGGACGACATCACTTTTTACGATGCTCTCCGCCATGTTCCGGACACCATTTTCGACCGCGGGACCAAAGATTTCCCCGGCGTCCACTTTGTGGACTCAACCAGCACCGATGGCCGCGAGCAAGCGGCGCCCGACAAGACAAAGCCGCTCGTCCTGGGCCGGGGCGATGTGACGCTCTATTTCCCCACGTGCGTCACCCGGGCCGACTATATGATCAACGTCGCCGGGCTGAAAGGGCACGGGTTGGCGGGCATGACGGTCACGGCGAAAAATCACCTGGGTTCCCTGTTGACCGCCACGGGCGCTCCCGGAGCCAGGGAGATGCATGCCTCGATTACGGTCAAGTCCTTCGGCGGGGGCCGTCCGGGCGGTCCTCCTCCTGGCGGCGCCCGGTTCGAGGCGCCGACGACTCAAGGGATGGGTTCTTACAACGGCTTGGTGGATCTGAACGGACACGAGCAGACTGGCGGCAAAACCATCCTGTACATGATTGACGGCTTGTATGCGACGCAGCATAACGAATTTCGTCTGGCCCCGGTCTGCAAGTGGGAAAGCGCGCCGTTCAATGGGAATTGGACGTCGAGCTTGTTTGCCTCGCAGGACGGCGTGGCCATTGACTCGGTGGCGCTGGACTTCCTGCGCAACGAGCCGACGCTGACGACCATCGTCACCGGCGCGGTTGACAACTATCTGCACGAAATGGCGCTGGCCAACCAAGCACCGTCCAAGACCAGATACCAACCGGCAAAGGACGGGAAGGTGCTCGGCAGCCTGGGTGTTCACGAGCACTGGAATAACGCCACGGAGAAGAAGTACAGCCGCAACCTCGGCAAGGGCGCGGGGATCGAGTTGGTGGAGGTGCGGCCAGCTTAGCCGGGAGCAATCTTTTGGGGCAGGAAATGGAGAAAAGGGAGAGACGGAAAAATCGGAGAAATCGTCAAACTGGAGACGATTGAGTCAAATCATGCCTCTTCCAAAGCCGGCCGCCGTCGCATGGAAGGATTTCTTTTGACCGTCCCCCTCGGCAGGCGCCAAAGTGGGGGGGGGTAGTGACTCACTGCGGCACATCCCGCACTGGTGTGTTTGCCTCGTAGAGTTTGATTTCCTTGGCCAGCTTGGCGGGCAGATCGGCGTTCTTTTGCGCCACCGCCAACTCCAGCGCGCGCCGGGCCGTGGCGGTCGCCTCCCCGTAACGCCCCGCTTCCGCGTAAGCCGCCGCCAACGTGTGCAGCACGATCACATTGCCCCCTCCGCTCAAGCGGGTGGCCCGTTCGGCCAGCGACACGGCTTTTGCCCCATCGCGCAGCGCCGCGTCTGCGGTCGTCGCCAGCAGCCACGCCAGGCTGTTCAGGGCACTGATCTGGCCCGGCTTGATTTCCAGGGCCTGTTGCCAGGACTCGAAGGCCTCTTTGGTTTCTCCCTTCCGAAAGTGTGCCAGTCCCAGGTTGTCGCAGGCGTCCGCAAATCGGGGGTTGATTTGTATCGCCCGCCGGTAACTGGCGATCGCCTCATCAACTCGTCCTTCTCTGGCCAGAGCCATGCCCAGGTTATTCTGGGCCTCCGAATCACCCGGCCTGATTTCCAGCGCTTTCCGGTATTGCGCGATGGCTCCCTCCAGGTCGCCTTTCAGGAAAAGAGCAACCCCAAGGTTGAAACGAGCGTTCTCATAATCTGGATTGACCTCCAGAACTTGTTGGTATTGCGCGACGGCCCCCTCCATATCCCCCTTCTGCTGGAGAGCATAACCCAGGTTGTTTCGGGCCTCGGCATAATCCGGGTTGATTTCCAGGGCCTTTTGATATTGCGCAATGGCTTCCTGTAGATCGCCTTGATTAAATAGCGCCAATCCCAGGTTGTGTTCGGCGAATGCGTTGGCAGTGGTGCAGGAGAGTGTGCGCGTCCACAGCACCTTGCTATTTCGCCAGAAGGAGGTCTGGACAAATGCGCAATACATCAGGACAGCTAGGACGGCCGTCGAAATTCCGCCTTGAATCATACGGCGGCGACGCCAGCCGGCGGAAAGGTCGGCCGCCGCCCAGGTCGCCAGAACATACAAGCCGATCTGGGGCAAGTAGGTGAACCGGTCTGCATGCGCGATATTGACCAATTGAACGATGCCGATCATTGGAACCAGCATTCCCAAATACCACAGCCAGCCCGCCGCAAACCACGGGCGCTTTCGCCAAAGCGCCCATGCTCCTCCAGAAATACCTGTCAGCGCCAGAAATGCTAGGCCAATTTCCCAAAAGGGATACCTCCGGGGTGGATACGGATAATAAGCCGCCAGTCCCGCCGGCCACACCATCTGCCGCAAATAGACGACATAGGAAACCAAAGCACCGCTGATCCGCATGGGGATGGAAATCTGGGCAATGGACGCGACCATTTTCCCCTCCGCAAAGTAATTCACAACACACGCCGCCGCCGCCAGCGCCATCAGCGGAACCTTCTCCCTCACCAACCCGCAAACCGAAGCCCCGGCGCCACTCTCTTGTCCAATTTCAGCTTTCTGGCCCATCCTCCCCAGCGGCCAGTAATCCAGCAGCAACAGCACAAACGGCAATGTCACCCCGGTTGGTTTGCACAGCAAATCCAACCCAAAAAAAACCGCCACCATCAGATAACCTCCCAGAGAGTTAGGGTTGCGCACATAACGGACATATGCGCCGATCGTGAGCATGAAAAAGAAACCCGCCAGCACGTCCTTGCGCTCCGAAACCCATGCCACCGACTCCACCCGCAGCGGATGGACGGCGAACACCGCCGCCACGAACGCGCTCCGCCAAAGCGCGCCGGTCATCCGCCGCAAAATCAGGAACAGCAGGACAGACGAAGCCGCGTGCAGGAGGACATTGGTCAGATGATAGCCGCCGGCATTGAGCTTGTGGAGTTGATAATCCACCATCAGTGAGATCACCGTCAGCGGGTGGTAGAAATGGCACATCACATGCGTGAAGGCCCAGGCCACGCCCGGCAGGCTCAGACCGCTCATCACCCGGTCGTTCTCATAAACATAGAATTGATCATCGTAGTTGACGAACCCAAAGCGCACCGTCTGTCCAAATACCGCCAGAACTGCCAGCACCAGCAAAAGGCAAACCCATGCCACCTGCCTCGTTTCTGTTTTTCCTTCTTTCTGGGTCCTCTCCATTGTCAACATTTCAGATTTCAGCTTTTCAGCTTTCCTGGTTGGACTGCTCACTGCGGCACATCCCTCAGAGGCCTGTCCGCCTCGTAGTGTTTGATTTCCTCTTCCAACTTGGCGGCCAGTTCGTTGTTCTTTTGCCCCGCCGCCAGATCCAGGGCCTGTCGCCAGGACTCGATGGCCTCTTTAGTTTCCCCTTTTTGGATTAATGCCACCCCGAGATTGTCGTAAACGTCCGCAAAGCGGGGGCTGATTTTGATCGCCTGACGATAGCTTGCAATGGCTTCATCAAATCGTCCCGCCTTGGCCAGCGCCACGCCCAGGTTGTCCTCGGCCATTGCATCGTCCGGCTTGATTCTCACGGCTTCTCGGTATTGCTTGATGGCGCCTTCCGTGTCTCCCTTTCTGAAAAGAGCAATTCCCTGGTTGAAGTGGGCATCTTCATAAGCGGGATTGATTTCCAGGGCCTTGTGATATTGCTCAACGGCCTCGTTGAACTGTCCCTTTTCCGATAGGGCATTGCCTAAGTTCGCCCGGATTTCGGCGTTATCGGGCTGGATTTCCAGGGCCTTGCGATATTGCGCGATGGCCTCATCCGTGTCTCCCTTCTGCTCACAAGCAACTCCGAGGTTGCTTCGGGCCATCACAAAATCCGGCTTGATTTCCAAGGCCTCGCGGTATTGCTCCACGGCTTGGTCCATCTCTCCCTTCTGGTACAAAGCAAATCCCAGGTTGTAGCGGGCAAAGCTGTTTGGGGCCGTGCAGGCAATGGTGTGCGTCCACAACACCTGGCTGTTGCGCCAGTAGGAGGTCTGAGCGTGCGCGCATAAACTCAAGGCCGCGACAATGGCTGTGGACAAGCCGCCTAGAACGAGGAGGCGATAACGCCAACCCCCACACAGCTCGGCTGCCACCCAAGTCAGCAACATATACAAGCCGATTTGCGGCAAATAGGTGTTGCGATCCGCATGCCCAAAAGCGCCTTCTTGAACAATTCCGATAACTGGCGCCAGCATCCCCAAATACCAATACCAGCCCGTCAGTAGCCAGGGCTGTTTCCGCCGAAGCGCCCAAACCCCTCCGGAAATGCCGGCGAGCAACAAAAACGCCGTTGCCGTTTCCCAAAGTGGAAAGGCCTTCTCGGGATATGGATAAAACGCCGCCAGTCCCGCCGGCCACACCATCTGGCGCAGATACACAACATACGCAACCACCGCATTGCTGATCCGTATCATCACCGGAACCGTGTCCACAGACGAGATCGCCTTCCTCGCCGCAAAAAGAGTCGCCACGCACGCGCCCGCCGCCAGCGCCAGCAGCGGAATCTTCTCCAGAATCAGCCGTTTGGGAATCCCAAAAACCTCCTGTTCCTCCATCGGGGCGCCCGTGGCATGCGGTGCTCTCCGCGTGACGAACCGATGAAGAGGCCAGTAATCCAATAGCAACAGCACAAACGGCAATGTCACCACGGTCGGCTTGCACAGCAAATCCAATCCAAAAAAAACCGCCACCATCAGATAACCTCCCAGAGAGTGAGGGTTGCGGACATAGCGGAGATAAGCCCCAAGCGTCAGCATGAAGAAAAAAGCAGCCAGAACGTCCTTGCGTTCCGCCACCCAGGCCACCGACTCCACCCGCAGAGGGTGGAGGGCAAAGACCGCCGCTACAAACGCGCTCCGCCAAAGGGCCGCAGTCATCTGCCGCAAAATCAGGAACAAAAGAACACTGGCAGCCGCGTGAATCACGACATTGGTGAGATGGAAGCCGCCGGCCCAAAGCCCGTGGAATTGATAATCCACCATCAGTGAGATCATCGTCAAAGGATGGTAGAGGCTGCACTGCGCATGCGTCAAAGCCGAGGCGACAGCCCGCGCGCTCAAGCCGCTTGTCACACTCGGGTTCTCGGAGACATAGACCGGATCATCGAAATTGACGAATTCAAACCCCGCCGTCTGTCCAAAGACAGCCAGCACCGCGAGCACCAGAAAAGCGCAGACGCAAACCACCTGTCTGGTTTCCGGGTTCCTTTTCACCAGTTGCCGCGTCGTTTGTAATCTTGCGGGTTTCATGCTCGAGGAACACCTCGCGTGCCAGAGGAAATGCTAACCCCAAAAAACCGAGGGTCACCCCCGCCAACTGCCAGGAGGGGGCAAGGGCGCGGATGCCGAAGGAACAATGGCTCGCCATGTTGATTCCCCTGAACGCGCATCACTCAGGCAAAATCACCGTCACCCGGCCCACGTACTCCTTCAACTTTGAATTCTGCGCCTGTTTCTTCTTCAGATCATCGTCATCATTGGAAGCCAGTTCCGAATTGGGCTGAGTGGACTGAGTGACCTGGTTCTGGGTGCCGGCGCCGCTGTTGGAATTGCTGCTCGTGGGGGCGGCGGGAACCGCCGCTCCTGACGTAGGTCCGCTGGCGGCGACGCCAACGTCTGAGAGGGCCAGCGCGGTATCCCCTTTCGAGCCGCTCACAGTAACAAGGCCCACGCCCACAACCATCCCGCCGACCGTCCCACCTCCGGTCACATTGGCCGCCCCTTGTGACAGGACGGTCGCATTGACATTTTGAGCCGCATTGACGTTTGCGCCCAGGCTGGCCACGACCAAGCCATTGATATCCCCCGTCGCGGTGATGTTGACCTGGCCTCCAACAACCCCGGACCCGGCGGCGTCCACGTCGCCCACGTAAGCGACCGTGCCGTCGCTGTTCCTGCTGCCGGCGATCAAATTAATGGAGACATCCTGATTGGCAGTCGGTCCCAAAGCCAGTTGCTTGATGCCCCCCCGGCTGGCCACAATATCGCCCTTGGGAGTCTCCACCGTGATGTTCCCCAGATGCGAGGCAGATTCTCCATACACCAAATTCGGATAGCTGGTGGCTATGATGCCGCTCCCCGGAATGGCATCGTAAAGGTCCACCACTTTCCCGTGCTTGTTCACGTAGGGCTTGCTGACCAGGACAGTCCCGGCCCCGCCCGTGCCCGCATTGACATTTCCGTCCAACGATTCTACGAAGATATCGCCCCCATCGTAGGCTGCGATCCGCGATCCATCCACATTCACGTCCCCGTTGGCCACCAGGTTGATGTTGCCGCCCCAGAGGCTCACGATGCCCAGGGGATAGGACAGGCTGCTGGACGGCACCAGTGTTGAGCCGACATCCAGCGTGCCGCCGCAAGTGATGTTGATGTCCCCGCCGTATTCGGATTCGATGGCCGAGGCCAGCATGCTGAGGTTTCCGCTCACCGTAATGTCAATGTCCGCCCCGCGAGCGGTGTAGGGCACCAGCGCCGGATGCAGGTCAATTCCCTGCGAATCCACCCCTGCCGAGTCGCCCAGGTCTATGGACGCCGCACTGATGTGGAAGGCGCCCGGTCCGGCGACGTCATATCCAAGGAGTGGCGATGACGATTCGTTCTGGCTATCGGCGTAGATTTGCTGGATGGTCGCCGCATCCACAAAAGGTGACTTCATGGAAAGCAACGCCGCCTCCACCGGGGCGGTCATGATTCCCAGATAAGCCAGGACCCGGGTGGTGGGATTGTAGATGAACTTTGCCTGGACGCCGTAAAGAGGGGGATTTACATAAGTGGGCGTTGCACCGTTGGGATTTGTCCCCACGAGGATGGGTTGCGCTGCCTGGTCCAACGCATTGAAATTGGGCGTCTCTCCCGGCGGCAGCGTGATGAATACATAATCAGGCTCATCGAAAATGTATCCGCCCGCGGAAATGACGCTGTTGTCGGTCGGACGCAGATTCTCGATCATCGCGCTGGAGTCTGTAATATTGCCGGTGACATGCATCTGGACCGGTTTTGGAGAGGAAAGATTAATGTCGGAAACCGAGCCGCTAATGTTGATCAGCACCGGGTTGGGGTCGGCCAGATGCAGGACATTGTTGCCAGGGTCGTTCACGGTAAAGGACGACGGACCCGTCCACGCCTGGCTTTGGCTGTCGGAGATACAAATACTCACACCCGTGGCGCCGACACTGCCGCTCAAGTCGCCGCCGCCGGTGGTGAACAGGTTCAGCGTTCCTTCTGGCGATGGGAACAAACTCAGACTGTTCTCAATCGTAATCCCCCCGGCTCCAGCCGCAATCGTCAAAATGGGCGGAAAAACCAGGCCCTCTCCTCCCTCCCCTCCATCGCCGGAAGTGCGAGGCAGGCTGTTCCCGGTGATGGTCACATTATTCCCCGCCTCCAATACCACCGATGCCGTCGGGTCGTAATTGAAATGAAATAAAAATGGATTGGGCGTCGTCAAGGAATTGAACGCTCCATTGGGGTTGCGCACCTCCGATAGCACGATGTTTTCCGTGGCGTCCACCACCCATCCCCCCTTGATCAGACTCAAGGCCAGATTCAGGCTGCTTGTGCCGGCGTCATTGACGGCGGTGATGCTTCCTGCCCCATTGGCCAAAACATAGTGTCCGGTCACATTCTTGCCTGCCGTCAGAGTCACATTCCCGGGAGCCGCGCCAAACGCCCCGCTCCCCGCATCTGACACAATATCCGACCCCGCAAAAGGCATCTCGGCCACGATGCTTCCCCCGGCCAGAATATTGACATTTCCGCCACTGGCGGTGCTGATTCCGCCCAAGTTGGGATCCACAGTATAGCCCACCCCGGTTTTCACGAAGTCGTATCCGTAGGTGCTTGTGCCGCAATTGACGTCCCCACTCAGCGCTTGGACAACAATGTTGCCTCCCGTGCCGGTCATGACCGCGCCGTTTGCAATTCCAGTGACAATGCCACCGGTCCCGACCGTGACCGCTTTGCCTGCCAGAACATTGATGTTCCCGGCGGCGGTTTGGATGGCGGAGTTGCCAACCAGATTGACACTTCCAGAGCCGGACGTTACTTGGCCTGTCGCAAAATTGTATCCCGCTTCCAGCGTGACCGACCAATTGTTCGCATCGGTGATCTCCGAGGCCAATGACGACGATCCCAAGGTGATGTCCCCGCCGGCCTCCAGCGTCAGTTGGCCCGTGGTCTGGTGGGTGCTTTGCCATAAATCCCAAGCCGTGTTCGGACTGAGCGTGATGTCCCCGGTCGCTTGGAGAAGGATTTGGGAAAAATTCTGGAACGCGGTGTTGACGTTCAGCGTGAGGGCATCAGGGCCGCTATTATAGTTTACAGTTCCGCTCCCCGCGCTGCCGGCTCCGCTGCTGCCAAGGGTGATGCTGGTTGGATCGAGGAGTAATTCCCCGGCCAGCCACCCCGCCGTCGCGCCCGCGTTCATGCTGGAATTCAACGACAAGATATTCGGGGCGCTGACTTCCACATTCCCGCCGTTGCCGCCGTTGGCCCCGCCCGTCGCCGTGATTTGGCTCCCGGCGCTGTCGCTGAAAGTGCCGCCGGATTTGATGACGATGTTTCCCCCCGGGCTGGTTCCCACCGCGTCCCCATTGGCCTGGATCACCGAGGTGCCCGCCAACTGGACCTCATCCGAGGCGTACAACTCGATGACCCCGTTTTTTTCCCGCACGGAGTTTGCCTGGATGACCCCGCTATTGTTGACTGTCTGGGCCTGCAAGAGCACCTGCCCGGCGTCGGCCACGATCCTGCCCTGGTTGTCCACGCTTCCAGCCGGGAGTTGGACGGGGGCAGACAAGCCCAATCCGTTTGGCCGATCGGACAGCAGCACCTGCTGTCCAGCCACCAGCGCCGCCGTGCCGCCGGGGGCCTGAATAGTTCCCTGGTTCTCAATTTGTTTGGCGATCAAAAAGAGCGAGCCTCCCGACGCTGTTTCCAAATGGCCATAGTTGACAATCGGAGTCGCCGCCGGCGGACCGTCAAAACTCCATCCCGCGCCTGCGGCTGAGGCCCAGGGATTGATCGCCGCCGTCGTCACCACCAAGCCGCCGGCCCGCACAAATGCGTTGGGGCCAAAGTAAAATCCGCTCTGATTTTCCAGAACCACAATGCCATTCGCCTCCAGGGAGCCAAAGATGGTCGTGGGATTGGCGTTCTTGATGTTGTTAAAGACAATCGAATTGGCCGACGGCTGCACGAACACCGTCGTCTGCCCGCTGGCGATGTTGAAACTGCTCCACTGCAAGAAGGCGTTTTGCGAGGTCGTGATCTGCAACGTGCCTCCCTGTTGGGTCGAATGCGCCGATCCGGACACCACCGTCATTCCCTGCGGGTTGGCCGAGACGCTGCCGCCGGCAAAAACGAGCCACAGGGCGACGAGTGAGAAAAAAAGAACAGGATGACGCATCCACATTTGGGTTGGTTGCTTTTTCATAGAGGAAACTCCACTTGTAACTATTTAAAGCTGCGCGCTCAGGCTGAAGGAGATGCGCTCGTGGTCGGCGGCCGTAAATGCGCTGTTGCGCAGGGGCCAGGCGATCATAATGTGGCCCTCAACATGAGGGCCGAGATTTAAATTGAGCCCCACCCCGGCGCCCCAGAGATCCTGCTCCGCGTTCTGCTTGGCGCCCTGGTCCAGTTCATATCCCTGGCCGTAGTCGGTGAAGGCGGTGAATTGTGTTCCAAACCGCTTGATGACCCCCGGCCCGCGCCAATAAATGGGCGAACGCAGCTCCGCCTGCCCCACCCACCCGGTGTCCGAGTAGAATTCCCCCTCCCGGTATCCCCGCACGCTGCCGTTGCCGCCCAACTCAAACTGTTCCAGATTCAGCAGAGGCACATTCGCCCACTGTCCCGACATGCTTCCATAAAATGTGCAGTTGTCCGGCAACGCCTGCGTTCGCGACAACTGCGGCCGAACCGACACAAATTCCGTCGTGGCCTCCGGCGTGTTGGCGATGAGAATCGGGAACGCCTTCTCCCGCGAAAATGTGCCTCCCGTTCCCGCAGTCATCGAGATGCCCCCATTGAACTGGCTCCAGCGGTTGGTCCCCGATCCCCAATGGTCCTGTCGCGATCCATTCCACCCCAAATACAACGGCGTGTACTCCAACGACGGGTATGTTCCCACACCGCCGATGGCAATGGAACTGTTGACCGTGGTGATGCCGCCGGCAACCCCATGGCTCACTCGCGTGGCATAGAAAAAATAATTCGTCGGCAGCGTCACCACTTTGTCCTGCTTGTAATCCATCCCGAAGCTCCAAGTGGACTGGAGCCCATTCCAGGCCGGCAATGGAAAACTCAGCCTCCCGCCTGCCGTGGTTTGCGACGTGTACTGCTGGGAGATGAGCTGCTCTTCAATACTCAGCAAACTTGAGTTCACCACATTTAGCTCCGGCCCAAAAATGGTCGGCCCGGTCGTCGAACGCGACACGTATGCCGAGAACTCCGGCCGCCCGATCGCCGGTGGCAGCACAAACTGCCGCGTCGTCTCGTTGTAACCAAAATGCGTCTGGTCCTGCGCAATCTGTTCTTCCACCGCCGCCGGCGCCCCCAGCGGCGCCCGGTAAAACCCGCTGTAATAGGCCACCTCCGGCCCGTCCAGCGGGTTCAACCCAATGTGCGTGTCCGGTCCCAGCGAGGGCTTGGTCTCCTCCGGGCTGAACCCGTACTGCACCCCCAGCGTGTGATCCAGTTGCCACAGGTTGGCATAGGAGAGATTCGCGTTGACCCGCAGATCCGGCGTCCCCGGCGGGCTGTAATTGTCCCATTCCAGCCGCCCATGCAACGGAAGCCGGTCATTCACATTCAGGATCAGCGCGCTGGTGCCCGGATCCAGTCCCGGTTTGACTTCCGACAAGATTTGCCGGTCGGGATTGGAATTCGCCCGGTCCAATTCCCCCTCAAATATTCTCTTGTTGAGTATCCCTTGGCCCGACTCAAGCGTCTTCACATACGGCAAGGCTGCCATGATGTTGTTCGAGCTGAAGTAACGATTGTGCAAAATCTTCACCGTCTCCAGCCTTCCCTCTGTCACTTCCATGAGGATCACCCGGTTGGTGACTTGCTGCGGTGGCACGGTGACTGTCACGGTGATAAAGCCGCGATCGAAATACTCCATCTTCAGCGCCCCCATCGCCTTGGCCACTGTGTTCGTCCCCACCGCTTCCCCGGTGAATGGCGCCAGCACTCGCGAAATCAGATTGCTGGGCAGCAGCGTGTTCCCTCTGACCTCATACCGGTCCACCGCAAACTTGATCGCTGCCGCCGCCGCGGCGTTGGTGGCCGGAGCCGCCGGCGCTTGGTTGGTGCCGCCATCGCCCGTCCCTGCCGCTTGCGCGCCGCCTGACATCACCGCCACACACAACCACATCCCGGCCAGCATCCCCGCCATTTGCGCCAGCTTTGCCCGCGGCGGGTGCCGCGTGGGGTGGGGCGGCGGCGCCGTCCGCCGTTCCCGCCATTTGGTCGGCGTCATGCGAAACCGTTTCTTGAACACATAATTGAAATGCCCCAGCGAACCGTGCCCGCTTTCCAGCGCCACGTCAATTATTTTCAGCCGCCCTTCCAGCAGCAGATCACAGGCCTTCTTGAGGCGAACTTCCGACACGTATGAGAGGAAACCAGTGCCCCACTCTTCCCGGAACAGCCGGCTCGCGTGGCGCTCGCAGCAGTGCAGCATCTTGGCCATTTCCCCAAGTGATAGATCGCAAAGCTCCGATTCGGGAATCTCGCTGATGATCTGCCTCAGCCGCCCCTTGGCGTCCTGCTGGTTCTTCTCGTCCTCCATCCCCTTGTGCAGCGCTGCAACCAAGTGCGGGCCGATGATCTCCGCAAAGGTCTGCACCAACGCCAGCCGGCTGGCCAGGCTGGGCCAATGCTCCTGCCCCAATAAAAGCGTCACTCGCTTTGCCAGCGGATGCTCGGCCGCGAACGACAGAAACGGCGCGCACTCCCGGGCCACCTCCGCTTCCAGACTTTGCCGCTCCAGCGCCGTGAGCAAACCGGTCAACGAACTGGTCCGTATCCCGATCCCCCGGAAAACTGCCGCCCCCAGCACACTGGCCGTCAGCACCATGTCCGATTTCGGGGGACATACTATCACCCCGCCGGCAGGCAATTCCTGCGTCGCCCTGCGGTCAAACACATACGCAATCCCCTGGCTCAAGTGCAGCACCACCCAATCCGATGTCCCAAGATGCCATTCCCCGCCCCCGGGGATGCTCCTCTCAAATCTCGACATGTGGGCCGGATTTGACATCTGGGTTTGCGGGCCGCATTTATCCATACCCTTCGATTATACGCAAATCCAAGACAACCCCGTGTCATTTCTATGACATTCCTGAAACAATGTATTGGGCGAAATTGCGCTCCCCAGGCTGCTTCAATCGACCGGGCAGGGACGCCTCTCGCACCTCTGGTGCGCAGCCTTATATTGTTCTGACTCCGAGGCGTCCGTGGGTGGTTCTTACCGAGGCGGTCGCCTCGGCGAGGCGACCCTGCCTTCAGAGGCCCCTCGGCAAGCAGCGGGTGGCTACAGTTTCAGTTAAACCGCCCTGTCCCATCCCCATTCTTGCGCACGATCCCCTTATACCCAACCGCCTGGGGATTAACACCTTCCGCAACAACCAGTTTCAAGCCTGCCAGTCTTGATCTTCTTTCGTCACGGGGAATTCTGCAACTGGAACGACCCGCTTTGGTTGGTCCTCAGGAAATACCCCACCGCCTCGTTCTGTTCCTGCAGCACTACCCCGCTGATCGTCGTGTCCGCCTTCTTCCCGCTTGCCGGAAAGTCGAATCCGCCGCTGATCTCCCCGGCCTTTGCGCCGCTTGTCGTCAACTTCAGACTCAGGGCATTTGCCCCAGCGGCCGCTTCCAGCGCGTTCTTGGAACTGATGCTCACGCTGTTGGTCAAGTTGGTGGACAGCCCCCCGCCTTCCAATATCGCCTCTCCGTTGGTCAGCACCAGCGCCGGCGCGTCGCTGGCCAGGCTAAACCGCGAGCCGATCACCGGCACGCTCAGGTTGGTGAAGCCGCCCGGATAAGCCTTGGGCGTCGCGCCCTCCGGTCGCAACCAATATAGATCCCCGCCCAGCCTCGATGCCGGCAGGTTGCTCAAATTCACCCAGCCGAACACCGCCCCCACCTCCGTTGTCGGCGGATTCTTGTAAGCCGCATAAAACGGCCAGTGCCCATCCTTCGACACGCTCACAGACGACTGGCTGATCGCTGTCCCGTCCGCCAGACTCCCGTTCATGCTGATCGCCCCGGCCGAACTGATCGTCAGCGCCCCCCAACCATACCCGCCAGGGCTGCCCACGCCATTGGTATTCCCCGGTATGGCCAGCGTGTACTGCCCCTCGTAATTCGCCGCTTTGGTGGTCGTCGCGTTGAACACCGCCCGGTCCGCCGTCAACCACGCCGTCCAGGCCGCGTTCGATATCGTCCCGGTGATCTGTTCGTTCGTCGGTTCGCTAATGTCCAGTTGCAGATTCACCGTCAATGCCTCCGGCTTGGCCTTGGGAATCGTAAACTGCACCTGCCCGCCCGCGTCAAAATTCGACGAGAAACTATACGGGCCGCCCGGCAGCGTGATCTTCCCCGTAAAGGCCCCTTTGGAAGTCAGGGCCAGGGTGAAGAATCCCGAACCCGCCTCCGTCACGTCGCTGCTGTTGGTGTTCATAAACAGCCCGCTGAAGGTTCCCTGTTCCGCCAGGAATGGATTGGGCGCGAAATTGGCTGTCAACACCAGGTTGGACTGCATGGTGAAACTCACGGCTGGACTGTTTGAGGTGAAGTTTGTGCTCCCGCTGGCCACCCAGTTGGAGAAGATATAAAGATTGTTCGCCAATGGCGCCGCTTTAAGCGTGTACTTGGTGCCCAGCTCCAGCCATTTCCCGCCGTCATTGGGCGTGACGGTGCCTATGCCGTTTGTTTTCAAGTCCAAAACGGCGCTGGGAATGTACTTGAACGTGAACGCCTTGTTGGTGGCTGCCTTGCCGCTGTTGTCCACCACGTAGGCGCTCAGCGTGTTGGCCCCGGCGTTCAGATTGCTCAGGCTGGCGGGCCAGTTGCTCCACGCGTTCTCCGGCGTGGCCGGCATCCAATCGCCCGTGTTCAATTTATAATACACCGCCGCCACCGCCACGTCGTCTTTCACGGTGCCCTTGATCTCAAATGGCTCATTGCTCACGCTCTCGCCCGATTTGGGCGCGCTGATCGCCAGGCTCGGCTTCCCAATTTTCACCAGGGTGTAAACCCCGGTCGCCTGGCTCGTTACCCCGTTGGATATCGCCACCGTTTGATTCGCCGGCGTGTCCCAATCCGACACGGCGTTGAACGAAACCGTGTGATTCCCCGCCGACAGATTCGCCACCGTCGCCCCGCTGTTCGTGTATCCCATCCCATCCACCTGCCACGCGGCCCCGGCGGTCACCGCGGCGGCGGGCGTGATCGTCACTTCCAATGAACCCAGTTCCTGCGCGTAGGTTCCCGTCACCAGGTTGGTCATCCCGTTGGTGATACTCACCGTCAGGTTGGCTGGCGTCGCCCAGCCGGGCAGATTCGTGAAAGCCACCGTGTGCGTTGTCACCGTCGCCAACCCGGACGCCACCGCCTCATTGGTCTGCCAGGGCCCGCCATCCACCTGCCACATCGCTCCCGCGGCCACTGCGGCGGGCGGCTGCATCGTCACTTCCAGCGAGCCGGTTTGCTGAACGTATGTTGCCGTCACTAGGTTGGTTGTGCCGTTGGTCACGGCGACGCTCTGGTTGGCGGGCGTAAACCAGCCGGAGACATTGAGGAAAGCCACCGTGTGATTGCTCGTCACATTCAAGCCGGCCACCACCGCGCCGCTGGTTTGCCATTGCCCGTTATTATCTACTTCCCACGTCGCCCCGGCGGCGACCACTTGCGCCGGCAAAATCGTCACCTCCAACGCCCCGCTCGGTGGCAGATAGTCTCCCGTCACCATGTTGGTCATCCCGTTGGTCACCGACACTAGCTGGCTCCCGGGCGTCGCAAATCCGGCGACGGTGCTGAAACTCACCGTGTGGTTGCTCACCACCGCCAACCCGGACACCACCGCGCCATTGGTTTGCCAGGCCCCGTTGCCATCCACCTCCCACATCGCCCCGGCGGCCACGGCGTTGGAAGGAAGGATGGTCACTTCCACCGAGCCGAATTGCTGCGCATAATTTCCCGTCGCCACGTTGGTGGTCCCGTTGGTCACCGACACCGTCTGGCTGGCGGGCGTGGTCCATCCCGCCACTACGCTGAAAGCCACTGTGTGATTGCTCGTCACATCCAACCCGGAGAGCACCGCGCCGTTGGTTTGCCATTGCCCGTTGTTGTCCAACTGCCACATCGCTCCGGCGCTCACCGCCGCGGGCGGACTGATCATCACTTCCAAACTCGCCACCGGACCCGCGGCTCCCTCGTAAGTGAATGCGTTGGCCAGCGTGGCCGACTGCCCGTCCGAATTTATCACCGTCACATTCACCGTCCCGGCGCCGTTGGGCGGCGCCGTCGCCGTCACCGAGTCCCCATTGTTGAACACCACCATTGTCGCCGGCACCCCGCCAAACTCCACCACCAGGTTCGTGTCGTTGTAAAAATTCGTTCCCGTCAGCGTCAGAGACGTTCCCCCGTTGGTCGGTCCAGTGCCCGCGCTGATCTTGCTCAGCCCGGGCGCTGCCCCGTCCGACGCGTGAAAGGTCATCGTCCCATTGGTCCCGTCATCCTTAAACTCGAAGTACCCCAGGAACGCGGAGGGGCCGCTGCCGGGAAGCACAAAAAACAGGTCCGAGCGCGAGACCCACGGAAATGGCGCCGACTCGCCGGGCGTCGTGTTCTCCACGTCGCCCGGCCAATACTGTCCAAAATTGCCGGTGGATCCGTTCGCGTTTCTGATTTGAACGGAGGTGTAGCTTTCCGGATTGCTGGAGGGGATCAGCACGGTCGTCGCGTTATTCAGCACCGGGTCCGGTTTCATAGTGTAAATCGAGTAGAGGTTCCCGTTCACCCCCACAGAATCCATCATCAGCGTCGTATTTGCCGCGGCTCCAACTGCGCTCCCGCGGGGCCATGGTATGGTTTCCAGCAACGTGTTGGTGCGTGGTTTGGTCACCCAAATTGTGTGCTCGGGATAGGCCATGGTTATGTTGGTGTTCACTGCCGCGAACACCGCCCAGGTCAGCGTCGTGTAATCGCCCCCATAAGCATTGGAAAGGCTCGCCTGGCTGTAATTGGTGATCGTCCACACGAAGCCTGGCGTCAGACCGTTGAAATTCGGCGCGTCTCCCAGGTTCACCTCCATGTCCGTCCCCCCCGTCAACTCCCGGAAGCACAAGAGCATCTCCCGGTTCGTGTAATTCATGGCATGGGAGGACAAACTAAAAAGCAGCAGCAAGGAGGTTAATATCCACCCCGCCCGCCTCTGGCACAATGTTCTGCGTGTTTTCATTTCGGTATCTGTAATTCGGTTATTTCAATGTCTCGTCCGGCTTGTCCGGGCTTGCGCCTCGGATTGCCCATACTCTGCTCTGTGCCGCGCCGCCGCTCCAACGTGTTTCGGCCATTCAACCCCGGTTTTCGGATTCCCATTCCCTCCGAGTTTGCCCGCAAATAATATCTTCGCAACCAAAATCACTCCACGACGCTTCGCGTTCCCACGACGCGTCCGACATGCCGGCAGGTCTTGGAGTGCGCGCGCGCCAGCGCCGCTTTTCCACCCGTCCCCGCCGTGTTGTCTGGTGTGGCGTCATGAAAGTTCTTTGCATAATGCTGATGCACGGGCAGCGCGGGCAGCCCGCATCGCTGCGGGCCAGCCTCCTGTCGTTCTAACTTCTCGACCGCTTCCGTCGGCGTCCCGCCGACGGATTCGTGAACCATAATTCCGCAACACCACTCTACTCCTTCTTCCTTCCCTTCCAAATCGCCAGCATCTCCGCCGATCCCTGGCTGTGCACATTGTTGTCTGTCAAGATTGCCTCCGTCTCCGCCACCATCTCCTCCCGGGGAAAAACCAGCGTTCGGCTGTAGCGGCCGAAGAATTCTATGCGGATGAACTTCTCTTTGCTGTCCCTCAATACCTCGACCATATGCGCCAGGTTCTTGATGGGTACGCCATTGATTGTCTTCACTACCTGCGTCACCGGACTCGCGTAGCTCTCCGCTATCTTGTGCTGAAAAAATGTCGTCACCACCACCAGCCGTTCCCCTTCGAATTTGGCCAGATCGTCGCACCGCGCCACCAGCGGCGTGTCCTGGTCCAAAAGCCTCAAGGTCCCGTTCAGCCCGCCGCTGCCCCCGACGATGCTGTTCATTAATTCGAACAAATAATCCTGGGATGCGTCGGAAAAGCACAGCGGTCCATATACAAAATAGTCGGGATAGATCCCGTTGAGCCCCGGCAATAGGCGGGGCGGGCTGGGTGGCACAGGTACCGCCAGATGCACTCGTTGCCCCGATCGCACCACCGTCATCGGAACCTTCCCATTCTCCTCCGCTTGGCTCAAAAGATATGTGAAGGCCACTTGCGGCCCGTTTCCCAGTGCGATCATCCCCTCGTCATCCACATCCGTTTGGCCCACTTGCGTGATGATATCCCATTTCCGAAGTGGGCTGTCGGCCGGGTCTGCGGCCACTTGCTGCACCACCACGCCATGCACCGTTTTATCCACTCCCAGAAAGGCGCGCAGGGTCGGATTCTTCAATTCCTGCAGCACCACATCCAGCCTCGGACGGCCATGGTAGCCCCCCTCATGGACCCCTTTCAGGAACATTTCAATTTCCTCGCACGGGATGGCGTAGCTGCTGCCGTCCGGCTTGCCCGCGGGTGGAAATGACAGGCCAATCATCTTCTCCTCCGCCACCACTGGGCCTCCGCTCGCGCCGGGCGGGATGGGCGTGTCCATTTGGATTCGGAGGGCGTTGGCCCCATTGTAAGGTGCGAAATCTATCCGCAAGACTGAGCCTTTGATGCTCCCAACCTTGGAGCTTTCCGCCGGATACCCATACGCCGTCACCGGGTCCTTCAACCCCGGCAATTTCAGCCCGCGCCCCAGGGGCGGATGGTTGCTAAAAAAAGTATCCTCCTCAAGCTTCAGCACCGCCAAATCAACCTCCGGCGAAATCCCCTCCACCGACGCTGTCACTTTGTCCCCAGTCTCGTTCGCCAGCACTTGCACCTCGCTTGCGCATGCCACGGCGTGCGCGATCGTCAGTATCCTCTTGCCTTCGATCACAACCCCGCTTGCATACGATGTCACCGGTGCTTTCTTGCTCCACGGC
Organism: Verrucomicrobiota bacterium; assembly: GCA_049522055.1. Classification (GTDB taxonomy): domain Bacteria; phylum Verrucomicrobiota; class Verrucomicrobiia; order Limisphaerales; family Palsa-1400; genus JBEKOF01. The sequence continues at coordinate 6,217 of JBEKOF010000023.1, read as the reverse complement.
TGGAACGCATCCGGATAGCGCAACACCGATATTATCTTGACCACGGATTTGTCAGCCTCCTCAGCCCTGCTTTCTGCCCCGGGCGCTGCCGATGCCGGCGTCTGGCCGCCGGGTTGCGCGCCGCCCACGCGGCAAATAAGACAGCTCGCCAATCCAATAGATGCGGCCAGACCCCAACCGCCCAAGCAAACGCCTCTCTTCATAATACGTTTTCCATTTCGCTCTTAAAGTGTAGCGGCGGCCCGCACTCTGCGGGCCAGCCCTCTGTTGTTCCATCTGTCTATGACCGCCGCAAGTTTGCTTTTTCAGCCCGCTCTGCGGGCCAGCCTCCTTTTGTTCTAACCCCCACCTCCAGCCGCCACCCCCCCAGAAGGAAAGTGCCGGCCCCTGCGGGCCGGCACCTTATCTTTTCCCCGGTCCTTATTGCCACCGGGATGCTCCTGTTTGGAGGCTTGACTTGCTGCTTAGTTGTGAATCACAGGACCGCCGTCGCCGTTGCGGTACACTTGCATGTTGCTAATCAAATCCGCCACCTGAGGACTCGCATGGGGGATTTCGTACTGGATCGCCAGCATCAAGTCGTATGGGAAGTCGCCCGCAACAGCACCGTCGGCAAACGCGGTGCCCGAAAGGGAGCCTACGTACATCTGCTCATAAGTCCAGAACGTGTACGAGCCATTCTCCAATCCGATGAAGTTCCAAGGGCCACCCACTGTCCCGGGAGTTTGGCCCTCGAAGGTGATCACATTCGCGCCATTTTTAAGACTATCGCTGTCAGACCATGACGCATAACCAACCGCAGGAAGAGCCGTGGACGTGCTGATGGCGCTCACCACTGAACCGCCGGAGGAGTATCCACCATTGCCAACGTTGTCCCAATTGATGCCATTGGCATCCAACTCGTTTTGGGTGATCAGGTTGTTGATATTCAGACCCACATCGGCCAGCGCCGTAATACGCGTGCCGGAATCGTTGTTGCGGCCAGTCAGATAGACCTCAGTGATGGCCGTGCCGGTCCAGTAGGACAGGTAGCTGCCGCCATTGCCAAACGCGTTGGCAATCGTGTTCACGGCCATGTCGTTGACGCCAAGAGCAATCGCCTGTGAGTCGGCGACCCAAGTGAACGGTTGTACCGCCACACCATGAGACGTGCCGGGCGCGTAAACTGGATTCAACGTGGGAAGGCCGTTCGCAGGCGGGGGGCAGTCTGCCTGCAACACGTCCGACATGCCAATGTCAGCACCGGGTTCGGTGAAGATAGAACCTCCCGCCACACCCCCGCCATTGGCGGCGGTGTTGGTGAACGTCAGCGTGTAGTTCTGCTGGCAGGCCTGAACTCCCGTTCCGGAACCGGCGAAGGTGCAGAAAACGTCCACCGCGGTGCCGGTGTTTGCAAAGCCCAGTCCATGCGGGTCAGCGATGGTGCCTGAGAAGGTGAAGCTATTGCTGCTGCTGTTGTCAGGCCCGCAGACTGTCAGGGACATGTCATTTGCCAGGGAGTTGAATATCGCCGACCGGAAGGCCGTGGAGCCGGTGATGTAAACGGTTTTGTTGCCAGCAGCGTTCGCCGCGGTCGCCAGACCGAGCAGAAGCGCCAGAGCGCTAAGGGATTTTATCATTTTCATATCTTTGTTTCTTGTTTTGTTTGTTGATCTTGAATTGTTCTTTGTCCGATTTTGTTGATTGATTCGTTTTTCGCAATCTTATTCTTTTATTGCCGCTTGGCTGCTCTTATGCATGGAGCAGGCGGAACTGACGGCGCAACGACACAGCCAGCAGGCCCAAACCAGCCAGCAGCCCGTAAGTGGACGGCTCCGGCACAGCGGTCGGAATCTCGTTCTGCTCCGTGTAAGTGATTTCGCCATCGCCGTAGAAGCTGAAGTAGCCCAGCTCGGTTTCTGCCTGACCGGTCTGCGGTATGTCATACAGCGTCGCATACTCTGTCGCGCCGCCCGCGCTGATTTGGGTTTCTACAGCCTGCCCCACAAGGCTGCCAAAGTTAATGGTGCCTGGTACGCTGCTGCTCTGCTGGCCTTCCCCCTGGAAGCTGCCGGTCGCCACTGAATATGTGCTCACTTCGTGGGACGTCAGAACATCAGTCGCGGGGCTGTTGCCGAGATAAATATCGTCAATGCCAGGACTACTTGCGCTCGTGCCTGCGGCCGCCTGAGTCCCGATCGATCCAAGCACGTTGGCGAGCGATCCTTGGGCCGAGATCTGCTGGAATGCTGTGCCTGCGCTTTGCGTCGTCCCGGTCGGGGTTGCCAGGAAGACCGTGTTGGGCCCCAATCCGTTGTTAGCGTTGCCACCGGCATTCGCACCCGTAACGGTGAAGCCGGTAGTTTTTGTCGAGCTCCAACCATTGTGACTTGCATTTTGATAAAAATTCTGTTCCATATCCCCCGCGCTGAAGACGGGTGTGTAACCTGCGGTGGTTGACCAAGTTCCGGTTGCGGCTCCCGCATCCGTATCCAACACGGTCGTCCCCGGCAAGGACGTTAAGGTTGTCACATTTCCGAGGTCAATCGTCAGGTCCGAATACGTAGTAGGATTGCTCACGTCGCGGACGTTCAACAGCAGGTCCTCGTTGTTGTACTGGAATTGCGCCTGGGCCTGGGTGGCTGCCACGAGGGCTGCTCCCGCCATCGCAATCATCATTGTTTGTTGTTTTGTCATAGTCTCTGTTCTTTTTTGTTTGGCCTTTGGGGCCTGGTTCTTTATTTAGCCTTGTTTCAACGCAACGTGTTGCGCTTCAACATCTTCTATCTATCACAATCCTCGAATTTGGTCTTTTTTTGCTTCCGACCAGCTTCACATCAGCTTTCCTCTCTCCGATGTGAGCACCACTATAAAGCATCCAAATAACCAGTCGTCTCAAAAACAGACACGACTGGATGAAAACAGGACACGGCCCTCAAATCATGTAAGCTCCTTATCAAAAACATGTTACAACAATTTTATAAAGCCGGGCCGCCTCATTTGCCCGCTCCGGCCATTTTGTCAACGTTTCTTCACAAAAGAAAACCGCTCGTGACAATCCAAAACCTCCTTCCGGGGCATCCTGGGCGCCTCCCCCGAAAAACCTCCGATTTCTCCGTTTTCTCCGTTTTTTTTAAGAACTCCACCTTTAAGCCTCTGTTCCATTTTCGTGACGCCGCCATTTTCCATTGCAGTGCCAGCCTCTTTCCTGCTTAGTGAGGCGCTGAATTTTGCAGACGACACAAAATGCGGGAGAATGGAATGCCTGACATCAAGCCATTGCAGTTGACTCCCTTTGCATGCCGAAAGAACTGGCTGCTGGGCCTGCTTTTGCTCGCCGCCACTATCGCCGCCTATCAACCCGCCTGGCGCGCCGGATTCATCTGGGACGATGACAAGTATGTCACGGGCAACCCCCTGCTCACCGCCCCGGACGGCTTGCGGCGGATTTGGTTCTCCCTCGATTCCCCCTCGCAGTATTTCCCGCTCACCTACACCGCCTTTTACCTGGAGCGCGCGCTCTGGGGGCTGCATCCCGTCGGCTATCACTGCGTGAACATTCTCCTCCACGCCTCCAACGCGCTGCTGGCCTGGCGGCTGCTCGCCCGGCTGCGGGTGCCGGGGGCCTGGCTGGCGGCCGCCCTCTTCGCCCTCCATCCGGTCCAGGTGGAATCGGTCGCCTGGATCACCGAGCGCAAGAACTTGCTCATGGCCTTTTTCTTCCTCCTCTCCCTTCTGTCCTGGACCCGCTTCTTGGATGAGAAAACCAGGCGGCCCTGGGTTTCTTACACTCTGGCCCTGGTTTCTTACGCCCTGGCCCTTTCGGCCAAGACGACCGCCTGTACTCTGCCGGCGGCGCTGCTCCTGGTTTTATGGCTCCAAAAAATGCCGGTAAGCTGGCGGCGCTTGGGGCAGATCGCCCCGTTCGTGGCGATGGGCCTGGCCATGGGGCTGCTCACCGTCTGGTGGGAGCGCTACCATCAGGGCACCCAGGGCAAATTGTTTGACATCGGGCCATTGGAGCGGCTGCTCATCGCCAGCCGGGCGGCTTGGTTTTATGCCGGCAAGCTGCTCTGGCCGGAGAATCTGACTTTCAGTTATCCCCGCTGGACGATCTCGGCCTCAGCTCCGCAGGCCTACATCTGGCTTTTGGCGACCGCGGCTCTGGGAATGGCGATATGGCGGGTGAGGCGATGGACGGGGCGGGGTCTGGAGGTGGCGGCCCTGTTTTTTGGAGCCACGTTGAGTCCGGTGCTGGGATTCATCATGCTCTACACTTTTGTCTATTCGTTTGTGGCTGATCATTACCAGTATCTGGCCTGCCTGGGTCCTCTGGCCTTGGCGGCGGCGGGGATCCAGTGGGGCTTTGCGCGGCGGACATGGCAAACCCCTGCTTTGCGCCTCCTCTTCTGCGCGGCGCTGCTGGCCGCGCTGGGCGCATTGACCTGGCGGCAGTGCGGGCTGTATGCCGACGCGGAAACGCTCTGGCGCACGACCCTCGCCCGAAATCCGGGCTGCTGGATGGCATATGACAACCTGGGAGTCACTCTTTTCAAGAAGGGACATCCAGAGGAAGCCCTGGCGCAATACCGCAAGGCCTTTGAGATCAATCCCGCCGACAAGGATCTCCGCAACAACATGGGAGCCGCCCTGTTCCAAACCGGGCAAAAGGAGGAAGCCATTGCGCAATATCGCCAAGCTCTGGAGCTTGATCCGAATAACGCGGAGGCCCGAAACAACTTGGCAGTCGCCCTTTTTGACAAAGGCGCCAAGGAGGAGGCCATCGCGCAATATCGCAAAGCTTTGCAGATCAAGCCCGATTATGCGGAGGCCCGTAACAACCTCGGAGTTGCTCTTTTCGACAAGGGAGGAAAAGAGGAAGCCCTGGCGCAATACCGCAGAGCTTTGGAGATTGATCCTCAATCTGCAAAGGCCGACTACAACTTGGGCTGCGCCCTGGCCTCGGAAGGACAACTTGATAAAGCCATCTCACATTTCCGCCGGGCCGCGAAAAACCAGCCCGGGTACGCGAACGCCTACTCAAGTCTCGGCCTGGTTTTTTTCCAGAAAGGGGAAACCAAGGAGGCGATTGATGCCTGGCAACAGGCGCTGGAGATCAAGCCGGACCAGGCCATTGTCCAGAACAACCTGGCCTGGCTGCTGGCCACCACACCGGAAGCGTCCCTGCGCAACGGCGCCAAAGCCGTGCGACTGGCCGAACAGGCCAGCCAGTCGGACGGAGGCAGCAATGAGTTCCTCCTGCACACCCTGGCGGCGGCTTACGCGGAATCGGGGCGTTATGGGGAGGCGGCCGCCACAGCCCGGCGCGCCCTGGAATTGGCGGCGGCGCGAACGAATGACGATCTGACCGCCAAGTTGCCGAAGGAAATCAAACTCTACGAGGCGGGCGCACCCGTGCGGGATGTGCCGCAGTGAGCAAGCCTTTGCATCGGGAAAGCCCAATCACATCACATGCCGAAGGCGCCCGGAACAATCCATAACTCTCGCTTCCCATTCATGTAAACAACTCCATCCATTCCATCCACATAGCCAGGGACAACAGGATTAACCCCGGGATCGGGGGCGCCGGAGGCAGCCTCGCCAGAGCCGATTGCTCCGCCAACCAGAGTGCCACCGTTGCCACCCGCGGTTCCGTTGGCGATGGAGTTCTGATAACCTCCACCCAGTGAGGCTCCAAGTTGTCGGGAATTTGCTCCGTTGCCGGGTTGAGAGGAGAGAGAGGAGGGAGAGGAGGGAGAGGAGTTTCCCGCCGCCCCATTTGCCGGATTTTGAATAATGCCGCCCAAGGCGCTCCCGCCGGCAATGAGATCGCCACTATTGCCGGCTCCGACTCTGTTGCCGCCCGCGATCAGGCCCATGCTGGCCCCAGCCGCCAGCGCTCCGGACCGCCCCTGCGTGGTTGGGACAGCGGCGGTCCCCGGGCCCCCTGGACGCTGCCCCACCAATTTCGGCGCGGGCGCGGGCGGGGCGTTGGAGGCGGTTTTGGCAAAGCCGTTGTTCTTCATCGTCAGCGTCATGGATGTGCCTGAAATAATGATGTCAATCGCCTCTTGGTCGGGGTGGATCTTGACCAACTGCAACGATCCCTCCGATTGGCCCTCGCTGAGGACTAAATAGGAGGTGGTTTCTTTTCTTTCCGGGGCGCCCGGGTCATTCTTCTTCGAGTCCGCGGGCATCACGGCCAGTAAGGCCCTGACTTGGCCGCCAATTGTCTCGG
>JBEKOF010000022.1:0-35225 GCA_049522055.1 Verrucomicrobiota bacterium | reverse complement strand
CGGCCGGCACCACGAGGCCCTGAAACTTCTCGGCTCGCGTCGCTTCCAACCTTGGGAAGGCGGCGAAGGCGCGGCCCTGGGCCAATACACCCGTGCCCACCTGGCTTTGGGACGCGCCGCCCTGGCTGACAGACAACCGGCCCGGGCGCGCGAGCATTTTGCCGCCGCCCTGACCGCGCCGGAAAATCTCGGCGAAGCGAAACATCTCCTGGCAAATGACAGCGACGTCCAGCTATGGCTTGGCCGAGCCGAGGCCGCAGTGGGCGATCGCCAGCGCGCGCGCGCCTGTTGGGAGGCGGCCGCGAAGTTCAAGGGCGATTTTCAAGAAATGAGCGTCCGCGCTTTTTCAGAAATGACCTATTATTCAGCGCTGGCCTGGAAGGAATTGGGTCAATCAAATAAAGCCGCGCCACTCTTGCGCGATTTATTGGCTTTCGCGCGCAAGCTCGAAAACACCCCCGCCAAAATTGATTATTTCGCGACCAGCCTGCCGACCATGCTGCTCTTCGACGATGACCTGTCACAGCGGAAGCAAACCCGGGCCATGTTTTTGCAGGCGCAAGCCTGGCTCGGTTTGGGGCGGACCAAAAAGGCCCGCGCCTTGCTGGAAACCGTCCTCCGCCGCGATCCCAACCACCCCCTCGCCGCCGACCTGGTGGCGGAACTCCGTTTCCGATCATGAATCGAATCCTTTTACTGGCAGCATGTGGCTCGATGCAACTTTCGGTATTTGCCGCGCACACCATTTCGCTGGCCGGCAATTGGCGCTTGGAATTGGACCGATCTGATGCCGGCATTGCCCAACAGTGGTTTAACCGCCGGCTGACACAAAAAATCAAACTTCCCGGCTCTCTTTCCCAACGCGGCATCGGAGACGACATTACTCTTTCCACGCCGTGGACCGGCGGCATCGTGGATCGCTCGTTTTTTGATGCGCCCAGTTACGCGAAATACCGGCAGCCCGGCCATATCCGCATTCCGTTCTGGCTGCAGCCGGAAAAATATTACTCCGGCGCGGCCTGGTATCAGCGCGATTTCCACCTGCCGGAGTCCTGGGACAATCCACGAATCGTTCTCTTTCTGGAACGTCCCCACTGGCAAAACATGATCTGGCTTGACGGCAAGTTTATCGGCACCGGCAACAGTCTCTCGACGCCCCATGAGTTCGACTTGGGCAAGGTCGTCTCCGGTCCGCATTCGCTGACCGTGCGGGTGGACAACCGCCGTATTATTGACATTGGCGAAAACTCCCACGCCATCAGCGACCACACGCAGGGCAATTGGAACGGCCTTGTCGGAAAACTTGAACTGCGCGCCACCCCAAAGATTGATTGGATTGAAGACGTGCGCGCTTATCCCAACGCCGCCGAAAAACGGGTCACCATTCATGTAACACTGCTCAGTCCGTTCGGCTATGAATCGCCGCCCGCAATTTTCGAAGGGTCGCCGCCACAAGGTGACATTTCTGTCTCTGTGGCGACCGAAAAGAACGCCCCAGTTTTGCAGGTTTCGCCCGTGACGAAGCATTTCGTCTCCCTTGAGAAGAAAATTGAGGCGGACTTTGAGTTCGTCTTGGGAGACAAAGCCCGGACATGGGACGAATTTTCTCCGGCGCTTTATCGCGCGCAAGTCAAGTTGCGCAACATCTCCGGGCTTGGAAATCTTGACTTCGAAGACGAGAAATCTGTCGTTTTTGGCCTGCGGGATCTTTCTACAGACGGCACGCAGTTCACCATCAATGGCCGAAAAACCTTTATTCGCGGCACGCTGGAATGCTGTATCTTTCCCAAGACCGGGCATCCGCCGACCGATGTCGAGGACTGGAAACGCGTCCTGCGTGTGGCGCGCGGATACGGCCTGAATTTGCTTCGATTTCACTCCTACTGTCCGCCCGAAGCCGCCTTCATTGCGGGCGACGAAATGGGTTTTTATTTCCAAGTCGAAACGTGCTGGGCCAACCAATCCACAACGCTCGGTGAGGGCCTGCCGGTGGATCAGTGGGTGTATGATGAAACCAGTCGCATTCTCAAAGCCTATGGCAACCACCCTTCATTTCTTTTGATGCCTTACGGCAATGAACCGGGAGGCAACCAGGCCATTGCCTATTTGACAAAATACGTCGAGCATTTCAAGGCGGTGGATTCGCGCCGCTTATGGACCAGCGGTTCGGGCTGGCCTCAACTTCCAGCAAACCAGTTCCATGTCGCGCCCGATCCGCGTATCCAGGCCTGGGGCGCAGGTCTGAAATCGCGCCTCAACGCCCGGCCGCCCGAAACCGAGACTGATTACACAACTTATATCCAGCAGCGCAGCGTCCCGGTCATCAGCCACGAAATCGGCCAATGGTGCGTCTATCCCAATTTCGATGAAATTTCCAAATACACTGGCTGCCTCAAGCCCCGAAACTTGGAGATTTTCCGCGACACACTCGCGGCCCAGGGCATGGGAAAACTGGCGCATCCGTTCCTGCTGGCCTCCGGCAAGTTGCAGACCTTGTGCTACAAGGAGGACATCGAATCGGCCTTGCGCACGCCCGGCATGGGTGGATTTGAGTTGCTGGATTTGCACGATTTTCCCGGCCAGGGCACCGCGCTGGTCGGGGTGCTGGACCCGTTTTGGGGGGACAAGGGTTATGTGACGGCGGCAGAATACCGCCGCTTTTGCAACACGACCGTTCCGCTGGCGCGTCTGGCCAAACGCGTTTTCACCACCGATGAAAAACTCGAAGCAAAAATCGAGGTGGCTAACTTCGGCAACGGGCCTGTTTCGGGCGCCGCCGTCGCGTGGAAGCTGGTCGCGGCCGGAAACAAACTGAGGGCCGGGGGCACGTTGCCGCCCACGGACATCCCGGTGGGCAATGGGATTTCCCTGGGCGCCATTTCCGTGGATTTGAAGAATTTCAAAGCTCCTGCCCAATGCCGGCTGATTGTACCCATCAACGGTTCGACCGGACGATTTGAAAACGATTGGGACCTTTGGGTTTATCCGGTCTTGCCGGAGGCGCCGGCCGCAAAAGGCATCCTCCTGACTTCGCGCTGGGACGCCGAGTCGCAAGCCAACTTGCGCGCGGGCGGGAAGGTATTATTGACAGTTCCGGCAAAAGCGGTGCGCAATTTCGACGACGCTCCGGTGGCGCTCGGTTTTTCGAGCATTTTTTGGAACACCGCCTGGACCGGCCGGCAGCCGCCCACCACACTGGGCATTCTTTGCGATCCCAAACACCCCGCCCTGGCCGGGTTCCCCACAGACTATTACAGCAATTGGCAATGGTGGTACTTGATCCATCGCGCGGGGGCGTTGCGGCTGGACGTTTTGCCGGACGGCCTTGAGCCAATTGTCCGGGTCATTGACGATTGGGTCACGGCGCGCCCGCTGGCGCTCGTCATTGAAGGCAAAGTCGGGGCGGGCGGAATCATGGTCTGCGGCTTCGACTTGACTGAGGGGGCGAACGATCCAGTCTCCCGTCAAATGCGCCAAAGCCTTTTGAGTTACATGGAATCTGATCGTTTCGCCCCTGCCACCCGCCTAACCCAGGAGCAGATAGGCGCCCTGCTGAATACGAACAAATATGTATTTGACGGCAGCCAAAAACGAAAACAGTCAAATTTGCCGCTCCTGTGACCGCCAAATTCCTCAAACTCACCGCCCTAAGCGGCTACGCGGACGCCCCTGGGCTTCTCTGGCAGAATTGGATTTGATCCCGGTTAACATCGCTAAGAAATCATGATCACAGCCACACAGACCCAAGGTTCGGAAATCGAAGCGAACTACAACTACTCTTATATCTGGCTTGTTTCGATCGTCGCCGCCTTGGGAGGGCTGCTCTTCGGATGGGACTGGGTGGTGATCGGCGGCGCCAAACCATTTTTCGAGAGATATTTTCAAATCCACGACCCAAAGCTGGTTGGATGGGCCAATAGTTGCGCGCTGATCGGCTGTCTGGCGGGCGCGCTGGCGGCCGGCGCCTTGAGCGACCGTTGGGGCCGGAAACGACTGCTGATTCTATCGGCTTTGCTGTTTGCCGCCACTTCCATCGGCAATGCCTTGGCTCCGATATTTTCGATCTTTATCGGCTGGCGCATCTTGGGCGGGGTGGCCATCGGTCTGGCGTCCAACCTCTCGCCGATGTACATTGCCGAAATCGCGCCTGCGCGGTTGCGCGGAAGGCTCGTTTCGATGAATCAACTGACCATCGTGGTGGGCATCTTGCTGGCGCAGATTATCAATTGGCGATTGGTGCGCGATGTCCCGCACGGGGCGACGGATGAATTCATCCGCAACTCCTGGTTCGGGCAATTCGGATGGCGCTGGATGTTCGGATTGACCGCTGCCCCGTCACTCCTTTTTTTTCTGGGGATGATGTTCGTGCCGGAAAGCCCGCGCTGGCTGGCGAAGAATGGCCAGATGGATGCCGCCCGGCGCATTTTGACCGCCGTGGGCGGGCTGGGTTACGCGGACGCCGCGTTAAAGGAAATCCAGTCCACCCTGGCCAGCGAAGAAATCAGCCACGTGCGTTTCGGCGACTTGCTGGAACCGCGCATGAGAAAAGTGCTGGCTTTGGGCGTCACCCTGGCGGTCTTTCAACAATGGTGCGGCATCAACGTCATTTTCAATTACGCGGAAGAGATTTTTCGCGCGGCGGGTTACGATATTTCCACCGTCTTGCAAAACATTGCCTGGACCGGTTCGGTCAATCTGATGTTCACGTTTGTGGCGCTGGGCGTGGTGGACAGGGGAGGATTTCGCCTTGGCCTGCTGCTACCACTCGGGCCTGACCGGGCTGCCGATGCTGGGCTTGGTATTGGCGGCCATCGCCTGTTACTCGATGTCGCTGGCGCCGGTCACCTGGGTGGTCATCTCGGAGATTTTTCCCAATCGAATTCGTGGCGCGGCCATGGCCGTGGCGGTGGGCGCGCTCTGGATGGCGTGCTTCTTATTGACCTATACATTTCCGATGCTGAACGCAAAACTGGGACCAGCCGGCTCCTTCGGGCTGTACGGCATCATCTGTGTTCTTGGTTTCGTTTATATTCGTGTTAAACTACCCGAGACGAAGGGTAAAACTTTGGAGCAAATCGAACGGGCGCTGGTGGATTAATTACCCCGTGGCATCTCCAACATAAGTTATTATCCCTGAGTTACTTGCGTTCATAGCGTCGGAAATCTCCTTGAACTTCCTGGACCCCTCTCCATCGCAACGCGGAGTTCACGGATTCCTCCGATTTCTCCGTTTTCTCCGTTTTTTTTATCCGCCATCCGTGGTTAAAATCATTCAATGGATACCGAACGCAAATCGCTCGACGCCGATTGCTCCCGGCGGGCTTCGCGTTGAATGTGCCAGCCTGATGGCGCCGGCACGTTGGATCATTCCGTCGTCTTCCAAGCCGTTCCGCCCATGCTGTCCCAGAGCGGTTTCAGGTCCGTATCATCAATGGCCGCGCGTTTCACCGTATTCTCGTCGATGTTCATGGCCATCCACCATCCCAACCAATGCTACTGGGTCGTCTCAGAACCTCCCAATCCCCCAAACCCTCTCTGGCCCCCCGTCTTGGCCCACCATCGCCTTTAATCTGTCCTTTTTGTTCCAACATCTTTTCCTGTTTTGAACAATCGCCGACAGGCTGCAGTTTTTGGCGCATTTTCCAGAAATTGGGGATACAACGTCCCCGCCGATCCACCGAACCCTTGGGCGATGAAGAGTCATCGAGTTCATTCCGCCAACCGCCCTGGATCTCCAGCTACGACCGCCGCCCGAGCAGGCAAGACCCAAAACTGAATAGAATAGCCGCTTGCTTTTCCCGCGGCTCATCTCTATACTGCGCGCACTCTTCTAAGTGGCGGCCTTGTCAACGCGGGAACAGGCGTTGACGTGACCGTCTTTGCTTTGGCCATCCATTGGCAGATGGAACGCCGGGGGCGGGTCGTAAATCAATTATCTGTTCCGGCCGTTGTGAAAACCAAACATGACACAGTCAACGCAAGCGTGCATTATGAAATCCTTCGTCAACCAGCTCTCACAACTACTTTCCCATCAATTGCTTCCCGAGCCGGATATCGCGCCGCCGCCGTTTGATTCCAGAGGCCGGCCCAAAGGCCGCGGCCGCGTTCGCTGGCTGGAAACCTTGTTGTTTGTCACGAGTTTATTGGTTTCCAGCCGGGTGAGCCACGCGGCGGCCATCACCTGGACGAACGGCGGCGGCGGCAACTGGAGCGCCCCCGCCAACTGGAGCCCGAACCGGGTTCCCGGCAGCTCCGACGACGCGTTTATCACCAACATCGGAATCTATACCGTGACCCTGGACGCCAGCCCCACGGTCAACAGTTTGACGCTGGGCGGCGGCGGGGGACAGGAGACGCTTTCGACGGCGGGGTACTGGCTGACGCTGAACAGCGCCAGCCTTGTGACCAACAACGGCATCCTGGCCTTGAACGGCGGCGGCAGCGGTTTGGCCGGCGGCGGGTTGCTGACCGTGAGCGGCCTGCTGGATTGGACCGCTGGAGAAATCGACGACACCCTGGCGGTGGCCACCAATGGCGTGCTAGTGCTGGCTGGCGCGAGCGGCTCTGCCTACAATTTGTATGGAATTATCACCAATAGCGGCACGGTGCAACTGGTCAGCGGAGATCTTCAACTTAACCAATGCGGGAACTCCCCGGCCACATTCGTCAACCTTCCCGCGGGGGTCGTGGAGTTGACAGCGGACGTTTCGATTGTCCAAGCGTGCAGTCCCACCCCGTTTGTCAACCAGGGAACACTGGTGAAATCGGGCGGAACCGGTACGAGCGGCATTTCCACGATTTTCAACAATAGCGGCACGGTGGAAGTCAACACGGGGACCCTCGGCATTTACTATAATTCCACATTGAGCGACGGCAGCGTGTTTATTGGCGCGGGCCAGACCACGCTAAACGCCAATACAGCAGTCCTAAGCGGCAACCTTACCAGTTCCAATCTGGTTCTGACGGGGGCGGGGTTGTCCGGCACCGTAGTGCTCAACGGTTTGCTGACCTGGACGGGTGGGGCAATTAACCCCGACTGCGTCCTGACCATACCCTCCGATAGCACCCTGATTCTGGTTGGCGCGAGCGGCTCCACCTACAATTTGTATGGGATTATCACCAATAGCGGCACGGTGGAACTGGTCAGCGGAAATCTCCAACTTAACCAATGCGGGAACTCCCCGGCCACGTTGATTAACCTGCCAACGGGGACAGTGCGGTTGGCGGCGGACAATTCGATTTTTCAGTCGTGCAGTTCCACCCCGTTCGTCAACGAGGGAACACTGGTGAAATCGGGCGGAACCGATACGAGCGGGATTTACACGTATTTCGACAATAGCGGCACGGTGGAAGTCAACACGGGGACCCTCGGCATTTACGGCAACTCCTGGCTGAACGACGGCAGTGTGTTTATTGGCGCGGGCCAGATCGTGCTAGACGCAAACACCACAACTCTAAACGGCAGCCTGATCGGTTCCAATCTGGTTCTGGTGGGAGGGGGATTGTCCGGCACCGTAGTGCTCAACGGTTTGCTGACCTGGACGGGTGGGGCAATTAACCCCGACTGCATCCTGACCATACCCTCCGATAGCACCCTGATTCTGGCCGGCGCGAGCGGCTCCACCTACAATTTGTATGGGATTATCACCAATAGCGGGACGGTGGAACTGGTCAGCGGAAATCTCCAACTTAACCAATGCGGGAACTCCCCGGCCACGTTGATTAACCTGCCAACGGGGACAGTGCGGTTGACGGCGGACAATTCGATCTTTCAGTCGTGTAGTTCCACCCCGTTCGTCAACGAGGGAACACTGGTAAAATCGGGCGGGACCAATACGAGCGGGATTTACATGTATTTCGACAATAGCGGCACGGTGGAAGTCAACACGGGGACCCTCGGCATTTACGGCAACTCCTCGCTGAACACCGGCAGCGTCCTGATTGGCGCGGGCCAGATCGTGCTAGACGCAAACACCACAACTCTAAACGGCAGCCTGATCAGTTCCAATCTGGTTCTGGTGGGAGGGGGATTGTCCGGCACCGTAGTGCTCAACGGTTTGCTGACCTGGACGGGTGGTACAATTAACCCCGACTGCATCCTGACCATACCCTCCGATAGCACCCTGATTCTGGCCGGCGCGAGTGGCTCCACCTACAATTTGTATGGGATTATCACCAATGGCGGGACGGTGGAACTGGTCAGCGGAAATCTCCAATTTAACCAATGCGGGAACTCCCCGGCCACATTCATCAACCTGCCAACAGGGATAGTGCGGTTGGCGGCGGACAATTCGCTTTTTCAGTCGTGCAGTTCCACCCCGTTCGTCAACGAGGGAACATTGGTGAAGTCGGGCGGCACCAACACCAGCGCCATCCAGCCCACCTTCAGCATCAGTGGTGGCTCCATCGGTGTGGAGAGCGGGGTGCTTTCGCTCAACGGCCAAAATTTTGCCCAAAACGGCGGAACATTCCTTGTCAGCCTGGGCGGAACCAACACCGGCCAATCGGGGGAACTGGCGAGCGTCAACAGCACTTCGCTGGCCGGACTATTGACTGTAAACCTGACCAACGGGTTTGTGCCCGCGCCGGGCAGTACGATCCAGATTCTTTCGTGTTCCAGCCTGAGCGGCACGTTTGGGCCGCTCAATGTTCCTTCCGGCATGAGCGTCAGCTACAGCAACAATGGCGTCTATGTGACTGTGACCAATACGCTGGCGCTGGCGCCCGCCATCACGGTGCAACCGCCGACCAACGTGACAGTGCCTTACGCCGGAAACGCCGCCTTCTCCGTGGCGGCCACCGGGATGACGCCATTGAGCTACCAATGGTCGCGCAATGGCGCCCCTCTGAGCGATGGCGGGCCGTTTTCCGGTTCGGCCACCGCGAACCTCGCGCTCAACGGGGTCACCGATAACAACGCGGGGAGTTACACTGTGGTGATCACCAATGCTTATGGCTCGGTGACGAGCACGGTGGCGACGCTGACGGTGCTCAATTGCACCGCGCCGCCTTCGGGCCTGGTGGCGTGGTGGCCGGGCAACGGAAACGCGCTGGACATCGTCGGCGGCCAGAACGGCACTCTTGAAAATGGCGTGACCTTTGCCCCGGGCGAAGTCGGCCAGGCCTTCAGCTTCAACGGGAACGGCCAATCCGTGGTCATCCCGGACTCCCCGAGCTTGGAGCTGACCAGCACCTTCACCATCGAAGCGTGGGTTAATCTCGCGACGTTGACGGTTGACCCCAACGGACGTGGCCGCGGCATCGTCTCCAAAGTGGGTGGCGCCGGGGGAAACAACGGCTACCAGTTTGCGTTCGGACAGAATACGCTTGGCGGTCAATTCAACAGCCCTGGACAGGGTTGGCCGCAATTTGCCGTTAGCGCGACGCTTCCCACACTCTCTGCCGGAGTTTGGATACATGTCGCCTGGACATACGACCGGAATACCATGTTGATTTACTTGAACGGACAGCCGATCGCGACCAATGTCATCGGACCCCAACCGATCGCCACGTCCTCCTCCAACCTGCGCATCAGCGGCGACGACAACGGCAACGTCATGTTTGACGGATTGATTGACGCAGTCTCCATTTACAACCGCGCCCTTTCCTCCAATGAAATCGCCGCGATCTACGGCGCAGGGGTGGCGGGCAAGTGCCTGAGCACGGCGCCGGCCATAACAGGGCAACCGTTGAGCCAGACGGTCGTGCTGGGCGACACGGTCACGTTCAGCGTTGAAACCACCGGCCTGCTGCCCATCACCAACCAATGGCAGCTCAATGGAACCAATTTGACTGGCAACGGACGCATCACCGGCTCGCAAAGCAACCTGCTGACCATCAGCAACGTCCAATTCGCCGACGTCGGCAGCTACACCGTCACCGTGACCAACGTGGCTGGCGGAACGATCAGCCAGCCGGCAGATCTGGTGGTTCTGCGCAAAACGCCGGCCATCACCTGGACCAACGCCGCCCCCATCACCTACGGCGCGGCCCTGAACAAAACGCAACTCAACGCCTCGGCCAGCGTGCCTGGAACCTTCGCTTACGCGCCGCCCGCCGGCACGGTCCTGGGCGCGGGTTCCTACCTCCTGTCCGCCGTTTTCACGCCCAACGACACGGTGGATTACAACAGCGTGACCACTTATGTCAGTCTGACGGTGTCCAACGCGCCGCTAACGGTGACGGCCAGCAGCGCTACGCGCGCCTACGGCCAAGCGAACCCGGCCTTCACGGGGACGATCACGGGATTGCAGGGATTGGACAACATCACCGCCAACTACTCTTGCGCCGCCGTTGCGGCCAGTCCGCCGGGCAGCTATACCATCGTGCCTTCCCCGGTGGATCCGTTCGGCCGGCTGGCCAATTATTCAGTGACCTTCAACGACGGCACTTTGACGGTCAACTCCGCCGCGCCGCCGGTCATTTTGTCGGTTTCACCCGTCACCGGCTCGACCAACGGAGGCCAGACGGTGACAATTACCGGAACGAACTTCGAGGTGGGTGCCAGCGTGAATTTCGGTTCGGCGCAGACGTCCCTGGTCAATGTGACCAGTCCGGCCAGCCTCACGGTGACGACCCCGGCTTCCTCGCCGGGGGTGGTGAACGTGCGCGTCAACAATCCGGACGGGAACAATATCAGCCTGCCCAATGCGTTCACGTATGGAATTCCGCCGGTCATTCAGGAGCAACCGTTGAGCCAGTCGGTGGTTTCGGGAAGCAACGTGCAATTCGTGGTCGAGGCCACGGGCGAAGGGACGCTCAGTTACCAATGGCAATTCAACGGCGCCAATCTGTTGAATTTGGGCGGCATCAGCGGGGTGCGGACGCCAACACTGAACCTCAGCAACTTGAACCCCGCGGATGCAGGAAACTACTGGGTCGTCATCACCAACACCTTCGGCACGTTGACCAGCACCTCGGCCGTCTTGACCGTTCTGACGATGCCGACGGTTTCGACGCCGCAGAGTCTGGCCGTTGGCGTGGGGGCCAACGCGAGCTTCTCCGTCAACGCCGGCGGGACCGCGCCCTGGGCCTTTCAGTGGTATCAAGGCACGACGTTGCTGGGCGGAGCAACCAATCCGGTTTTGAATTTTCCCAGCGTGCAAACAACCAACCAGGGCCAGTACACCGTCGTGGTCACCAACATTGTCGGGGCGGTGACGAGCACTCCGCCGGCGATGTTGACGGTGCTGGGCTATTGCGCCAGCGCGCAGGCGGCGCAATCGCTGTATCCGGCCGGAACGACGATTCCTTTCACGGTGCAGACGTTCAATTGCGGCGATCAGACGGCGGTGGACAACAGCGCGGCGGTGCTTTGGCTTTACAACGCGGGTACCAGCCGCACGATTCCGTTCACCACGGGCGCGACCGGAAGCGCGACGGTCAATTTCACGCCGCTGGCCGGGGAAGTTGGCCAGGTGCAATACGCGGCGGCGTTGCCCGGGGTCAACAACCCGGCGGCGCAAGGGTCGTTGACACTTTTGGGCATCAGTCAGAGTCCGCCCGGTCTTTCGACCGTGCTGACCGTCGGTTTTCCGCAAACCAACACGCTCACGTTGTCAAATCTAACCAGCGTCGCCCTGAGCGGCCTGACCGCCAACGTGCTTGGGGCGCCGGCGAACGTCAGTGTCCAAGTCAGTGTGCCGGGAACGCTGCCGGGCAACGGCTCGGTGCCGGCAACATATATAATGCAAGCCGGTGGCGCGACGCCCAATCAGGCGCAATTCACCATTGAGTTCCCCACGGCGCAAGGCGTCACCAATGACTTTCCGATCAATGCCAGTGTTGTCCAATTGGAGCCGCAACTGACGGCCGTTCCAGGGTCCCTGGGCGGCACGATGATTGGCGGACAGCAGACGTTCGTTTCCTTCACTGTGGCCAATTTGGGCGGCGTGTCCAGCGGGAACATCCAGTTGCTGCTGCCCATCAACGCGCCCTGGCTCTCGGCCGTGACCGCCCAGCCGATGGCCTCGCTGACCCCGGGCCAAACCAATCTTGTCACTCTGGCGCTGACGCCCGCGACCAACCTGGCTTTGGGGGCCTATCCCGGCTCGGTGGTGGTGGCTTGCGCCAACTCCAGCGTTTCCGTGCCGTTCACCTTTGATTGCGTTTCCACGCAGGTCGGCAATTTGCAGGTGACCGCCCAGGATGAATTCACACTGGTTTCTCCCGGCGCGCCCAATGTTTCCAATGCTACGGTGACGGTGACTGACTTCTTGACTGGCACCAATGTGGCCAGCGCCGTCACGGGGCCGTCAGGCATCGCGGTGTTCTCCAACCTGACCGCGGCCTATTACACCATCAACGTCGAGGCGACCAATCACGGCGGCTTCGGCACGACGCTCCTGGTGGCGCCCAACCAGACGACCAACGTCAATGCCTTCCTCCCGGTCAATTTGGTCAGTTATACGTGGGTGGTGACGCCGACGGAAATACCGGACAATTACGATTTCACGCTCACGACGACCTTTCAGACGCAGGTGCCCTGGCCGGTGGTGACGATCACTCCCGGAGCGATCAACCTGTGCGGCATGTCGGGCACCAACCAGATTGACCTGGTGATTACCAACAACGGGCTGATCTCCGCCCAGGATCTGGTGCTGTCTTTTGGCAGCAACCAGAATTGGTCCATCGTGCCGCTGGCCAGCAACCTGGGCGATCTGGCCGCGGAGAGCAGCCTGGTGGTGCCGGTGATCATCGCGCAACTGGATTCGAGCACCGATGCGGCTTCCAGCATTGCCGCCGGGCTTAACTGGCATGTGTTCACCCCAACGCAGAGCAACTATTACACAACCCCCATTTTTGTGTACAACGCCAACCCCAACGACTGCATCATCAGCAGCGCACCGGTGGTCAACCCGCCCGCGCCGCCAGGAACCGGTGGTGGTGGCGGCGGCGGCGGTGGAGGCGGAGGCGGCTCAGGCCAGGGCACTCCCGATCAGCCTTATGTCGCGACGCCTAGTTACAGTTTTGTGCCGCCGGTGACGGGCGCCATCGTGGACGTTACCCTGCAAATTGATCAGCATGCGGTCATCGAGCGGAACGCCTTCAAGGCCACCCTCCAGCTCAACAACAACGCTGGCTCGTCCATTTCCGATCTTCAGGTGACCATCAATCCCGTGGACGCTTCCGGCAACCCGGCGCCAAGCCTCTTTGACATTTTGCCGCCGACCTTGAGCGGCATCAACGCGGTGGACGGCACCGGCAGCATGGCCAACGGCACTTCGGGCACGGCGTCCTGGACCATCATCCCGGCGACCAACGCCGCGCCCAGCGGGCCGACACAATTTGCCATTGGCGGAACGCTCTCCTATATGCTGGACGGCCAGCAGGTGGTGATCCCGCTGTTTGCGGTGCCCATCACCGTCATGCCCAGCCCCATCCTCAACGTGGACTACTTCCTGCAACATGATGTCTATAGCCAGGATCCGTTCGTGTCCCAATACGAACCGCCCGTCCCGTTCGGCCTGGGCATCATGGTGCATAACGACGGGGTGGGATTGTGCGACGATTTCACCATCACCTCGGCCCAGCCCCAGATCATCGCCAACTCCAATGGCCTGCTCATCAGCTTCCAGCTCATCGGATCGCAGGCCGGAACCAACCAGTTCGTCTCCCCTTCCCTCACCATGGACCTGGGGGCCATCCAGCCTGAAAGCGCCGCCACCGGCGTGTGGCTGATGACCTCCTCGCTGGAAGGAGCGTTCATCAGCTACGCCGCCACCTTCCAGGAAGTCAACGCGCTGGGCGCCACCAACATTTCCCTGGTCAACAGCGTCACCATCCACGAGATGAACCACATCGTCCGCATCACTGTTCCGTCCGACGACGGCATCCCCGATTTCCTGGTCAACGACACCACCAATATTGACGCGCTGCCCAACAACGTTTATTCCAGCACAGGGCCGGTCTTCGCCGTGACCTCCCTGAGCAATGTGACCGTCACCGGAACGCTCTCCCCGTCCCAATCCAACATCACCGCCACCCTGGCCGCGCCGTCGGGCTTCGTCTATTTTGAGTTCCCGGATCCGAGCCAGGGCACGATGACCATTGCCGGCGTGACCCGCTCGGACGGAGTCAATCTGCTGGTCGGCCCGAATGTCTGGCAGACGCCGGAGCGCGATCACATGCTGCCGCCGCAGCCGCAGAACCTGGTGCATATATTTGACTACAACTCGACTGGCTCCTATACTGTCACCTATGGCCCGATGGTGACCCCGCCCACAGTTACGACCCTCCAGGGAGTGAGCACTAACCCCGCCGTCGCCACCTTGAACTGTCTGGTCAACCCCAACAACGGCAACACCACCGTCTATTACCAATGGGGTCTGACCACCAATTACACAAGCGTCACGCCGTCGGTTTCGTTGACCGAAAGCCTCAACACGCCGCAGGACGCGGCGATTGTTCTGGACGAATTGGTGCCCAACACGACGTATCACTTCCAGGCGGTGGCGGCGAACAGCGCCGGCACCAGCTTCGGCGGCGATGTCACCTTCACGACGCCGCTGGTTTCACTGCCGGTCATCACGGCGGCGACCAACGTAACGCTGGCCGTGGGCCAGTCCCTGGCCTTCGTCAACCAAGCCAACAGCCCGGTCATTTACAGCCTGGATCCGGGCGACCCGGCGGGATGCGCCATCACCACCAATGGCATCTTCACCTGGGTCCCGTCCTGCGAGCAAGGCTCGACCACCAACCAAATTAAGGTATGGGCCACCGACATCCAATACCCCATGGTCAGCAACTTCATGACCTTCCAGGTCACCGTGGGCGACTGCGTCGAACTGAGCATTGGGTCGGCGGCGACTCAGAGCGGCCAGACGGCCTGCGTGCCGGTGACGCTGGTCGGGGCCAGCGTGCCGTTGAGCGACATCCAGTTCACGCTGCTCTTTCCCCCCGGCCGCCTCACCAATTGGTACATTTCCTCCACCAACATCGCCGTCGGCGCCGCCATTCTGCAATCCTCTTCGGCGTCGCAGGCGCAATTTGACGTGAGAGCGTTGTCCGGGCGCTCCCTGCAAGGCCCGGCGAGCATTGCGCAGATTTGTTTCCAGACTCTTGGGGAGCATTCTTATTTCGCCACGATGGTGATGACCAACCTGCAAGGGACCGAAACCGACGGAACGCTGGCGGGCGCCTCGACCGGGATTCCGGGCATGGTAACCGTGGTGGCGGCGGAACCGTTGCTCCAGGCCGCCGCGAGCACCAATTCGACCGTTATGTTGACGCTCTACGGCAATCCGGGATCGAACTATGTCATCCAATCCTCGACCACTCTCAACAGCAACGGCTGGCAGGCGGAGTTGAGCACGGCGCAAAGCAATATCATGTTCCAAGTCCTTGTCCCGACCGGCGGCACCAACGCGCCCGCGCGGTTCTTCCGCGCCTATCAGCAATCGCCTTAGAAATCAGCGGCGTTCGTCAATGGGAACGTAATGGGCGGCGGCGGGGCCGATATATATTTGACGTGGACGGCAGATGCGCTTGTGGGAATCGTCGAGGATTTCCTTGAAGTTGGCGATCCAGCCGGGCATGCGCCCGATGGCGAACATAAAATCACGCGAGCGAGATCCACCGCTGGTCGGCATTGCCGCGCGAATTCGCGCCACTCGGTCGGCCTTTTCCGCTGTATCGGGGCTGTGCGTGGCCTGGTAATCGATCTCCTCCCGTGCGGGATCATCGGTCGGAGGTGCGTGAGAGCTTCGCGGGTAATTCAGGATCACCTCGACGATCTGAAGCCGTTCAAGTTGTTCCGAGCGCATTGTCACGATTTGAAGGCACAGTAACCTCTGCACAGTCCGGCTGGAAATAACCGAATCGCCTGACGGCATCACCTGCGGTCAGATGCCGGCGTCGCTCATTTTTGAACCAAATCCATGCAGATAATTTCCCGATCGTTTCGCGCATCTCCTTGCCGTCGGCGGTAGTGGCGCTCAGGGTTTCCAAGATCCGCTCTCCGGTGGCGGCCTTGAGGCAGCGCAACTGGCCGTAGCTGCAAACGCCGTAAACATATCCGTCTTGCAGGAATGGTGTACTCAACGTCGAGTGCAGCGAGATACTGCTTCCGACGAGCCGCGCGCACGATGGTCCAAGGGTAATCGAGCAAAATGGAGGATGGTGTGCAAACATTTTTTGAAAGACGTGCCTGGCGAAGAATCACTGCCATGAAAAGGCCTTGCGGTTGGAGTCCGGTGGCAGCCCGTGACGCCTGAGCTGTTAATCCCACGGGATTCCTGTTCGTTGCTGTCGGTGACGCCGAGGACATCCGCCGCACCCGCCGCCCGCTCGCCGCTCTGATTAACATCGGCCGCGAAGCCGAGGATGACGGCGATGAGCAGTAAAAGCAGCGTTGTTCCTGCGCTACCGCGCGGAATTCTGGCAAGGACTCCGTAACGCCGCCGTCACTTGCTTTTCCCCCTTGCATGGGCGAAATTAGCACGCTTGTCGCTTATGCCATTACTGCGTGTGATGAGGTTTTTTCTCGCGATTGCCCTGGCGTCGGCGGCTTTGGCGGTGGTGCCGGCGCAGTTCAATTCCGCCGGGCCGGGCGGCGGCGGGGCGCTGTTTGCGCCGAGTTTCAGTCCGTTTCACCCGGGCGAAATGTATCTGGCCTGCGACATGTCGGAGGTCTTCCACTCCACCAACTACGGCTCCAACTGGAACGTGGTAAACTTCCGGCAAATCGAAGGCGGACGCCAGGCCATCGTGCAATTCACCAGCGACTCCAACGTCCTCTACTGCATCAGCCTGGCCAATGACGCCATGACGCCCGCGCGCAGCGTGGACGGCGGCGCGACCTGGCAGACGCTATCGGCCGACCCGACTTACGGCGGCGCTTACGCCCTTTTCGCCGATCCCGCCTCCACCAACCGCCTGATCGTTTCCGACTACGACGATTTCTACCTCTCCACCGACGGCGGCAATTCGTTCACGCTTGAATTCACGGACGACAACGGCGGCAACGGCTGTTTTCTCGCGGGGGCATTTTTTAATGCGTCAAATATATTTGTTTGCACTAGCCTGGGCCTGGTCGTTTCGACCAACAACGGCGCGAGCTTCGTCCTGGCGGACACCGGCGGGATCAACACGAACAACGAGCAGATTTTCTCCTTTGCCGCCGCGAAGCAAAATGGCGTCACCCGCTTCCTCTGCACCACGCAGCAACAGGGCAACGTCTATCCCGGCCTGACCATCGAAAGCCAATACACCGCCTACGTGGCGACCTATTCGCTTCTGTGGGGCCAGGCAGAATGGGCGCTTGCCACCAACGGCGTCTCCGGCCAGGACGACCCCGTTTTCGTCGCCATGGCCCAGAACGATATTTCCACCGCCTACCTCGCCGGCCAGCAAAACACCGACGTCCAATATCCCGCCGTCTATAAAACCTCCAACGGCGGCACGAACTGGACGCTCTCGCTCCTTGTCACTAATAATTTCAACGTCTATACCGGCTGGGCTGGCAACCACGGCGACAGCGATTGGGGTTACGGCGCGGGTGCGCTTGGCCTGGCTGTGGCGCCGAACGATTCGAGCAAAGTCGCCTACACCGACCTCGGCTTCACCCACCTCAGCACCAATGGCGGCGCGTTTTGGGAGCAGGGTTACGTCAATCCTGCCGACCAAAATCCAACCAACGCGCCCACGCCCAAAGGCCATTTTTACCACAGCGTCGGCCTGGAGAATACCTCGTGCTGGTTCATCGCCTGGGCCAGCAGCAATCAGGTTTTCGCCGGTTACACCGACATCAAAGGCGTTTACAGCACCAACGACGGCGCGTCCTGGTCCTTCGGCTACAGCGGCGACAGCTACAACTCGATGTATTGCCTGAAGAGCAACAACGGCGTGTTTTACGGCGGCGTCTCGACCGTCCATGACATGTATCAGAGCACACACCTGACCGACGCCAGCATCGGCAACGCTGGCGGCGCGATATTGCTCTCGACCAACCAGGGCGTGACGTGGCAAACGATGCACAACTTCAATTGCCCCGTCATCTGGTTGGAGGTGGACCCTGTCAATACGAATACGATTCTGGCCAGCGTCATCGCCACCAACCAAAGCACCGCGGGCATTTACATCTCCACCAATATCCAACTCGGCGCGTCGTCCACCTGGCGGCGCCTGGCCGCCCCGCCCCGCACCCAGGGCCATCCGATGTGCGTGCATCGGTTGGCCGATGGTTCGCTCATCTGCACCTATTCCGGTCGGCGCGCGGGCAGCCCGCAGGAATTCACCGCCAGCTCCGGCATTTTTTACAGCGTCAACAATGGCGCGTCGTGGGTGGACTGCTCGGACGCGAACATGGACTATTGGACCATGGACCTGGTGGTGGACCCGAGCGATGCGGCGCAGAACACCTGGTACGTCGGCGTCTATAGCGGCTGGGGCGGCCCGCCCAACGGCCTCGGTGGTTTATACATGACAACCAACCGCGGCACCAATTGGACCTGGCTCGTCTCCAACGACGGCGTGACCTCCTGCACCATCAACCCGCTCAACACCAACGAACTTTACGCCACCACCGAGGACGCCGGCCTCTTGTATTGCGGCAACATCCGCAGTGCCAGCCCCACGTTCGCCACCGTGGCCGGATACCCGTTCGGCCAACCTGAGCGCGTCTTCTTCAATCCCAGCAAACCCGCCGAAATGTGGGTCACTAGTTTTGGTAATGGCATCCGCATCGCCTGCACCCAACCCCTCCCCGGCACACTCATCTTGACACCCCCGGCCGCCGGCTCCGCGCAAATCACTCTGCAAGCCGCCTCCCCCAACGCCCCCTACGCGATCCTCGTCTCCACCAACCTGTCCACCTGGACCCCGGTATCCACCAACACCTCCAACTCAAACGGCACCCTCCAATTCACCGACTCCACCGCCACCAACGCCGCCCGTTTCTACAAAAGCCAGGCGCAGTAATGAAATGCAGAAGATCAATTGCGGAATTTAATAGCCTTGGCTGCGGGCATTCTTCTCCTTGACAACAGGTAGTGATTGATGTTGGCGTGCCGGGTCCTGCGAAGGAGTGTGAGCCGGTGCGGCACCGGACCGAAAGCGTGTCTCACCTGACGCAACAACACGGGCAAAGGAGTTTCAAACCGTCGCCAATAGCCGTCAATCAGTTCGCTCCAGCGCTGCACCTCAGGACGCGTGTCCTGATCGTCAAACCCGGCGGCGATGGTTGGGGTGTTCACTGGTCGATCGGGCTGGGCAAAGGCCGGCCGTCAACTCACGCTTACGCCACAAAGCCGGAAGCGGAAACGCTCGAAATAGAACGTCTTGATGAAACGATAGAGCCATCCATGCCAGACGCTCCGCGATGAGACCGTTCGAGAATGACGATGAAGCAGAAACATATCATCGCAGCCAATCATCCACTACAGGGGACAGTTTTCCGGCCAGCGCCGCGGCGAGGAACGCCGCCAGCGCGCCCGCCACGACATCCATCGTGTAGTGCGCCCGCAACACCAGCACGATGACCATTTCTCCCAGCGCGATGCAGGCGGCGATGACCCCGAGCCACGCCGGTCCGAAATGCGCTGCCTCGATGGCTCCGAGCACGGCCACCGCGGTGTGCCCGGAGAAGAAGAAGTCGTTGCCCACGGAATAGGTCACCAGCAGCGCCGGGAACCCCGGGTTTCTCCAGATCATGCCGGGCGGCGGTGGCAAGGTGCAGAGAGTCTGGCAGAGTTGCCGCAGACCGAAGAGGATGAGGATGGCCAGAAACGGCGCAAAGGTGGAGCCGAAGATCGCCACGGCGATGAGAAAAAGGCCGAACAGGTCAATGAAACTTGAACTGATGATCAGGGCCGCATTGGCGGCTCGATCATGGGTGGCAAAGTAGCGGTTCCAGCGCGCCGTAAGATCGTGGACGGCATCGCTGATGCCCTCCTTCGGCGCGGACTTGCGCGCAATCAGCGATTGGGTCCAGAACCAAGCGACCAAGGACCCGGCGACGACAACGGCGCGGAGGCCAATGGCGGGCCAATGCAATATTGCAAGGACAGAGGATGCGGCATCAGGTGTCATAATATATCATGGTGTCAGGCGTCAGGTGCGCCGACGGGTCTTGCTTACCTCAAGCATCGTTTCGAGTTGCCGACGGAGTTCGTTGGAAATGGGGTCGCTGTCGGCGCTGCGATCCCGCGTTGGCGTTGCTTCGATGGCTTCGCCGACGGAGATGACGGCATGAATCGGCGGATGCGACCGGGCGGTGTCGGTCAGGTCTTCCTCGTAACGCTCCACCGTTTCCAGCAGGCGCTCGGGCGGGGGCGCGCCAGCCAGGTAATCACCCGAGTAACAATGCAGTTGCTGGGCCAAATACAAATCCGCCAACTGCCGCCAGCGGCGCGCGCTTTCTCCCTCGTCAAGTTCGCCATGAACCATCTCCGACAGGATGGCCGTGCGCAGAAGCTTGATCCGCGTCATCGGATCAGGCTCGCGGCGTCCCCCGGTCCACTCCTGCTCCAGCGGTTTTAGCAGATGATCCAGCAGATGCGCCAGCCGTTCCCTGACTTCGCCGGATTGGGTCGCGCCGAAGTATTCCATTTCCTTGAGCGCGAGCAAGGCGTGTCCGGCTTTGACAATCCGGTCGCATAAGGGCAGATGACTCTGTGGCTTCCAGGACAAACGGGCTTCGATTTTCTGCAAGACAGGGGCGATGGTTTCCGCCAGGTCGCCTTCGAAAAAGTAGCGGACGAAAACCGGATGCAATACGACCTTGCCCGGCAGGGGCGAAGCGGCCCGCTGCCTAGCCGCCGCTCGGGCCAGAAACGCCACCCCATCCATCAGGTTCATCAGCCGGTCGTTGTTGCGGGTGACGAAGCCTTCCGGAAAAATGACCAGGGGAAAACGGGCCTCGGCCAGAATGCGGGTGGCGCATTTGAGCGATTCGCGATCCAATCCTTCCCGGTAAACGCTGAATCCTCCGAGGCGCGGCAGCAGGAAGGAGAGCGCGCGGCTTTGCATGAAGAGATGCCAGCTTGCCATGACATGGAACGGCCGGGCTGCTTGGCGGGAGAGCAGTCCCAAGACCATGGGATCACAGGGCCGGCAGTGATTGGAGGCCAGCAAGACGCCGCACCCGGCCTTCAGCGAAGCGGTCAGACGCTCCGTGCCCACGCAATTCCACGACGTGATGCCGGAGCTTCTGCGAAGAAACGCGGGCAGATACCACTGGATGATCCGCGCCCAGAACGGGCTGAAGCGCGGCGGCACGAAGCGATAGGTTTTGGCAATGATGATCTTGTGCATTATCAGGAAACGATCCGACGGGAGTTCATTCGCCTGTGCCTCCCTTGGAGAGCAGCGCCGCCAGTTCGCGAATTTTACGCAGATCTAACTTGCCCGTGCCGAGCATGGGCAGCGCCTCCACATGGCAGAACTGGTCGGCGCGCGGCTTCCAGAGATTCGGCAGGTCCAATTGCGGCAGCTTCGCGGTGAACTCCGTCCATTTCGTTTCGGACAGCTTGTGCAGCACCACCAGCCGCTCCCCTTTCTTTTCGTCGGGCACGCCGGCCACGACAAACATCTGCTCCGTCACTCCGGCCAGTTCGTGCAGCTTCTCCTCGACTTTAAGGTGCGGGACCATCTCGCCGCCGATCTTGCTGAAACGGCTCAGGCGGTCGGTAATCTGGAGGAAACCATCCTCGTCCAGCGCCGCGATATCGCCAGTGACATACCAGCCGTCGCGCAGCACTTCCGCCGTCTTCTCCGGCAGGCCCAGATAACCGCGCATCACATTGGGGCCGCGCACGAGCAGCAGGCCCGGCTGGCCCAGCGGCACCGGTTGCCGCGTCTCGGGGTCCACGATGCGCACGCTGATGCCGGGCAGCGGATGGCCGATCTTCCCGCGCTTGACGCCGACCTGGCGGAAACCCGCCGAGCGGAAATCATTCGTGTTGACAGCCACCGTCGGCGAGCATTCGGTGCAGCCGTAAGCCTCGAAGGGCCGGATGCCGAATTGGTCCTCGAACGCGGACGCCACCCGCTCGGGCAGCTTTTCCGCGGCCACCGCCACAACGCGCACGCTGCCCAACTGCTCCGGCGCGCAACCGCGCATATAGACCTGCAGGAACGTCGGCGTCGCCAGAAGGAACGTCACTTTGTAGTCGCAAACCAGCTGGCCAATGGTTTTCGCATCGAGCGGGTTGTAGTGATAAACCGCGCCCACACCCAGCACCGCCGGCAGACAGAGCGTGCCGGTGAAACCGAACGAATGGAAGAACGGCAGCACGCCCAGGAACCGATCATGCCTGTCCAGGCTGAACACTTGTTCCAACTGCTCGATGTTCGATCCGATGTTGTAATGGCTCAACATGACCCCCTTCGGCTCGCCCGTGCTGCCGCTGGAAAAAATGACCGTTGCCAAATCGTCCAGTTCCACTTTCTTCTCGCGCCCCAACGCCCATTCCAGCCAGCCGGCGGGCAATAGCCAGGCCATGAAAAACGCGGCCAGCTTCTCCCCCGCACCCGGATGCGCCGCGCGTTCCTCCAGAAAAACCAGCTCGCACGGCACCGTGAGCTTGACCTTTTCCAGAAACGCTTTCGACGTCACCACGGTTTTGATGTCGCACTGCCGGATGCACGAAGCCAGGGCCTGCTCCGACAGCGTGTAATTCAGATTCACCGGCACTTTGCACAGCAGCATCGCCGCGAAATTCACCAGCGCGCCCGGCACCGAAGGCGGCAGGAGCAGCCCGACCTTTTCCTGCCCGGCCCATGCGGATCTTAATCGCCGCGCCAGAAAAATCGTTTTCATCAACGCCGAAGCGAAACGCACATTTGGCGACTGCGAGCCGGCCATGGCAAAGCGGAACGGATGCCGCCGCGCCGAGAGCACAAACGCGCGCTGTAGGGGCCGCATCCGCCCGCGGCGATAGGACCACGCCGACGCCAGCAATTCCTGCACGACGTGGCGCACCTCGGGCGCCGTCGTGTTCGGCGGCATGGGCGGGCCGAAGCTGACCGTGACCGGATAGGGAATCTGCCGCGGCCACTTCCAAAGGAAACGCCGCTTCTCGAAACTGAAGATGCTGCCCCACACGCCGTCCAGCGCGACCGGCACGATGGGCGCCTCCACACCTTCCATGATCTTTTCCAGCCCGCGGCGAAAGGGCAGCAACTGCCCGATGCGCGTCACCTGACCCTCCGCGAAAATGCACACCACCTCGCCGGCGCGAATGGCCGCGCCGGCGGTTCGCAGCGACTGAAGCAGGTCGCGCGGCCGCTGCGCCGAGGAGATCGGAATGGCTCCGAGAATGCGCGCGAAGGGCTTCACCCAGGGCAACTCGTAAAACCCGGAGAACATGATAAACCGCACGGGCCGGTCCGTGGAGGCGGTAAGCAAGAGCGCGTCCACAAAGGAAACGTGATTGCAGACAAACAGCGCGCCGCCCTTGTCGGGGATATTCTCGCGGCCAAGCACCCGCACCCGGTACAGCGTGCGGGTGAGCAGCCAGAGGCAAAACCGGAGCACCGCGTCGGGCAGCAACCACAAAACGTAAATCGTTCCCGCCAGCGTCGCCACCGCGGTCAGCACGAAAACAGTGGGCGGACTCAAATGCAGAACGACGGTCACCAGAAGATAAATTCCAGCCGCCGCTTCTATGCCCACAAACGAAAGCAAATTGGCCGCCGCCAGCACACCCCCCTTGCTTTCCCGGTCCGGACGATGCTGGAGCAGCGCCGCAATGGGGACGATGAAAAATCCGCCGAAGAAACCCAGCAGGGACAAATCCACGGCCACGTTGGCAAAGGAAAGTCCCCGCCGCCCGAGCAAAGCGGCCAGCACGGTCATGCCGACGGAACCGAGCGGGATCAGGCCGTATTCGATTTTGCCGCCGGAAAGATACCCCGCGGCAAAGCTGCCCAGGCCAATGCCAATGGCCGTCGCGGCCTGAAGATAACTGCTCTGCTGCGGATCGGCAAGATTGAGCACGTCCTTCGAGTAGATGACAATGAGGGATTGAACCAGCGCCGCGAAGGTGAAAAAGTAGGTGTTGCCGAGCGTGGCCAGCCAGAGCACGCGGTCTTTGCGGATCAGTTTGATTTGTCCCCACAAATCCGCCACAAAATTGCCGCGGAACTTTTTCGCCCGATCGGCGGCCGGCACCTTGCTGATGCCGAAGCTGGTCAGAAGCCCAAATCCGGCCAGCACGATCAGCACCACGCCGGACAGGGCTTGGCGTCCGGCAAATGTTTTGCACAGCCATGCGCCGGCGACGGTTCCGCCGATGATGGAAATGAACGTGCCCAGTTCGAGTACGCCATTGCCCCACGAAAGTTTTCTCTCCGGCAGCAGTTCCGGGAGCAAACCATATTTTGACGGACCGAAAATGGCGCTGTGAACTTCCATCAAGAAAACGCAGGCGATGGCAAGCCAAAGCTGCTTGCCCGCCAGTCCACCCAGCGCCAGCAGCATGACAAAAATCTCAAACACCTTGATGCCAATGGTGACGGACCGTTTGCTGAAACGGTCCGCGAAATAACCGCCGGCCATGGAAAAGAGGATGAACGGGACCGCGAACACAGCGAGCACCACCCCGACAAGCTGGTCGCGTTTGTCATTGGAGAACCCCATGCCCGTGATCAGCGAAATCACAAGCCATTTCAGCGTGTTGTCGCTGAACGCGCCCTGGAATTGCGTGACGAACAGGAACCAAAAGCCGCGTTGCCGCGCCTCCGGCGCCAAGTCGGTTTGAGCTTTCATAATGGAAGCCGGGTGGCGCGGGCCGGGATCAGTTTGGCCAGCGCCAGGTGCGTTGGCACGTAGGCCAGCGTGAACAAAGCCAGAAACCAGACCACAAGATACAGGCCCGGCGGCATCCACGACTGCGGATGGGCCTCATCAAGGCCAAAGACGTAATTGACATCGCGCGGCCATTTCGGGTCCGCCAGGATTGCGCCCGCCGGTGGCAGGAGGAAAAAGGCGACCAGGCACAGCACGCCACCCAGTCCAGTCCATAACTTCAAGGCGCGCCGGTCGTAACCCAGGCGGAAAACCAGGTAGCCGAGCAGGAAAGGAAGCCAGCCATGAAACAGCGAAAGCCCCCGCAAAAAAAGAGAGCGATGCGAATCAAACATATAGCTCGTCATACCGGCCATGTGGAAACCCAGCAACTGACCGCCAAAATCAACGCACCAGAAGCATTGCGGAATGATAATGCCCACCGCTGATATGGAAGCCAGCAGCGCGTTATCCATCCAGATGGCGAACAAGGTCAGGAACAAGGACGCGTCGCAGAAGTAGAGAAAATTTGTCGGTCCATAGTTCTTCCAGTAAACCGGCACGAACACCATCATGAAGGCGGTGTAGGCCCACTTGAGCCACACTGGCACCCGCGGCTTGTCCAAGGCACTTTTTGACAACGAGGCGGTTTTAGGAAAGACGCTTGTTTTCATGCTTCTTGCTAGTTTTGTTCTAATTTCATTGGGCCGTCAATTATTCATGCGCCAACGGCTGCCAAATGCCTTCACGAAGTCCGGCATCCGGCACGGAACTTCGCGATTTTTTCTTTTGTTTCGGCGCGGCTTGGGTATTTTATTGATATGGCCGAAATCACCCGCATTCTTGAGGCCGTTCAGCAGGGCGACTCTTCAGCGGCTGCCGAATTGTTCCCATTGGTCTATGAAGAACTGCGCAAAGTGGCCGGCCAAAAGATGGCGCACGAAGGGCCGTATGCCACGATCCAACCCACGGAACTTGTCAATGAGGCCTGGCTGAGGCTGGCGGGCAACCAGAGCCAGGAGTGGCAGAACCGGGCTCACTTCTTTGGCGCCGCCGCCGAAGCCATGCGCCGCATCCTGGTGGAGCGGGCACGACGCCGGAACCGCCTCAAGCGCGGCGGCCAGTGGGAGCGGGTGGACATGGAAGAGGCGGATATTCCCTCTCCGTTGCCCGATGACGATTTGCTGGCTTTGGACGAAGCGCTGGCGCGGTTGGCCGAGTTCGACTCCCGCGCCGCCGAAGTGGTAAAGCTCTGCTTCTTCGTGGGCTTGACGCATGAGCAAGCGGCCAAGGAATTGGGCGTATCTCTCAGCACCATCGAGCGCACTTGGACGTTCGCCCGGGCCTGGCTGTTTCAGGAAATCGAGAAGGACCGCAGTCCAGCGCGCCAGATTCCCCAGGATTCTGTGAAGGGAACCGCCAGCCAACAGCGCATGCAAGGTTAAGGCATGACCTATCTTTGAAACCAGTAGAACACATCCGTGAGTTGTTCTCACAGGCGCTGGAGAAAACGCCGGCCGGGCGCGGGCAATTCCTCGATGAAGCCTGCAAGGGCGACCCGGAGCTGCGTTCCCAAGTGGAGTCACTTCTTCGCGCCCACGAACGAGCCGGCGACTTTCTGCAGAGGACGCTCCAACCGTCGCCGCCTGGCGCCGGGCCGGGGCGCGCCGGCCTCGGCCACGAGAAGGGTCAAGAGGCGGGAGTGATTTCCGAGGCCGCATTCACGCCGGCACCGGCCGGGGCCAAAGCTCGCTGTTTCGCTGACTACGAGTTGCTCGGGGAAATTGCCCGGGGCGGCATGGGGGTGGTCTATAAGGCCCGGCAGATCAGCCTCAATCGTGTGGTGGCTTTGAAGATGATCCTCGCCGGCCGGTTCGCCGGCGAAGCGGACGTCAAACGCTTCCGCGCCGAAGCGGAGGCGGCCGCCAATCTGGACCATCGCCACATCGTGGCGATCTACCAAGTCGGCTTCTCTGAAGGGCAACATTACTTCAGCATGCAGTTTGTCCAAGGCCACAGTTTGGCCCAACTGGTCGCCGGGGAGCCTTGGCGGGCAGGCGCAGGCAAACAGGCGGCGCAATTAGTCGCCAAGGTGGCTCGCGCGGTGCAGTACGCGCACGACCAGGGCATCCTCCACCGCGATCTCAAGCCGGCCAATATTCTCATTGATGCCGCCGGCGAGCCGCACGTTTTGGATTTTGGCCTGTCCCGGCGGATCGGGGCCGACAGCAGCCTCACGATGGAGGGAGCCGTCCTGGGCACCCCGAGCTTCATGGCGCCGGAGCAAGCGGCGGGCAAGACCAAGGATCTCGGCGCCGCGGCTGATATCTATAGCCTGGGCGCCATCCTCTATTTTCTGCTCACCGGACGGCCCCCCTTCGTGGCGGCCTCGCCTTTGGACACCTTGGTGCAGGTGCTGGAGGGTGAGGTGGTCGTACCGCGGACGATCAATCCCCGGGTTGGCCGCGACTTGGAGCGAATCTGCCTGCGTTGCCTGGAGAAGTCGCCGGAGCGGCGCTATCCGGCAGCCGCCAATCTGGCGAAGGATTTGGAGCGGTTCGTTCGGGGTGAGCCGGTGAATGTCCGGCCACCGGGGTTGCAGTCCTTCCTTCTCCATTGGCTGCGATGTCAGCCGGCTCTTGTGTCACGTCTGCTCGGCTTGGGAATCTGCCTGGCCATCACGCAGGTGACTTATTACTACCACCCGACCCTGACCCAGTATGCGCGGATCATGTGCGTGCTGGGAATCTGGGCCTTGTTGTCCGTCCTCTGCCAACGAGCCTTGGAACGGGAGCGCTGGAGGAACCTTGTGCCTTTCATCTGGGTGGCGGTGGACACAATATGTCTGACAGCAACTT
This sequence comes from Verrucomicrobiota bacterium, assembly GCA_049522055.1. Lineage (GTDB taxonomy): Bacteria > Verrucomicrobiota > Verrucomicrobiia > Limisphaerales > Palsa-1400 > JBEKOF01. The sequence goes on along the minus strand of JBEKOF010000022.1, from coordinate 7,640 downwards.
TATGGCTTGACGAAGCCTTGCCCGGAGGAGGAAAGGCTTCAACCCTGGTGTCTGAGTTCCCTCTCATCGCCACTTTCCCAGCTTTGGTGGCCCTGTCGGGACTCTGGTTTCGAGCACCGCTGGTTGGCCTGACGACCCTCCTGGCCGTGCTGGGCTACAGCTTTCTGGTTTGGGATGACTTCTCCCGCCACGGTCGGCTGGACCATTTGGACTGGCACGTCGTTTTCCTGGTGCTGCTGGTCTTCACGGGCGGCGCCGTGGCTTACCAGGTTCATCGCGTGCGGGCCTTGAGCCGTTTCTACAATCGCCGCCCCTAAGCCCGGATGGCTGAAGGCCGCCCAAACCCACTGTGAATCCCAACCAGTGCGAACCTGCGTTTGGAGGTTGAATGGCCGACTGATGGTGCATGCAAGGATGAAGGCGGGCCTTGGACCGCGAAAGCCACGACTGTGTGACAAAACCGAGTTCACATGGCTCACATCAATTCTCTTATGCAAATCACGCAAAAAAACCACTTCCCAACGAGAGCCTCTCTCTCGACCGGATGGCAGTGCTACTCGTGCCCTTCGGCGGAGTCCGGCTCCAGCTTGGCCCCCCGCCCGGCCAGTTGATGGATAGCCTGCTCCGCCATCGTGGCGCTTTGCTCCCACCCTTGACGATTGTTGTCCGTTGCCGCAAAGGTCATGGGGCGCCCGATTTGCAGAACAATCTTCCGACAGCGCGGGAAGCGCGCGCCGGGCGGGGCGGCTTCAAATGTTCCCCGCAGGTGACATGGCACCACCGGCACGCTGGTTGCAACCACAAGGGCGCCAAGGCCAGATTTGAAGGGAAGCATGTTGCCATCGCGACACCGCGTGCCTTCCGGGAAAAGTATGTAAATTGAAGCCCCATCAAGCAGACGTTCGCGCAACGTCTGCATGGAATGCGCCCCCGCTCTTTTTTTGCGTCGCCAGATGGGCAGCGCATTAATGCAGATGGCCGAGAATGCAGCCACCGAATTGCGCGTGAAGAACACGTCGCCCGCCGCTATGGGCGATACATAAAGCCGCCATCGGAGGGAAAGACCGGAGACCAGGACGAGGGCATCGAGATGACTTTCGTAGTTTGCGATCATTACGAATCTTGGCTCTGACGGCAAACGCTCCCGGCCCCTGACTTCGAGGCGATTCCAGCAGGTGAGAAAGACGCGAACCAGAGTCCACCAGCCAATTCGCAACAGTTTTTCCGCCAAGCCGCTTTTGCGCTGTAGCGAGCGCCACTGTTCATGGGCGGGCAGGCCGAAATCGGCGGCCGGTTTGAGCTTCCAATCGTCCATGCTCACTCCCCGGTGAAAATGCGCGCCGCCTGATTCGATCCCAGCGCGCCCAGATGAAAACAGAGATAATGAAAAACGGGGGGAACCACCAGAACCAAACTGTCAACCCGGTCCAGCAAACCACCATGACCGGGCAGAATTCCGCCGAGATCCTTGACGCCCAGATCACGCTTGATCGAGGACAGCGTGAGGTCTCCCGTTTGCCCCAGGATGCTCATCATGAAACCAAGAATGAGCAGCCGATCCAGCCGCCCCATGCTGGTGCCGCAGAACACCCAGTGTCCCAGAATTGCCACCAATCCCGTCGTCAGCACGAGCGCCCCGGCACAACCGGAGACGGTCTTGCCCGGACTGGTTTTGGGCAGCGCCTTCGGTCCGCCCACGGCCTTGCCTACACAATAAGCGAACACATCGTTCATCTCGACACCGACGAAAATGAGCAGCAGAAAAGGGCGGAATCTTTCATCGTTGGCGATCATGCCCAGATACCCCAGGGAATAGCCGAACATGAGGAAACCCATCAGGCCGAGAGCCACCCTCTGAATATAGCCCTTGGGTTCGTCGCGCGGAATGGTCATGACCGACAACGCTCCCAATGTCAGCGGGGCATTGGAAAAATACATCCGGTCGTAATGGTCCGCATTCGCGCAGGCCAGAGAAATGATCCCCAAAACGACGATGATGCTGATGGATGTCTCCCGAAACAAGCCGGTGGCTCGGGCAAACTCACGGTAGCAGAGCAAGCTCAACGCCAACACCCCCAGGATGACCCAAGCGGCTCCGAGCAGGATGGGCGCCAGCACCACCAACGCCACCCAGACCCAGGACTTCCAACGCACGCGAATGTCGTCGTATTGCGCGCGGCTTGCCACTCCGGTCCGCCAGAGCAGTTGATTTACCGCCCACGACACCACAAAGAGGCCGCCTATCATGATCACGACCCACTTCGTGAATGGATAATCGAAGGCGTGTTGGCAGCCGAAGAATCGTTCGGAGGTGCTCGCGCTCATAACTAATGCGATTTGAGGGCGCGAGCAATCCGCAAAAGCCGCCGCGCCGATGTCCAAAGACCGCCCACAATGATGAGCATCAGGCTCGCCGCCATGAGACCCCAACGTTGACCGCCCATCGTGACCCAAGGTTGCCACGCCAGCGGCGCAAGACCGCAATAGAGCGCGCACAACGTCACGACAAACATCCGCTCAGGTTTGGCCATGGGGCCGCAAAATTCCTGGGGCGCGCCAGCCACCTTTCCTTCCGCGCGCACATAAGCGATGAAGAGGGCGACACTGGCTGTCAGCGCGCCGAGCATCGGCGCGCTGCCAACCGCATAGCCCGCCCCGATGAAAATGGCCGAATCGGAGACGCGGTCGGGCACTTCGTTGTGTAACTCTCCCAAAGGCGAGGCAACGTCCCTTGCCACCGCCACAATGCCGTCGAGCATGTTGGCCAGCAGGCGCGCTTGCATGAGCACGGCCGTGGCAATGAACGCGGGCCTCGTAAATCCTGGCCGTCCCGTGAATGCAAACGCCGCGCCTGCGGCGATGCCAGCCGCCATCCCGGCCACAGAGATGGCGTTCGGGGACACGCCACGAACTGCCAGCCAGTTACCTGCCCGCTTGGATGCGCTCAATTCACGCGACCGGATGGGACGCCGCTCCGGAGTGTAACCAGGGTCGTTCATGCTTGTTTCCCCATCAAATACATTCCCCCGACCAACAGCACCATACCCGCCACGTTGACTGGACGGATCGGTTGCCCATAAACGGACATTGCAATGAGCGCCGCCCAGATGAACGTGCTCGCATAGACGGGATAGAGGACGGCCAGGGACCCGCCGCGCTTGAACGCCGCCACGAAGAGAACCATCACTGCGATGTAGCAGACCACCCCCAGCAGAATCCGCGTGTTGGCCACATAACTCCCCAGGCCGCCCGTGGCCCGTTGAGCGCCCTCCTTGTAGAGAAACTGGCCGGCCGCCCCGAGCACGGAAGCCAGCAGGAAATACAATATGGAAGCGAGAGGTGTTTTCATGTCGCGGGAGGATCTTGGCTTAATGGCTGGCCTGCTTCATACGAGTGGATGATGCGCAGGACTTCATCCCCGATCGCTGCCTGCGCCTCCAGAGTTTGGCCCGCCACATGGGGGGTTCCGATGAAGTTGTCAAGCGTGAGCAGAGGATTGTCTTTGGAAGGCTCCACAAAAAACACATCCAGCGCTGCCCCCCCAAGCGGCCGCCTTTGAGCGCGTCGAAGAGATCCTCTTCAACGACGATCCCGCCGCGTCCCACGTTGATCAGCAGGGCGTCTTTCTTCATGAACGCCAACTGCGGAGCGGCGATGAGATTTCTGGTGCTCTCCAGCAAGGGCGCCTGAATCGCCACAATGTCTGAGTCGCGCAGCATTTGCTTGAGATCCACAAACTGCACCCGTAACCTCGCCGCTGCTTCCTGCTTGTGTGCCTTGGCTGGACTGCGGTCAAACGCGCTGATCTTCATGGCAAAAGCCTGCGCTATCTCCGCCGTGCGAATGCCAATCCGCCCAAAACCGACCAGTCCAAGCTGCTTGCCAAAAAGGCCCCGATTGTAGCCGTGGTGTTTCTCCCAGCGATTCTCCTGCAATAAGCGATGATACCACGGGATGCGGCGGCAAAGCGACAACATGAGCGCGAACGTATGCTCCGCTACCGAGTTCATTGAAAGCGGTGCCATGACCACTCGCAGCCCGCGCGCTGCGACGGTCGCCAGGTCAATCCCATCCAAACCCATCCCCGGCCGGATGATCAGGCGCAACGCCGGCGCCGACTCCAATGCAGCGAAATCGAGCCGCACTGGACTCCGCACGATGACGATCTCCGCCGCCGCCAGCAATCGCCGTTTTTCCGCATCGTCGGGATTGACTGACACGAGGCACTCATGACGCGTCTGCAAACGCGCGAGGGTCTCCGGCCATAACTGACTGAAAATGGCAATTTTCATGGCGGGTTTCCGTCGGTCAGGCAGATGGCATTCGGCGGCAGTTCGCGCTTCTCCTGCGACGCGCCCTTCGACAAGTCGCGCCAACATGCGTAGTATTCCGCTCTCTTGGCAATGCCCAAGGCGCAATCCGTTTTGTAAATGGAGGTCCAGTTGTCCCGGGCCAAGCCAAACGCCGCGCGGAGGCAGTCCACCGTCTCCGGAATCGTGATTGACTCCATATGAACACTGAATGTGACATAGACCGTCTTGCCTTCGCTGTGGAGGCCCTCTTCCCAGACATAGACCTCAGGCCGATCCCGACGGCGCCGGCCCAACTCCTGATAATGCTCCGCCAGGTCCGCTGTGGTTCCCAGCCCTTTTCCCACCAACACCCGTGGCATGGAAGCAAGAGTGGCCATCAGATCCTCGCGGCTGGCGCGCCGCTCCAGATCGGCCTGGACCGCGATAACATGGCCGAAGGTGGTGTTCACATCCACCGACATGGAATAGAGCTGGAGCGCGGGCAGGACGGTGTTCACATCGGGGGCGTGATGAGACTGGCCCATCACCGGAAGCAGCGCGTTGATGGCATTGTGGGGCCGCTTTGCCGGATCTGACCCGCGCCGCACCAGTGTCACAAACGCCTCCCGCAGTCCATAAGCCCGATTCAGGGCAAACACCAGACGGGTCGTGCCGGTCGAACTACAACTGATGACTCGGATCAGATTTCTTCCAGCCGATTCCGTATAGTTGGCGAAGGAATTGAAGGACACTCCGGCAAAATCATGCTCCTCGCCGCCCTGGACAATCCTCACCAGGTCGCGTCGTTCGGCACAAGCGTTGGCATACTTCGTTGGCACACCGCTGGGCGTGCAGTCGAGGATGGCGTCACATTGTTCCAAGAGGTCAATCAAGCTGCCAGATATGTTGCAGAACCGCGACGCAACATCGCCAATAGCTGGAGCCTGCGTTACAAAAACCGGATAGCCCAGGAGTTGGGCAGCGCGCAGACTGAAACTGTTGGGACGCCCAGCCACGCCGATCACCTCCATGTCCTCTTGCAAGCGCACGGCGTCCGCAACTCTGCGCCCGATGACGCCATATCCCAGGATGCCGACTTTCAGCTTGCTCATAAGTTTGAAGTAATTGCGGGCGCGGACCACCGCCCCAGTCCGAGCGCGGTATCGGTAACGTGAACGGATTCGAGCATGGTCATGCCCGGCCTTTGACTGAGGCGAATCGCATCAATGATCTCAGGAACAGGCGTGGCCTCCGGCTCCAAGTCCATTGTCAAGCAGAGGCTGCGGCGAACCGCCTGGACCGATTCTTCCCAAATGAACAGTTCGGGACGATCCGCCCGCGGGCGTCCGATGTCGCGGCAGAATTCTTGCAGATGCGCGGTGCTCTTCCAGCCGTCTTTGGCCTTGCCCACCAGGATGCGCGGTGCTTGCCCCAGGAGCGTCAGAGCCTGTTCCACCGAAACCGGCGCGTCGAAATCCAGTTTCATGAGGTGCAAATTGAAATGGGTGTACGGCACAATGACGCGGCCAACTCGGATGCTGGGAGTGACTTGCCCCAAGACCAACTGCATCTCGAAGTCCTCCGCTGGTTCAAGGAACAACGGTTCGAGCGCATCCACGCGCCCTGCGGCACGATCGCTGGCATGGCCACAGCGCAATATCGCGGTCGCACACCATCGCCGGGTCGGTCCCAGGTCGCGAAGCGCATGAGCGATTCTCGCAAAAGCAGTCACATTCGGCGCGGCCATTTTCACGAGAGGCTGACCCAGGATTTCGGCCGCATTGGAAAGAATGGAAAAACAAATCGGCAAGGTGTGACAACTCCGTGGGTCGTGGATAACGGTGGTGGCGTTGCCGGTCGGCGCTTCCCCGCACTGAACCACCACATCCATACCTAGGAGTTGCCGACTGTCCGCCACCCGGTGGACAGCGTATCCTTTGCGCTGGGCCATTTGCAGCCGTTGCCAATTATCATCCACGATCCCGTGGAGCGCCATGTCCGATTGCACGGCCACCGCGTCGGCCACGCGCTTGCCGATCAGGTCATAGCCTGCGATGAGAACCTGGATTTTTTTCATGGGCGCGTGTTGGATTGAGCCGCCGCCAGCGTTGATTCTTCCTTGGACTTGGGAATCCCGGATCGCATCAGAGTGACTCCTTCTGGTTCCAGCACGCCGTTGAGCCGCAGCAGTTCGGGGATGGGACAGATCCACTGTTCGGCCTGCTGCGCCCCTTCATCCTCCCGGATCTGGCGCAATACCCGCCGCATCGCCGCGATTGCCGCGCGGATGCCGTGATTGGCATAGATGACCATCTTGACTTTGCCGGATTGCCGGAGTTGCCGCTGGGAAATCGAGTAGTAAGTGGTCGGCACAAGCACCAGAGGAGCGGCGCTATCCCATGCCGCGATGAATGCCATGATCTCATCGGGTGAACTTGACCTGGAATGAATCAAAATCGCATCGGCGCCCGCCGTGGCGTATGCCCGCGCGCGCCGCAAAGCTTCCTCCTGACTCGCCCCCGCAATCAACGCCTCGATCCGTGCGATCACCACAAAATCCGGGTCGCGTTGCGTCCTCTTGGCCGCGTGGATCTTCTCAACAAATTCAGGGATGGCCGCAAGCCGGTGCTCGCCCGGCACCAGACTGTTGCGCTTGGGAAATGCCGCGTCCTCGATGCACACGGCCGCCACGCCGGCCGCCTCGAACGTCTTCACCATTTGCGTGACTTTGCGCGCGTCCCCAAATCCGCAGTCGCAGTCCGCCACGACGGGAATATCCACGGATTGCGCCATCGCTTTGGAAGCCCGGGCAATCTCCGCCATCGTCAGCACACCGTCATCGGGCACCCCCATCGCGCACGAGATTTCCAGGCTGCTGGCCCACACGCCGTCGAAACCTGCTTCGCGGATCAACCTCGCGCCCACGGCGTCGTGCGCTCCAAGCACGCGGATTAGTTTCTGTGGGTCGGCCAGCATGGAGCGCAATCTTGATGACATCCTAATGGCAGGCCTCCGCGGCGAGTTGCAGAACTTGGGAATCATGCGTAAACCTCCGCCAGGAATTCGCGCAATTCCTCCCCGGCAAATGGGACCGGATTGACGCTGAGATCGCCTTCGGTCTTTTGTGCCAGGAGGGACAATTCCCATTCCTGGATTCCGCACGCCCTCATTCCCTGCCCCAGGTCAATCCTGCCCAGGAATTCCGCAATTATCTTTGCAAACGCCGCGTCGCGCTGCTCGATCGGCAGTTGGCGCGTGGCCGGATCGAGGATCTCCGTTACGCGGGCAAAACGTTCCACGTTGCCGCGATGACTCCACATGGCCCAGCATGGATAAAACAGAGCCACG
>JBEKOF010000021.1:0-31947 GCA_049522055.1 Verrucomicrobiota bacterium | reverse complement strand
CGGCGAAAAAACTTAAGCCTCATTTCATCGCTCCGGCAAGGTCGCCAGCAACGCGCTCAAACTGTATTGCCCAAACCGGCTGGGCGACCCCAAAATAGCCGCCGGATCGTCCAGCGGCCCTTCAATATGAACATGCTGGCCCGAATACCGCCGCGCCGCATTGGCCACTTCCGCGTCCCCCGCGTCAAACACCTCGTCCGCGGCCCAGATCGGTTTGAGTTGGCTCGCCTGGCAGAGCGAGAGCTTCCAGCCCACCGCCACCGGCTGGTAAGGATGGTAGCGGATCAATTGCGCAAAAAACACCGCGTCGCACCCGCAGGCCTCGTGCAGCTCGTCAAAGAAGTTCCGCGGCAGCGCCTCATCCGCCCTCCACGTTTCCTGTCCGGTCCATTGCCGCAGTTGTTCGCTGGACACTATCACCAGCTCAAACCGCTTGGTCTTCTCCAGCTCCGGCCCCAAATACTGTTGCAGCAGCTCCGCGCCGTCCTTGAAGGTCTCCGTGTCGGAAACCGTGGTGATCGGCAGCACCGCCACCCGTTTGATGCTCGGATCGAGCACCGGGCTGGGGCGATAGATGTTGCTGGGCTTGTAACGAATATCCGCGATGCGGCTCGGCTCGATGCCTCGGCCCGCGCATCCCGCCGCCAGCCCCGCTGCCAGCAGGCACGGCCAAAGCCGCCCGGCGCCGCGCAGCCTTCTCTCCCAACGATCAGCAAGCGCTCTCTTCATCAAGTTTTTCCAATATCTTCCCAAAGTGGGTCAGCCAGCAACCTAAATCTCGTTCCAGCGTGTTGGACAGCTCCAGCAGGCTCTCCTGCCTCGCCAGCAGCATCCTCACGTCCGCCTGGATGAGCACAAACTGACGCCGATGCCGCGAGTTGGCCGCGATCTGGGCTGGGTCGAACCCCCATAAATCCTCAATGAAATTCAACTCATAAAGCGGCGTCCGGCACTCGGACTGCAAAGGATTCCAGAGCCGCCTGGCCACCGGCCAGTCATTGATCAGGATCAGCGACTGCGCCTCACTCGCGCGCGTTTCCAACACCCGCACCTGCGCCTTGGCCGTTTCGATGATCTGCCTCCCCAGTTCGCGGAAGCTCAGTCCCCCGTTCCGCGCCGAATCCGCCATTTGCCGGCCGGAGAGCAGCTCATGCAGTTTGGCCACGTTTTCATTCTCCCAAATCGCCGCCATCGTTAGGTGTTGCCGCACCGCCAGCTTCTCCAGATGCACAAACACCGCCGCCAGCGATTGCAGGCTGCTGCCCGGCCAGGTGGTGATTTCGCTGTCCAAATCCACGCGGAAGGATCCCTTGGCCAGCTTGTTGGAAATACTCGACATGTCTTTTTATCGGTTGTTTTCCTCTCCGCCTGAAGCGCCGGTCATCATGTCGAAGACGAGCCGGACGACGAACTGGATGACGAATCCGCCGTGCTCGGCGCCGCGCTGGAGGAGGACGGCTCATTGAAGAAATCAGTCAAGTATTGCTTATTCGTGTTGATCGTGCTGATGGCCGTTTCCATCGCGACAAATTGATTCTGGAGAGTCGTTTCATTGTTCGAGACGGTCGTTTGCAGATTGGAAATGCTCGTGGCCAGGCCGGTGACTTGACTCGTAAAATTCGCCTCCTGCGTGGCCAGCAACCCGCCGCTCCCGGTCGTGGCCGTCAAATAACTCCCCAGCGTCGTGCCCACCCCGTTGGTCGGATCGGTGAACAATTGTTGCACCGCGTTCAGGTTGCTGCTCAACGCCGAATTCAGCGTCGTGGAATCCACCGTCAGCAGATTATCCTGGCCGTCGGAAGTGATCCCAATGTCATTGAGCGTCTCAATCGCCCCGCTCAACCCCGATGGCGCCGCGCTGGTCAATTGCCGCAATTGCGTCGCGATCCCTTCCGCGTTCATGTCTCCCGTCAGCGTCCCCGGCGTCACCGTCCCGGTGGAACTGGTCGTGCTCGCTGTTTGCGACGAGATATAGCTTTGCGCCGCGTTGTAGTCCGTGACAAAGCTGTTAATCGCCGCGGCAATCGTCGCCGTGTCGCTCTGCACCGACACCGTGGTGCTGCCCTGCCCCAGCGCCGTCACCGACAATCCCGCCAGGCCCGATGAAGTGGAATCAATCGTGTTGCTTTCGCTCGTCAATGGCCCGCCTCCATTGATGCTGTACTGCAGATTGTTTCCGCTCTGCAATTTCCCGCCCAGCAGTCCCGTGGCCGCCAGAAAATTGCCCGTCACATCCTGCACCGAAATTCCCACATTTCCGGTCGTGTTGTTGGTCAATTGAAACTGGTTGTCCGTCAGGTCGTAGGTCGCCGTCACCCCCGCGGCGGAGTCGTCAATCCGCTGCAAAATGTCGTTGATGCTGTCGGTAGAAGCGTCGAAATTGATCGCCACCCCGTTGATCCTAAACTCGCCATTCCCGCTGCCGCCATCATTCACCGTGGTGGCGAGATTGGAATCGCTCGCCGCGTTGTTCAAGTTCACGCTGCCCAGCGCCGACGCGCTGCTCACCGCGTCCCCCCCGTTGTTGTACAACTGGGTCACTTGCAGAAAATTGCTCGTATCGGTCGCGCTGCCCAAAACAATCGCGCTGCCGCTGGTCAGTTTGATCACATCATTTGTCGGATCGTAACTGGCCGTCACCGCACCGCCGGTCGCCTGGTTGATCTGGGTGAACACCGAAGCCAGCGTGTCGGTCGCTGCGATCGTAATGGCATGCCCGTCCACCGTGAACACCCCCGCCGTAATCGGAGTCGAGAATCCGGCCGTTCCCACCTCCACCCCGTCCACATCACTGCTCGAACTGATCGGATTGACCTTCGCGGCGCCTCCCTGCCAGGACGCCTGCGTGGCCAGTTGCGAAATCTTAAAAGTATAATCTCCCGTCGCCGTGCCGGCCGCCGCGCTCGCGCTGGCCACCGACGCATCGTCCGTGGAGGCCGTCCGGGTCTGGAAAAAACTTGGCGCCATCAACGTCGTCACATCCTTATTCAACGTCGTCAGGTCTGTCCCGATGGTTTGGTAGTCGGTCTTTTCGGTCCCCAATGTGGTCTGTTGCGCCTCCATCGTCGTCTCCGGCGCGCTCTCCTCCGCCACCATGTCGTTGATGATCGAGGTCCAATCCATGCCCGAAGCCAGGCCCGACATCGCCAGGCTGCTGCTATTGCCCGCTGTTGCTGCCACCGACATGTTTTTCCTTCATTGCTCGTTACTCCGCCCCCGTTTTCAACAGGCGCCCTCCCGCCTGCGCAAAGCGTCTCGGGCGGCGCGAACGCCGCCCGAGTTGATACCAGTCAATCAGCCTGCTCGCTCTTATTGACCCAGGAGCTTGAGGACCGACTGTGGGTTTTGATTCGCCTGCGCCAGCATCGCCGTGCCGGACTGCACCAGTATTTGATACTTGGCGTAATTGGTGCTCTCCGTGGCCACATCCACATCTGTGATCTGGCTGTTGGCCGCCGCCAGGTTGTTATTCAGCACGCCGAGGTTGTCTCCCACGAAGTCCAGCCGTTCCTCGTTGGCGCCCACTGTGGCGCGATCGGTGGCCAACTGCTGGATGGCCGCCGTCACCACTGCCTGCGTTGCCGCGGCTAAGGTCGTGCTCGAGATGCTTTGCGCCCCGCTGCCATCGGCCGCCGAGCCTGTCAAGGCGAGATACTTCCCGGCGCCCAGGGACGCCGATGTGATCGAGAAGGTGCCCCCATTGGCATCCGTCGTCACCGACATCGTCGCGCCGTTGAACAAGGTCACGCCGTTGAATGACTCCCCGGCTGTGCTAACGATGTAACCGGCCAGAGCATTGAACTCCGACTGATAGCCCGCCAATTGCGTGGGGCTCTTGGTCACATCCTGCGCCTCCGTGGCCAGCGTCGCCATCTGATCCAGGGCCGATCCGACCTGTTGCAGGTACCCGTCCTGCGTTTGCAGCAATGATTGCGCATTGCTCACGTTCGCGTTGGCTGCGTTCGTCTGCCCGATTTCCGCGTTCAGTTCGATGGATTCCGCCAATCCGGCGGGATCATCAGAAGCGTTCACGATTTGCGAGCCGGACGAGAGCCGCGCCAGCGACTCATTCAGCATGTTTGTTGACTGATCCAGGTTATAAGCAGCGGTACTGGCTGCCGTATTTGTATTAATTACCAATCCCATATCTAACTCCTTCCTTGAGTTACCCCTTTCGGGGATTTTTTTGTCGCACGACATCCCTGTCGCGTGGCGGATTTTCGTTGCGGGCATCCGCCGGTTTCCCGACTGGCCTTTTATGGCCGCCAATCGCCAATTTAGTTGTTTATCGGCGGTTGCCGCGGATACTTTAGAAACTGTTTTCCTGTTCCCATCCGGCGGCCGCTCCCCATGGCCTCTCGCCCAACACCATATCGGCGCCCACAATAAAAACCTCAAACACCCCTGCCGGCGCGCGCATATCACTTTCTTGGGTGCTGTTGTGTCGTGGACTGGATTTCAACGATTGAAACCATTGAGAATTGGTCATTTGTCATGTAAACACCTTCGGTATGACGCCCCGGCAACTCTCAGAGCCATTGTGGCAGTTTGCGGCCCGCATCTTGGGAAAGTCCATTCCGACGGCCAAAGCCGGCAGAAGACCGTTGCCCGGCGACGGTCTGGAGACGACTCTTGCGATAACCAATGACCAATTCTCAATGACCAATTCTCAATCGAAAGGTCCGAGATCTTAAAGCACTTCTTCGCCAAGAGGAGTCACCCAAAAAAGTCAAATGCGCCCCGTGGCGGGGTCTATGAAGATTTGTCTTGAAACACCCCCGCATCTCCTGCTACAATATGCCTAGTACCCGGTTCCCGAGCCTCCGTCGGCCAACCATCGGCCGACGGTCGCCCAGGCCCCGGTCGCCAGCAATGAACGACCCACTAACTTGCCGCCTTCTCGTCATTAGCGACACCTCCGACCTTCGCCGCCACCTCAGCGCCACCCTCTCCTCCGCCGATCCCCCCTTTGAGATTGATGACCTCCCGCGCAACGCCGACAGCCTCGCCCATTTCCGCAAAGCCAGAGCCTCAGGCCGGCCCTACTCCGTCATCTTCCTCGACCCCGGTCCGCCCCCATCTCTTGACATCCGCAACACCCTGGCGCCGCTCTGGGCCGAAGACCCCGGCCTTCAAGCCGTCATCTGCGCCGGCCCATCCGATCCCACTCCCGAACAAATTGCCCGCCAACTCCATCAAACCAGCCATTGGCTCCTCCTCAAAAAACCATGGCTCCCCGGCGAATCCCGCCAGATCGCCCTCTTCCTGGCGCACACCCGCACCCCCATCACCGCCGCCGAAGACGCCCTCCGGGCCGCCCGCGACCAATACCGCCAACTCTTCGACAACAACCCCATCCCCATCTACACCTGCGATCATGACACCCTCAGATTCCTTGACGCCAACCAAGCCGCCCTCCAGCTCTACGGCTATCCCAGAGAACAACTCCTCGCCATGACCCTTGAGGACATCGCCCCCCCCGAAGACATTCCCGCCTTCCGCCAGCGCCTCGCCAGCCTGTCTCCCGGCGTTGGCAACACCGGCGCCTGGCGGCACCGCGCCCGCGACGGCAAATTCCTGGAACTGGAAATCACCTCCCACACCCTTTCCCCCGGCAAAACCTGGCTTTGCATGGTCATGGATGTCACCGAACGCTCCAAACTCGAAGCCCAACTTCGCCAATCCCAGAAAATGGAATCCGTCGGCCAGTTGGCCAGCGGCATCGCCCACGATTTCAACAACCTCCTCACCGTCATCACCGGCCATATCGGCTTGCTCATGGCCGAGAAACCAGCCAGCCCCAGGGCCGCCGACTCCCTCAAAGAAATCGCCGAAGCCTCCAAACGCGCCACCGACCTGACCCGCCAACTCACCACCTTCAGCCGCAAGCAGGAACTCCACCTCCAAGTGGCTGATTTGAACGAAATCATCAACCACGTCGGCAAAATGCTCCGCCGCATCCTGGGCGAGGACATCGCCTTGACCACCGACTTCGCCCCCCGCTTGCCCTCCATCAAAGCCGACCTCGGCATGTTGGAACAAGTCCTCTTGAACCTGGCCGTCAACTCCCGCGACGCCATGCCAAAAGGCGGCCAACTGCTCATCCGCAGCTCCGACGCTCTCATCGAACCCTCCCAAACCCGGCTCAACCCCGAGGCCGTCGCTGGCCGCTTTGTCTGCCTGACCTTCAGCGACAACGGCTCCGGCATAGCCCCCGAAAACTTGAGCCGCATCTTCGAACCATTCTTTACCACCAAAGAACTCGGCCGCGGCACCGGCCTGGGGCTGGCCACCGTCTATGGCATCATCAAGCAACACCAGGGCTGGATCCAGGTCAACAGTCGCCTGGGCGAAGGAACCACCTTCCAAATCTACCTCCCGGCCTGGCACGAAAAAAGCGCCGCCTTCCTCATGCCCCCGGCCGAACAAAAAGTCCTCGGCGGCGCCCATACCATCCTTCTGGTCGAAGACGAATCCCCCCTCCTCAAACTCATGCGCCACATCCTGGAAAGCTACGGCTACAAAGTCCTCGACGCCTCCACCGGAAAAGCCGCCCTGCAAACCTGGCAACTGCACAGCCAGAAAATTGACCTCCTCCTCACCGACCTCGTCCTCCCCGACGGCATGACGGGCTTCGAGTTGGCCAAAACCCTCCAAGCCGACAAACCCACCCTTCAAATCATCTACACCAGCGGCTACGACACCAACCGCTTATCCAAGGACCTCATGCCCCCGGCCGACGCCCGCTTCATCCAAAAGCCCTTTCACGCCCGCAAACTTGCCGAAGCTGTCTTCGACACCCTCAGCAAGAAATAGGAGGACGCGGCAGAATTTGCCCAGCCGCACACCTCTGCCGTCAATTCCTGCCAAAAAAGACCCTCCTGCAACTCACTTACTGAATGGTAGGGACGGCTCGCCGAGCCGTCCGCCCGGCAACACCCGCAAAAACCTCCTGCTCAAACCAAAAAAACGCCAGTTGAGGTTTCCAATCATTAGTAAACTACTCATATTACTGGACTTACCACAGATCCACAGTCCACATTTTATGACGTAACTTGCTTGTAACAAAACAGTTGCAACTCAATCCGCTCGGCTGTTTCTGCCCCTTCCCAGGACAAACTACCCCCTCTATAACCTCCGATTTCTCCGATTTCTCCGTTTTTTTGATGCACCCAGAATCTTCCCTTTCCATGCCCGACCAGCCACCGATCAACCGCCTCCTTTAACTCAAACAGCAATGCACCTAAAACCCCCTCCCCAGCCCCATTGGCACGAATCCTGATACGCACTCCTTCCATGAAGAGCATTCTAGTGATTGATGACAACGACGAAGTCAGGGCGGTCGTCACTGCCGTGTTGAGGAACTTCGGATTTCCCGTGCGCGAGGCCACCAGCGGCGAGCAGGCCATTCAAATGATCCTGACCGACAAGCCCGACCTGATCATCAGCGACGTCCAGATGCCCGGCATGGACGGGCACCACTTGCTCACCGCCATTCGGGAATTGCAGGCCACCGCCGCCATTCCTTTCATTCTCATGACCGGCTCCGGCAGCCGCGATGACTTCCGCCGCGGCATGGTCAGCGGCGCCGACGATTATCTTTACAAACCCTTCACGCCCGACGAACTCATTGAAGCGGTTTTGTCGCGCCTGGTCCGCCAGACGGACCTGCAAATGGAAGCCTACCAGCACGCCAACAAAATGCGCGAAGCCGCCTCCGCCCCGCTCTCGGACGAGAGCCGCGAAGAGGAAGCCTCCCCGCGGCGCCTTCTGCGTATCGCGTAGTCTTTGACAGGTTCAACCTCCTTTTCGCGCCCAGCGCAGCTTGGCGGGCGCGGAGCGCGGATTGGCGCGGCGCTCCTCCGGAGAGGGACGCAGGACCTCCCGCGAACATGCCGCGTAAACGCCGTCGCGGAAGCCCGCCTCAAAATAAGCCTTCACACGACGGTCTTCCCCGGAGTGAAACGTCAGGATGGCGGCCCGTCCCCCGTCTCCCAGGCAGGAGGGAAGATGGCGGAGAAAGGTTTCCAGCGCCGAAAACTCGTCGTTCACCGCGATGCGCAACGCCTGGAATACCCGGCGGATGGAAAGGCCGCGATCCTCCTCGTTCAAGCGGGGCAGCGCGGCGCCAACCGCCCTGGCCAGCGCGGTGGTCGTGGCGAAGGACTTCCCGGCCAGCGCCGCGGCCAGGGCGGCGGCGCGCGGTTCATCGGCGTTGTCCCGGAGCAGTCTGGCCAGGGCGTCCGGCTGGAGGCACCGCAAGAGCGCCGAGGCCGGCTGCCCGCGTTGCGGGTTCATCCGCATGTCCAGCGGGCCTTCGTGTTTGATGGAAAAGCCCCGGGTCGGATCGTCCAGTTGCATTGAGGAGACACCCAGATCGGCAAGGATGACGCCGGCCCCCGCCAATCCGGCGGCGGCAAGCGCCTGGGGCAAACCGGCAAAGTTGCTGCGCCGCACGGTCAAGACATCCGCGCCAAAGCCCAGGGCGCGGAGGCGCGCTTCGGTTTTGGGAAGCTCGACCGGATCAGCGTCCAGTCCAAGCAGCCGGCCGCCTGGCTGGATGCGGGCCAGGAGTTCCCGGGCGTGTCCGCCGAAACCCAGCGTGCAGTCCACCACCAACTCCCCGGGCCGCGGGGCCAGAACTTCCAGCACTTCGGCCACCATGATCGGGCGATGCGTGCCGGCCGGTGTTTTGCCTGAAGCGATGACTTTTGCCACCGTCTCCGCGTAACGCGCGCCTTGCAATTCCTTGTATTTCTCGTGGAAGTGCCGCGGGTATTTGCCGGCATAACGCGGGCGGCGCCGGCGCGGAGACGGCGGGGACGGCGGTGGGGAGGGTGGCGGATCCGGCATAGCTCAAGGATAAAGGCCAACGGCTCAAAGTTGAAGCCATTTTTCATCTGGTGTTTTTCAGCCGGGGATCGCAGACTCCAGCATGAAAGGTCCTTATATTAACGCAAAAATACAAAACTCAATGAGCACTATTTCTGATATCAAGGCGCGCGAAATCCTGGATTCCCGCGGCAACCCAACGGTGGAAGTGGATGTCCTGCTGGCCAGCGGCTCCGCCGGCCGCGCCACCGTCCCCTCCGGCGCCAGCACCGGCGAACATGAAGCCCTGGAATTGCGCGACGGCGACAAAAACCGCTACAACGGCAAGGGCGTCTCCAAAGCCGTCAAGAACGTCACCGGCAAAATCCTGCCCGCCGTGCGCGGCCTGGATGCGCTCGATCAACTCACCCTGGACCGCGCCATGCTCCACTTGGACGGCACGGAAACCAAATCCGCCCTCGGCGCCAACGCCATCCTGGCCGTTTCCCTGGCCGGCGCCAAGGCCGCCGCCGCCTTCCTCGGCCTGCCCCTGTTCAAATACCTCGGCGGCCCCAACGCCAAAATCCTACCCGTCCCCATGGCCAACGTCATCAACGGCGGCGTCCATTCCGACGCGCCGATTGATTTCCAGGAATTCATGATTGTCCCCAAGGGTCTTCCCACCTTCTCCCGCGGCCTCCAGGCCATCACCGAGACCTTTCACGCCCTCAAGGCGGTCTTGAAAAAGAAGGGCTTGTCCACGCTCGTCGGCGATGAAGGCGGATTCGCCCCCAAGCTGGAAAGCGCGGAGGCGGCCATTGAGGCCATTTTGCAGGCCATCAAGGACGCCGGCTACAAGCCCGGCAAGGATATTTTCCTCGCTCTCGACCCGGCGGCCTCCGAGTTCTACGACAAGGCATCCGACCGCTACGTCTTCAAGAAAAGCACCGGTCGCAAGCTCACCGGCGATGAAATGGTCGCCTTTTACGTCGAGCTGGCCGGCAAATATCCCATTATCAGCATCGAGGATGGCTGCGCTGAAAACGATTGGAAGACCTGGAAAACCATGACCGAAAAACTGGGGGATAAAATCCAGTTGGTGGGCGACGATCTTTTCGTCACCAACGTCAAATTCCTGCGCAAGGGCTTTGAGCTGGGCGTGGCCAACTCCATCTTGATCAAGGTCAACCAAATCGGCTCCCTCACCGAAACCCTCGACGCCGTTCAATTGGCCCAGTCCCACGGCTACACCGCCGTCATCAGCCATCGTTCCGGCGAAACCGAAGACGCCACCATCGCCGACATCGCCGTCGCCACCGGCGCCGGGCAAATCAAAACCGGTTCCCTGAGCCGGACCGACCGCGTGGCCAAGTACAACCAGCTGCTGCGCATCGAAGAGTTGCTGGGCAAGAACGCGGTCTATGGCGGCAATATGTAAGTTGTGGCGGCGCTCCATCAGCGCCGCGCTCCTCTCTCTGAATTTTGAACGTTGAAATCGCCAAGCTGGTCGGCTGGTATCAATCCAGCCTGGATGCCGGGGGCTATCCCCTGATTGCCGCCCTGATGGCGATGGAAAGCACCGTCCTGCCCGTCCCCAGCGAATTGGTCATTCCCTTCGCCGCCCAGCACGCGCACGCCAACGGCAGGCTGAGCTTGGCGGGCATTGTCCTCTCCGGCACGATCGGTTGTTGGGCCGGGGCCACGGCGATGTATTGGGTCTGTCGCTGGGCCGGGCGCCCGTTGGTGCTGCGTTACGGGCGCTATGTTTTTGTGCCGGAGCCCAAGGTTCATGCCGCCGAACTTTGGGCCGCGCGCTTCGGGCCTTTCGGGGTTTTCCTGGCCCGCCTGCTGCCGGTGGTCCGCCATCTCATTGGCATTCCGATGGGGATTGTGAAAATGGATTTCCGGTGGTATTCCCTCTTCACCCTCCTCGGCTCCGGCCTCTGGTGCGCCGTGCTGGCCTGGGTCGGCGTGGCGGCGGGCAACGACCAAAAACTTTTGCAGGGGGATCTGCGCCAGGTCACTGTTTGGCTGGCGGGAACGTTGGCCGTTCTGGGTCTGCTCTATTATTTTATGGTGCATCGCTTTATCCGAAAGCCTCCGTCATGAAATCCATCACCTCCGCCTCCCCAAAATATTCCCGCCGCGCCAAAGTCCTCTTCTGGCTGGCCGGCGCGGTCGCCGCCTACGCGCTCGCCGGCTTCCTGGTCGCCCCGGCGGTCATCAAATCGCAAATGCTCAAGCGCCTGCCGCCCATGCTCAAAAGGCCGGTGGCCGTCGCCCAGGTCAAAGTCAACCCCTTCGCACTCTCGGCCGCCATCCGCGGGTTTGCTGTCAATGAGAATGATGGCTCCCGCTTCGCCGGTTGGGACGAGTTCTACGCCCGGCTGGGCTTCTCCTCCTTCTTCCGCCGCGGCTGGGCTGTGCGGGAGTTTTCCCTCACCCATCCTTTCGCCCATCTCAGCCGGGGCAAGGATGGCAAACTGAATTGTGACGACATCCTCGCCGCCCTTGCCGGCCCCGCTCCCGCCTCCGCCGCCCCTGCCCCCAAATCCGCCTTGCCGCTGGTTAAGATTGACCTGTTGCGCATCCAAGGCGCGGATGTGTCGGTGGAGGATTTTGTGCCGCCCAAACCCGTCCGCGCCAAGCTCCTGCCCGCCCACCTGACGCTGGAAAACTTGAGCACCGCGGCGGGCGCGCGCAATCCCTGCCTCTTTACCGCCGTCAGTGATACGGGGGAGTCGTTTCAGGGGTCCGGCTTCTTCACCCTCGATCCTATCCAGGTCTCCGGCAGCATTGACATTAATGAGTTGGACCTCAAAAAATACTCCCCTTACCTCGCTAATTTCGTCCAGGCCGAGGTGGTGGACGGCCGGCTCGACGTGGGCGCCAACTTCACCGCCGGGCTTGGCGCCAACGGCCTTGATCTTGCGGTGACCAAGGCCAAGGCGTTGCTCAAGTCCTTTGCCCTCAAGTCCGTCGTTACCGGCGAGACAGTGGCTGCCATTCCCTTGTTGTCGGTTTCTCTGGCGGAAGCCGACCTCCTCAAAAAAACGATCCATGTTGCCTCCTTGAGCACCTCCGGCGGTTCGCTGCTCGTTCGGCAAGAGAACGACGGCAAGATCAATCTTCTTTCCATGCTGGTCTCTAATCCGTCCGCTGGTGGCGCCGCGGTCAGAACAATTCAGGCAGGCGCGCCAACGGCGCCCGGAGCGTCGCCCTACCCGCCCGCCGCCAGCCAGCCTCCGTGGACCGCCACGGTGGACGACATTGACGTGGAGCGTTACACGCTGGAGTTGGAGGACAAGAAGCCCGCAAAGCCGGCCAAGATCAGCGTCCACGACATCACCTTCAAAGCGGCCGGTTTCAGCACGGCTGGAACGGCGCCGATTCACGCGGCGGTTTCGCTGGAAATTGGCCAGTCGGGCTTGTTCACCGTCAACGGCGTCGTGCGGCTCCAACCCCCCTCCGCCAACCTGGACTTGCGATTGGTGGGCCTCGATCTCCGGCCCTTCCAGCCCTACGTGGAGCAGCAGGCCAAACTGGCCATTACCAGCGGCCTGCTCAACCTCGCCGGCCACGCAACTTACAACTCCGAAACAGGCTCGCCCCTGGCCACCTTTGCCGGCGACTTCGGTCTGACCAACTTCGTCACCGCCGATCTCCTCCATTTCAAGGACTTTGTCAAATTCGACGCGCTGGCCGTCAGCGGCGTCCAATTTGCCTTCAAGCCCAATGATCTGAAGGTGCGGGAAGTCAAACTCGACGGCCTGAACACGAGCGTGACGGTGGGCCCGGACCGGCAAATCAATCTTCTGACCGTGCTGCCCAAAGGCGCGCCGGCCCCTTCCAACGCCCCGCCGCGGTCCGCGCCGGCCGGGCTGGGCTTTTCTGTGGCGCTGGATAGTTTTGTATTTGATAATGCCTCCTTCCATTTCTCCGACCAGTCCATCGAGCCGAATTGCCTCTTTGGCATCCAGCAATTCGGCGGCAGCGTCAAGGGCCTCTCTTCCAGGCCGGACTCGCGGGCGGTGGTGGAGGTTCATGGCAAAGTGGATGAGGTCTCCTCCTTTTCCGTCACCGGCGGCGTCAATCTGTTGAGCACGGATTTGGTGGTCAATGTGGCCGTTGCCTGCAAGAACGTGGACCTCACGCCCTTCACGCCTTACATGGAACAATTCGGCGGCTATCCGCTCCAGCGGGGCAAGCTGCTGGTGGATTTGAGCTACGACATCGCCCGGCGCAATCTCAGCGCCTCCAATCATGTCGTCGTCGCCGGCCTGACCCTTGGCCCGCACAACAACAACACCAACGCCACCCATTTGCCCGTCAAGCTGGGCGTCGCCCTCCTCAAGGACCGCGAGGGAAATATCAAGCTGGACATCCCCATTTCCGGCAGTTTGGACAGCCCAAGCTTCCGCGTCATGCCCATCGTCATGAAGGTCGTGGTGAACATTTTGGAAAAGGCGGCCACTTCGCCCTTCACCCTCCTGGGCGCGATGTTCGGCGGCGGCGGCGAGGAGCTTGATTATGTTGCCTTCCCGCCCGGCCTGGCGGACATCGCCGCGCCGGAGCAGGAAAAAATCGTCAAGCTGGCCACGGCCCTTTACGAACGCCCCGCTTTGCACCTGGAAATCGCCGCCACCGCCGACCCCGCCACCGACTCTCCCGCCCTGGCGCGGTTGAAATTGGACGATCAAATCCGCTCCTTGCGCGCCCAGGAACTCATCGCCGCCGGCACCCCCGCCCAAACCGTCCAGTCCTTGCAGGTTGATCCCGCCAACTACGCGCGCCTGATCACATTTCTCTATCTGCAAACCTTCGGCGCCAACACCACCGCCACCAACGGGACGGCAGCGACGCCGCCCGCGCGGGTCGTTGCCGCGGATTGGACAACCCCCGCCTCCCTTCCACCCGCCTCCGCCTCAACCCAACCGCCACTGGAGGAGAACCGCCCTCATGCAATACTCAAAGGAGGTGAATTGATGATGCAAAAGACAGAGCCTGGCACATCCATGCCCAAGCCTTTGCCGGCGGCCAGTTTGACGCCGTTGCCCGCACCATCCGCCGGTGGGGTCGCGGAGATTTCGGCAGGAACCACAAATGCAGCCCCCACAAATGCCGCCCCGGCGGCCGAGTTGACCCAGGACCAAATGGAAGCCGCGTTGCTGGCGGGCATCCAGATCACCCCGGATGATCTCCGCGCCTTGATGCTGGAGCGCGCGCGCCGCGTGCAATCGGCGCTCGCCAACACCGGCAAAGTGGAGGCCGACCGCATGGAGACTCTCTCCCCCAGGCCTGTCAACCCATCTGCCAAAGGCCAGGCCCGCGCCAACCTTTCCCTCGACTAATCCGAGCTGGCCCGCCGTCGCTTTGGCGGCGCGGGTCCCAATCCTAATCCTTTTCTCTTCACCGCCTTCAGGTTAATCTCCTGGCAATGACTTCTGCTCAAATTCGACAATCCTTCCTGGATTTCTTCAAATCCAAGGGGCACACCATTGTCCCTTCCGCGAGCTTGATGCCCGACTCCCCCGGCCTGCTTTTCACCAACGCCGGCATGAACCAGTTCGTCCCCATTTTCCTCAACCAGCGCGCCGCCGACGTGGATCAATGGCCCGGCGCCATCCCCGGCAGGCCCACCCGCGCCGCCGACACCCAAAAGTGCATCCGCGCCGGCGGCAAGCACAACGACCTGGAAGACGTCGGCCTGGACACCTATCACCACACCTTCTTCGAAATGCTCGGCAACTGGAGCTTCGGCGATTATTTCAAAAAAGAGGCCATCGAGTGGGCCTGGGAACTTGTCACTGAAGTGTGGAAATTCCCCAAAGATCGCCTTTATGCCAGCGTCTATAGCCCCGACAAAGCCAAAGGCGACCCCAGCGATTTCGACCAGGAAGCATACGATTTCTGGGCCGCCAAATTCTCCGCCGCCGGTCTGGACCCCAAAGTCCACATCGTCCTTGGCGGCAAAAAGGACAATTTCTGGATGATGGGCGAAACCGGCCCCTGCGGCCCCTGCTCCGAAATTCATGTTGACTTGACCCCGGAAGGCAACACCCGCGGCGCCCTCGTCAACAAAGGCGACGCCCGCTGCATCGAGATTTGGAACCTGGTCTTCATCCAATTCAACGCCAATCCCGACGGCACTTTCGTCCCGCTTCCCGCCAGGCATGTGGATACCGGCATGGGTTTCGAGCGCGTCACCGGCATCATGCAGAACACGAAAGGTCTCACCGATTTCACCCGCGTCATCTCCAATTACGAAACCGACATCTTCCGCCCCATCTTCGACAAACTCGAAAAATTGAGCGGTAAGAAATACGGCAGCACGTTGCCCAAATCCGGCACCACTGGAGATAATGATCAGGAGAAGATTGACATCGCCTTCCGCGTCATCGCCGACCACATCCGCACGTTAAGTTTTTCCATTGCCGACGGCATTCTCCCCGGCAACACCGACCGCAGTTACGTCCTGCGCCGCATCCTCCGCCGCGCCGTCCGCTACGGCCGCACCCTCGGTTTCCATGAACCCTTTTTCTACAAACTGGTCGAAGTCCTCGCCGAAAAAATGGGCGGTGTTTTTCCAGAACTGCGCAAGAAGCAGTCGCATGTTGAAGAAGTCATCAAGGCTGAGGAGGAAGCATTCAATAAAACACTAGATAAGGGGATCGATCGTTTCCACGCGTTACTGGTTATGTCAATTTATCGCCAGTTGTCGCATGTTCGTAATACTAGATACGAGGTAATTTGGAGGCATTTGAATGCTGCCCTCCTCGGTCCTAAGGACTGGCCCTATTTCAAGGTTGATTTGGAACTCGATTATTTGCCAATTCTGAAGCAGCACGGCTTGGTTAATCCAGTTTATCACGGCGCGGACGCGTTTGAGCTTTATGATACGTACGGCTTCCCGCTCGACCTCACGGAGTTGATGGCGCGTGAACTCGGTTTGACTGTGGACTCCGCGACTTTTGAAAAGCTAATGGACGAGCAGCGCGCCCGCGCCCGCGCCGCCCAGAAAAAGGAAATCGTCGCCGCCTCCAACATCGACACCTCCCGCCCCACTCGCTTTGTCGGGTTTGACCAGTTGCTGGCCTCCGCCACCGTCCTTGACGCTGTCAATGTGAAGGACAAAATCGCCGTCACCCTCGACGTTTCCCCCCTCTACGCCGAAATGGGCGGGCAAGTCGGCGACACCGGCGAAATTTCCGCCGGCGGAAAAATCTGGCGCATCGTCAACACGCAAAAAACCGGCAACACCCTCTTGCATTTCCTAGCCGACAAAGACGCCCCGGAGCCGGGCGCGTCGGTGGAGTTGCGCGTCAACGCCCCGCGCCGCGCCGCCATCCAGCGCCATCACACCGTCACCCACCTCCTGCACTGGGCCTTGCACGAAGTCGTCAGCCAGGACGCCACCCAAAAAGGCTCCTACGTCGGCCCCGACAAATTGACCTTCGATTTCAGCAGCGCCGCCCTCACCCCGGCGCAAGTCGCCGATGTGGAAAAACTGGTCAACGAGCGCATCGTCGAAAACGCCGGCGTCACCTGGACTGAAATTCCCTACGCCGAAATCAAAGGGCGCAAAGAGGTGATGCAATTCTTCGGCGAAAAATACGGCGACCTCGTTCGCGTCGTGCAAGTCGGCGGGCGCGCCGGCGGGCTGGACGGTTACTCCATGGAACTCTGCGGCGGCACGCACACCCGCGCCACCGGCGAGATCGGGCTGTTTCGCATCCTGGGCGAGAGCGCCGTGGCCGCGGGCATCCGCCGCATCGAAGCCGTGGCCGGCCTGCGCGCCTACGAAAAAAGCCACGGCGACGCCGCGCTGATCTCCACCCTGGCGGCCAAAGTCAACGCCCCCGTCCTCGAATTGGAGAAAAAAATCGAATCCCTCCTCGCCCAGCAAAAGGACCTGGAAAAGCAACTCAAAGCCGCCCGCCAAAAACAAGCCGCCGAAACCGCGCGCGCCTTGCTAAAAAACTCCCAGTCCCTCCCGCCTGCCCTCCGCAGCCTCGGCGAAGGAGGATGCATCATTGAGAACCTCGGCGCCGCCGACGGCGATTTCCTGCAAGCCGTCGCCGACGCCTTCAAAGGCCAATTCAAAGGCGTCGTTGTCCTGGGCGCTTGCGCCAACCAAGCCGTTTCGCTGGTCGCCTCCGTCTCGCCCGGTTTCACCGCCAAATTGCAGGCCGGCAAAATCATCCAGGCCATCGCCCCGCTGGTCGGCGGCAAAGGCGGCGGCAAGCCGGACAACGCCCGCGGCGGCGGCAAAGATGTCACAAAACTCGCCGCCGCCCTCGACAAAGCCCGGGAGTTGATTGCCGCCAGTTGAACGCCATTCAAGACCTCCAGGCCGCATAATCAGCCGCGGTCCGGCCCGCCGAAAGCTATGATTAGTCTTAAAACTGGCCCCCACATCAATAAGCCCGGATTATACTTTCCATAAAACCGCTTCCAGCCACCCCGATGTTTATCGTAAATAGCTTGTAGAAAGCAACTTATGCAATTTCAGGGGTATTTGACATGCTTATCCAGCCATGTTACGCTCTTGTAAGAATACAGATACCAGCTTCGGGTATGGCGGGCGAAAAAAGACCGCCTATCTCCCCGGCGCAATGCAAGTTTAAACTTAAAAATGAGCGATCCAACATCAACGGCTGGCGTGTCGGCTACCCTCCGCAAGGTTACCAAGATATCTGAAGCCGTGATCCGTTTCGCGGGCAACTCCCAGGACGGCATCCAGGCCATCGGCGGCTTCCTGGCCCGCCTGGCCGGCCGCAGCGAGCAGGAAGTCATGACCTTTATGACCATCCCCTCCACCATTTCCGGCGGACCCTCCATCTTCCAAGTCCGCATCGGATCCGGTGAGGTCCTCAGTGCCGGCGATGAAGCCGACATCTTGATGGCCTTCTACCAACATTCCTACGAAAGCCACATCAAATCCCTCCGCAAAGACGGCATCGTCATCTACGATTCCGACCACGTCCAGCCCAACCCCGAATGGGAAAAGGACTACCGCCATGTTCCCGTCCCCATCTCCAGCCGCACCATCGAAGCCATCGGCGGCTCGGGCAAAGACAAGGGCAAGAACATCTTCGCCCTCGGGTTGGTCGCCAGAATCTTCGATCTCAACGTCCCCAAGCTCGAACGCCTCATCTCCGAGCGCTTTGGCGGCAAGGACCAGAGCGTCGTCAACAACGCCATGATGGCTTTCCATGCCGGCCTGGGCTATTCCCTCGGCAACCTCCTGGAAACCTTCCAGTTCCTTGAATCCAAAAAACGCGGCGCCAATCAAGTGGTCATGACCGGCAACGAGGCCCTGGCTTACGGTTTGATCGCTGCCGGCGTCCGTTTCGGCGCCGCTTACCCCATCACCCCTTGGTCCGAAATCATGGAATTGCTCCGCAAAGAATTGCCCAAATACGGCGGCACCTTCGTCCAGTGCGAGGATGAAATCGCCTCCATCTCCATGGCCATCGGCGCCAGTTGGGCCGGCCGCGTCGCCGTCACCGGCTCCAGTGGCCCGGGCCTCTCCCTCAAACAGGAAGCCCTCGGCTGGGCCGTCATGGCCGAAGTCCCTTTGATTGTCATTGACGTGCAGCGCGGCGGCCCCTCCACCGGCTTGCCCACCAACGTCGAGCAGTCCGACCTCAACATCGCCTGCTATGGCAGCCACGGCGACGCACCCCGCGCCGTCCTCGCCCCCACCGGCGTGGAAGATTGCTTCTACACCGCCATCGAGGCCGTCAATATCGCCCGCAAATACAACCTTCCCGTCATCATTCTCAGCGACCAGGCCATTGCCACCCGCATCGAGGCCTTTGAAGAGCCGGACCTGGAAAAAAACTGCCAGGACATCACCCCCACCCTCAATCCGGTGCCCGAATACACCCCTTACGATTTGGACACCATCACTGGCGTTACTCCCCGTCTGGCGCCCGGCGCCAGGATTTTAAATGGCAAATACCCCGTCGCCACCGGTTTGGAACATGACGAAATGGGCCATCCCACAGGCTCCCCCAGGCTCCACATGGAAATGACAGCCAAACGCCGCCGCAAACTCCAAAGCCTCGCCGCCGAACTCCCGGTGCCTCAAGTCTATGGCCCGCCCGAAGGCAACATCCTTCTCGTCGGCTGGGGCTCCACCCAGGGGCCTCTGCGCGAAGCCGTGGATCGTTCCCGCGCCGCCGGCGACAGCGTTTCCGCCCTCCAAATCCGTTACATCAATCCCTTGCCGCCTGGCTTGGAGAACATCTTCTCCGGTTTCAACCACGTCTATGTTGTCGAGATGAACGATGAGGGCCTTTATGGTTATGGCCAGCTGGCCGGCTTGTTGCGCGCCCGCTTTTGTGATCCCAAAATCTGCGGCCTCAACAAAACCGACGGGCTGACCTGGCGCGTGCGGGAAATTCTCCAGCGCGCCAGGGAAACCCTCGCCTCCAGCTTGCGCAAGCTGTGACAAACCGTAACAATAGTATTGACATAATCGCCTTTAAAACAACGATCTTATGAGTGAACCCGCATTGCAAAGTCCGCCCCTCAACCAGGCCGCCGCGGCCCCCGCGCCCATGCCGCCCGGGGTCCTTCCAGAACGCAAGCCTTTGACCAAGAAAGACATCGCTGCCGATCACCCAACCTGGTGTCCAGGCTGCGGCGATTTCTCCGTCCTCGCCCTTTACCTCAAACTGATCGAAAAGCGCCAGCTATTGCACGAAAACATCACCACCGTCGCCGGCATTGGTTGCTCCAGCCGCTTCCCTTACTTTGTGCAGGCCAACGGCGTGCATTACATTCACGGACGCTCCCTCCCTCTGGCCGGCGGCATTTCCCTCACCCGCCCCGACCTCCATGTCTTTGCCTTTGGCGGCGATGGCGACGCCTATTCCATCGGCGGCAACCACCTCACCCACACCGCCCGCAAGAACATCAAGATGACCTACGTCGTCATGGACAACTGGGTTTATGGTCTCACCAAAAAGCAGACCTCGCCCACCTCTCCCCTCGGCTTCAAGAGCAAGACCGACATCTGGGGCGCCATTGATCAGCCCATCAACCCCATGAAGCAACTCATTTCCGCCGGGGCCAGCTTTGTCGCCCGCGCCACCCATACCAACCCCAATCATTTGCTGCAAATGATGGAAGCCGCCATGGACCATGATGGTTTCAGCGTCATCGAATGCCTGAGCGAATGCGTCGAATTCTACCAAGGCGCGTTTGACCCCTCCAACCCCCGCAAAGGCGGCCAGTTCAACCTCGTCCCCGCCGATCACGATGTCACCGATGAAGTCGCCGCCTACAAATTGGCCGACGCTCCCTTCCCAGGCTACTTTGGCATCTTCTACAAATCCAATCGTCCCTCCAAGAACCAGCTCGAAGCCGGCATCAACTCCGCCGCCCGCCTCAAAGTCGCCGGCAAAAAAGACTGGCAAATCCTCCAGGACACTTTCAACAGGATGAAATAGCGCTCTGTAGCGGCAGCCCGCATCGCTGCACCCCGCATCGTTGCGGGCCAGCCCCCTGTTGTTCCATCTGGCCAACCCTCTGTTGTGGCAATTACGGCGATTTCGCCTACTTCAAAAACTTGGCCTGAATACGGGCAACGGGTGGAGTCGGGCGTTGCCTATTCATCTGATGTTCCAGACCATTTTCTTGTTACAAGCGACAAGAATTCCTTAATAATCAGTCAATGGCAACAACGGCAATAGACGAAAGCGGTGATCACACGGCAGAGCGGCCGGAGCCGTTGTTTGTCACGACTCATTGGTCGGTGGTGCTGGCGGCAGGGCATGGCGACACCACCCGTGCCTGCGATGCGCTGGCTTACCTCTGCCAAGCCTACTGGTATCCGCTTTATGCATATGCACGCCGTTATGGCTGCTCGTCGCACGATGCTCAAGACCTGACGCAGGAGTTTTTTGCCAGGCTTTTGAAAGGGAACTGGGTGGCCCAGGCCGACGTGCAGCGCGGGCGGTTTCGTTCCTTTCTGCTCTCCTCCATGAAGCACTTTATGGCTAACGAATGGAACAAAGCCCGGGCGCAAAAGCGCGGCGGCGGAGTGCCCACTGTTTCCCTCAACGAGTATTCCGCCGAACACCGCTACCAGCTTGAACCCGCGGAAAAGGCGACGCCGGAAACCCTCTTTGAACAGGGGTGGGCGGTCACCTTGCTGGCTGGCGTGCTCTCACGATTGGAGGAGGAGTATAACCGCGCGGGAAAGCAGGCTTGGATGGAGGCGATGCGTCCCGCCCTCGCCACGGACCGGGGATCCCTTGACTACGCCGAGCTGGCGCTCAAATTGGGAATGGCCGAAACCGCTGCCCGCATGGCCGTGCATCGGTTGAGGCAGCGGTATCGGCAGCTCATCCGGGCCGAAGTAGCCGGCACAGTCGCTTCGCCGGAAGAGGTCGAGGCTGAAATGCGGCATCTTTTCCAAGTGCTGACGAATGCCTGAACCTGGGGCGAAGTGAACTTGCGGAGTTGCTCTGCAAAAGAAACTTTGTTACGGACGACGCCAATTCTTTCAGTAAGGGGTGGAAAGAAAAAATATGGAAACACAAAAGTTTTGCCAGAATTGCCAGAGCCCGCTGGCCGCCAACGCGCCGCGCGGCCTGTGCCCCGCCTGTATGATGAAAGTGGCACTTGCGACCGGAACGGTGGACGGACCGGAGAAACCGGCTTTCACGCCGCCCGGAATTGAGGAATTGACGCTGAAGTTTCCTCAACTTGAGATCATCGAACTGATTGGGCGTGGCGGCATGGGGGCGGTCTACAAAGCGCGTCAAAAGGAACTCGACCGCGTCGTGGCGCTCAAGATTCTGCCCCCCGGAATTGGGGACGACCCCGCCTTTGGCGAACGGTTCACCCGCGAAGCCAAGGCCTTGGCCAAACTCAACCATCCCGGCATTATTACCATCCATGATTCCGGCCGGGCGGATGGGCTGTATTTCTTCGTCATGGAATTTGTGGACGGGGTGAACCTGCGCCAACTTCTGGCCGCCGGCCGCGTCAGCCCCCGCGAGGCGCTCGCCATTGTGCCGCAGATTTGCGATGCGCTCCAATTCGCGCACGATCAGGGCATCGTCCACCGCGACATCAAGCCGGAGAACATCTTGCTGGACCGCCGCGGCCGGGTAAAAGTGGCGGACTTTGGCCTGGCAAAAATTGTCGGAACGCGCGCCCCCGCGCAAGGAGAGTCAAACGCAAGCCCGCCGGGTGTTGAAGCCCCGGCGCCGGCCGCCCTCACCGAAGAGGGCAAAATCGTGGGAACGCCGGCCTATATGGCTCCCGAGCAACTCAGGCACCCCAACGAGGTGGACCACCGCGCGGACATCTACGCGCTGGGGGTGGTTCTCTACCAGATGCTCACCGGCGAATTGCCCGGCAAAAGCATCGAACCGCCTTCAATGAAAGTTCACATTGACGTGTGGCTGGATGAAGTGGTGCTGCGCGCGATGGAAAAGAAACCGGATCTGCGGTACCAGCAGGTCAGTGAGGTCAAAACGAACTTGGAGAGCATTGCGATGACCCCGGGCGATCTGTTCCTGCCCGAGCCTCCGGCTCAAATCCTCCCGGACACCGGGAACAAGCTTGATCAACCCTCGACCTTCGTGCCGCCGGCGGGGCCGGTTGAGTTGAAATTAAAATGGACACCAGGAACGCGCATCGTCGCAGACGTGAGGTTGCGACAAACCACGGAAGCCTTCAAACTGGATTCGCCACATCCCGTCAAGAGCGATTTTTGCATGGGACACCAACTCAGCTTTTCGGTGCTCAAGGAAACGCCTGATGGCGAACGTGAGGTGGAAATGGAATTTCTCACATTTTGGCTGGGAGGCAGGACCGGAGGCTCCACATGGCTCCACGATTCAACCAGAGTATCGGCCTTGGAAAAGCCAAGCAAGATGTCCAACCTCTTCGCGCAAATTATCGGCGGAAAAATTCGCTATTTCGAGAACGCCGACAATGAGCTCAAACGAATGGAGGGGGTGGATGAATTGATGGCCCGGATTAAATCCGGCGAGCAGCCAAAGGAGCTGGCGGATATCAGGGACATGTTTGACAAAGCCTATTTCATGAACCTTGCGACCCATCGCTCCTTGCTGTCAGGCAAAGCCGTGCGACCGGGCGATACCTGGCCGTTTCAAGATGAGCGTCCGATCGGAACTTCATACATTGTTGTCAGCGATTTCAAAGTCGCCTTTCGAAACTGGGAACGGCATGGCAAGCGGAACTGCGCCCGTCTGGAGCATCAGGGAACTTTGAAGCGCATGCCCAGACCAGACGCGGAGCCAGGCGCAACCTGGCCGAGGAGGATCATGGCCGAAACAGGCAATACCTCCTCAGGTGTGTCTTGGTTCGATCCAGAACTTGGCATGACCATTGAAACCGTCACACGGAATGAAATCACACTGGTGCCGTGTGGAATTCCGATTCCAGGCGCATCCGAACCGCCCGTCAACGCTCCAACCCAGTGCCATCGAACCATCGCCCTAAAACTGATATCGGTGCAGTAATTTAGCTCACCCGTGCCTGGCAACGAAACTCGTTCCGTCCTAGTGGAGGTTTATTGCGGCTCGGGGGAGACCCTCATCGTTCCATCTGGCCAGCCCCCTGTTGTTCCATCTGTCTGCGACCGCCGCAAACCCGGCGAATTCGAACATCGTGGTATCCGGTCATTGGTCCTCCATCAAAATGTGAATAGAATGTAACCCAACCGACACATGGTCGCCACAATTTCGTGAGATTCTGTTCCTGTGAAAAAAGTCCTCATCCTCACGGCCGGGTTTGGCGACGGACATAACACCGCGGCCCGCAACGTGGCCGACGCCATCGAACTCCTCTCCGACGAGGTCAAGGTCGAGGTCTTGGATGTCTTCCAAACCAGCCTGGGCATCGTCAACGATATTCTAAGAAAGACCTACCTGGGGCTGGCCCGCTATGCGCCCGGAGTCTGGAGCGGCATTTACTCCGTGCTCGACAGTTCCACCACGCTGGAAAACAAGCTCCTGGCCTTTGGCAAATTGAAATCCGCCCTGGCCGACATCCTCTCCTCCGCCCAGCCCGATTGCGTCCTTTCCACCTATCCCGTTTACGGCCATGTCATCCGGGACATTTACCGCGATCATTCCGAACGGCCCTTCCGCTTCATCACCGTTATCACCGATTCCATTTCCGTCAATTCCTCCTGGTATCGCGCCCCCAGCGACTGGTTCTGCGTCGCCAACGAGGCCACCGCCGATGTCCTCCGCCAGCATGGCGTGGACAAGGACAAGATCAAAGCGTTCGGATTCCCCGTCAGCCCCGTTTTCGCCGAGACCAAGACCGGCGGCGCCCCGGAACTCAAGGCCGCTCCCCCCTTCAAGATTCTCTACACCAGCAACACCGGAAAAAAGAAATGCGGCAAAGCCATTGACCGTCTTCTGGAAATCCCCAACGTCCACCTGACCATCACCGTCGGCCGCGACGCCGAATTAAAGGAAAAACTGTCCCGCCGGACCAGGGATTTCGGCGCGCGCGTCCATGTGCTCGGCTGGACCAACCAGATGCCGCGCCTGATGATGGCCCACCACCTCATCATCACCAAGGCCGGCGGCGCCACCGTCCAGGAAGCCATCGCCGCGCGCTGTCCCTTGATTTTGAACCAGGTCATCCCTGGCCAGGAAGACGGCAACGCCCGCTTGGTCGAGCAATCGGATGTGGGAGTCGTGGCCGAAAAAAACAAGGAAGCCGCCGAGTGGGTGCGGACCGCCTTCGCGGACGATGGCCGGGTTTGGCGGCGCTGGCGCGAAAACCTGGCCAAAATGTCCAGGCCCCACGCCTCCATCCACATCGCCGAACTGGCCCTCAGCCAATGCGAACTCGAAGGGCCCGAAAGCAGGCGGCTCAAACTTTTTGAAGGTCCCCCTTCCCAGGTCCCCCCGGCGCCCGCCGTCATCACCAGCCCCGGTGACCTGCGCATGCTCCTCTGCGATTTCCACACCCACACCAATTACTCCGACGGCAAATTGACCGTGCCGGAGCTGATAGATTTCTACGGACGCCGCGGCTTTGACTGCCTCTGCATCACCGACCACCTGGCCGACCCCAGGCGCCTGATCGGCAAGCTCAGCAAACTGGTCAATCTGACCGTCGGCCCCGACCAATTGGATGAGTACTTCGACGTGATTGATCGCGAACGCCGCCGCGCCTGGCGCAAGTACCAGATGCTGGTCATGGCCGGAATCGAGTTCAACAAGGATGGACTTACCAGAAAATCCTCCGCCCACCTGCTGGGCATTGATCTCAAAGCGCCCATCAACCCGGCCCTGGATTTGCCCGAAACCATCGCCGAAATTCACGCCCAGGGCGCGCTGGCCGTCGCCTCCCATCCCCACATCATGAAAAGCGAATGGGGCAAGAACACCCTCTTTCTCTGGGAAAACCAGGACATGTTCGCCCCTTTGATTGACGCCTGGGAAATCGCCAATCGCAACAACATTTTTACCCCCGTCGGCCTCAAGCGCCTCGCCTTCCTGGCCAACAGCGATTTTCACAAGCCCAAGCACATCTATTCCTGGAAGACCCTCCTCCATTGCCACAAGGACCCCGAGGCCATCAAGGACTGCATCCGCAAAAACGAACAACTGGCCATCACCCTCTATCGCGACGGCGATTCCTCCCGCGGCGTCAAGAACCAGGGTTTCCCCATCGCCGACTCGCGCCTGCTGGAACTTCCCTCCCCCGTGGCCCTCAAACAAGCCAGCGCGTAGGGCGACACCTTGACCCCTTCATTTTGCGATCACTTGATTCAACTCGTGAAGGGCAACTCGTATCATAGCAGACGTCCGGCAGGTTTTGCGGAACGGTACCGAACAGGTTTGAAAATCTTTTGCAGAACCCCCTCCTGCGCCAATTTTGCCAGCCAGGTCTTCGCTTGCGGCTTGAGATCGTGAGCAGTTCGGCCACTTCGGCTTCACTCTTCGGCTCAGCGAGCTCCCGGACCAGAATTTCACGCGCCAAACTGAAGAGCGCCTGATCTGGCGGAATAGTGGTCCCGGGCATGCCGATTTGCGGGGCTTGCGAAGAAGTTGGCGGTTGCGTCTTCGCTTTCTCAGATGCGAACGGGGGGGCCTTCTCGCGGAGTGCAAATGAAAGCGTTTCCTGCTTTGGTTCCGCAGCCACGGCTTCAGCCGCCTTGGCAAGAGCCTGGGAGAGTTCATCGCAATCGGCAGGATCCGGCCAAGGAAATGCGCCGTGCCGCAGAAGGGCTGAGTTTCTTTTTCCGGCGTTTGCGCCATCGCGCACGAAAACTGGAACAAAATGCAGTTTCTCCAACTGCTCGATTGCCCCAGCCCAAGTTCCGCCCTTCTCGAAATCCGAGGTTACGACGAGCGCGGCATCGGCCAAGGCGTAGATCGCCTTGTTGCGCTGCATGGCATGTCCGACGTTGAAACCTGCCGCCGGGTCGTAAGGGGAGATTAGCACCAGTTTGTGATCCATCAATGCCATGCGATTGTCTCTCGCCAGCGCGCCCCGTTCCAGGCTGTCTGACATCAAACCGGCGACCACACCGCCAGCCTGCAACGCTCCGTGCATCGCAGCGCGGTCTATTCCCTTCGCTCCGCCGGAGATGATCGTGCAACCCGCTTGTGCGGCGAGCTTTCCCACATTTTCGGTGTAGGAAATCAATTCTTCATCCACATGTCGCGAGCCAACGACTGCCAGGCCTCCGCAGTCCAGCAACGCGGCATCCCCGCAACCGTAAAGAATGGGCGGTGCGTCCTCTCTAAGACGGGCTTTGAGGCGCTGCGGGTAAGCGGCATCGGCGCGACTGACGGCCCAGATGGCCCGGGCGCTCCAATGATCCACGGCCTGACCCAGCAGAAATCCGCGGCCCAACAAGCCTTCCAAACGTTCGCGGCCAAACACGCCAGCGCACACAGTGACCATCTCCCCGCCATCAGACCCGATCAAATCCGCCGGTTGCTTTTGCTTTTCGCGCAAAAGGCGTGCGAGCCGGTTGTATTCAGTCAAAGTCAGCAGATCGGGGGCAACCTCGCTACGTCCGACCATCAGCGGAGCCGTCAGCAGCAGGATGGCCTGCGTGTTGGTTGTCAGGGGCGAGTTCATCCAGTGCGGGCGGTTGCAGCCAGAGCCAGCGGATAAACCGGCCCGCTGCCATGCGAAGTCAGCAGGTATGCGGCAATCGTCAACGTCCATTTAGAATCCACCATGTCATCCACCAAGAGAACGGGCTCCGGAGGCAAAACCTTCATGCGGACAGCCAGTGAGCCATCAATATTTCGCGCCTGTTGACTGCTGTTCGCCATGGTTTTTTGTTCTGGCCGGTCGTCGGTCTTTTCGAGGACCCCATGAAACCGCAAATTCAACGCAGCCGCAAGCCTGCGGGCGAAATCAGGCACAAGACTCGGATGGCGGCGCGACGGAATGAACGTCACCCAAGTTGGCGGCGGTTGGGGTGACCACTGGCGCATCAGCGCCGCACACGCGCTCACCAAGTCATCCGCGAAACGTCTGTCGTGATATTTGCCCCGGCGAACGAGTTCGCCCCACCCGGCGTCGCCCCACACGCAGAGCGCTTTCCCGGGCTGCATATTCCGCTCTGGAGCGATATTTGTGTTGCCTCGCAAATCGAGGCTCGCCAGCCCTCCCGGCGGCCATTTCTTGCGCGGTTCGATCGGCAAACTGGTCCGGCGCGGAAAGGCCGCCGCCTCGCGCACAAGACCCTCCTCGGTCGTTGCGGACAACGGTGCGAAGTTTGGCGTTTGGATTCTGCCGGGATCCCCGTCGAGCGCCCGAACAAGGAACTCCATGTGCCCGTTCTTCAGGCCCGCATATTCCTGCATTTGCTGCCGCTCGGCACGACGCAGAGCCGTCAGGCGCTCCGCCCTCTGCCAAAAGGCTTCCGTCAATTTCGCCGCCGTCAGTATCCACTTGCTGCCTTGTTTGACAATGGGGGCGGGCGATTCAAGCGACAGTAGTTGGAGCGCCTTTTCAATTCGCCCAAGACTTGCGTTTACCGACTTCATCAACTCATTAATCGAAAGCCCGCCCGGGGCGGCCTGCAAACCGGCGAGCACCTCTGCGACCTCGTCTCTCGACGGAAAGGCGCTCTCGATGAAGTAGTCCGTGATGTCCATTTCTTCCTGGCCGCTGAGCAACACAACATGGGCGGCGGGCAACGCACGACCTGCCCGGCCAATTTGCTGATAATAAGCCACCACCGACCCGGGAGCCTGGTAGTGAATCACAAACGCCAGGTCCGGCTTGTCGAACCCCATGCCAAGCGCAGTGGTGGCCACCAACGATTTTACCTCGTTGTTCAGCAACGCGTTTTCAAGTTCCACGCGGCGCTCTCCAGTCTCTCCGCTGTAAGCCTCCGCATTGATGCCACGCGAGCGCAGCCACTCAGCTATCTGCCATGCATCACGGACAGTCAGTGTGTAGATGATTCCGCTGCCTGAGATATTCGGCAGGTGAGTCGCCAGCCACGCCATTCGTTCCGGCTGGGTTGGCATCCGCATGGTCTGGAGCAAGAGCGATGGCCGGTCCAAGTCCCCGCGCGAGACAGTAAGTTTTGGTCCCAGCACGTTCTGCAAATCGTCCACCACCCGGTTGTTTGCTGTGGCGGTTGTGGCGAGCAGCCGGAGGTTTCCCGGCATGGCGCGCACGATTCGCTCGATGAATCGGTAGTGCGGACGGAAATCGTGACCCCAGTCGGAAATGCAATGTGCCTCGTCCACCACCAGCAGCGAAAGGCGCCCAGCGGCAGGCGCCAGCACCTCCGCGCGAAAATGTTCGTTCGCCAAGCGTTCTGGCGCGATGAGCAGGATGTCCACCTCGTCACGCTTCATCGCTGCTTCGACTCTCTGCCATTCATCCCTGTTCTCCGAGTTGATGGTGAATGCGCGCACGCCCATGCGTTCGGCGGAGGCAATCTGATTCTGCATGACGCCAGCAATGGGGAGATGATCAACGCCGTCCCTGCTCCTTGCTCGCGCAGCAGCTTGG
This sequence comes from Verrucomicrobiota bacterium, assembly GCA_049522055.1. GTDB lineage: Bacteria > Verrucomicrobiota > Verrucomicrobiia > Limisphaerales > Palsa-1400 > JBEKOF01. The sequence continues at coordinate 3,126 of JBEKOF010000021.1, read as the reverse complement.
TGGCGATGAAATAGACCGAACTCTTGCCCCAACCCGTCTTTTGAACCACAAGCAGGCGACCGATTCCGTCCACCACGTGGCGGATCGCCTCCTCCTGCCCATCATGAAAGGTCGCCCTCAAATTCTGCGTGCCGAGCCGAAGTAGTTCAAGAGCGCGTGTTGGGTTGTATGGCATCGCGAAACTGTTCCGCGCCGAGCTACCCCTTGCTCTCCGGCGGCGCGGGCGGCGGGACGTGATGGATCACCAGCGGATAACGGATCTTCATCACGTCGTCCACCAGCACCTCAATGTAATGCGGCCCCGCCACTTCAAATCTCACATGGCCCAGATAGACCACGTTGATGGCGTGCAGCGTCACTTCTTTGAGTTCGAATCTGGATTCGTGCTTGCGCATCACCGTCACCTGGTCCGGCGCGATCAGGCGCACGGTTTCAAGGAACTGGCCGAAACCCGCCGTCCAGCGGTTGAAAATGCACAGCCGCGGCGCCGTCACCGGCACTTCCGGCACCGTCACAAAATGCAGCACCCCCACCAGAATAAAACTGCCGCTCCGTTCCTGGCGCACTTCCTCGCAAATCAGCGAGCATTGCAAGTCGGGGAGAATTCTCGATGGTGTCATATCATGGCTTTCCACAGGCGCGTGACGCCGCCAGTTCCGCGGCCCGCGCGGTGTTTTGCAGCAGCATCGCGATGGTCATCGGCCCGACCCCTCCGGGGTTGGGTGTGATCAATCCCGCGATCGGCTGCACACCCTCAAAATCCACATCCCCCACCAGCCTCCAACCGCCTTTGGCCTCCGCGTCGGGCACCCGGTTCACCCCCACGTCCACCACCACCGCGCCGGGTTTGACCATCCCGGCTTTGACAAATCCCGCAACTCCCATCGCCGCGATCAATATGTCCGCCCGCCGGCAATGCCCCGCGATGTCCCGCGTTTGCGAATGGCAAACAGTCACCGTCGCGCCCCCGTGCTTGCTTTTCTGCATCAGCATCGCCGCCATCGGTTTGCCCACGATGTTGCCCCGGCCCAGCACCACCGCCTCCGCCCCGCCGACCACCACCCCGCTGCGAATCAACATCTCCTGCACTCCCGCCGGCGTGCAGGGGCGGAAACCGTCCTCCGCGCCCAGCAGCAATTTCCCCACGTTCACCGGGTGAAATCCGTCCACGTCCTTTTCCGGGGCGACCGCGCAATAAACCCGGCTTTCGCCTATGTGTTTGGGCAGCGGCGCCTGCACCAGGATCCCGTGTACCGTCGCATCCGCGTTCAGTCGCGCCAGCAACCCCAGCAACTCCTTTTCCGATGCGCTCTCCGGCAGCGCGTACGTCCGCGACAAAATCCCAAGCCGCGCGCTGGCTTTTTCCTTCATCCCAACATACACCCGCGACGCCGCGTCCTCGCCCACCCGCACAAACACCAGCGACGGTTGGATCCCGCGCCCCTTCAGCGCCGCCACCCGCCCGGCTGTCTCCTGATGAATCTCCTCGGCGATCGCCCGCCCGTCAATGAGGTTGCCGGGCGGCATCAAGGCATCAGGCCAATGGTTTGAACCTGGAGTACCGGCGTTTTTGGCCAGCGCCTGTCCAGCATCTCCGGGCCGGTCACCGCCACGCGCACGCCGACGTAAGTCTTGAAATTATCGTTATTGGGCTGGAGATACTCCGTCAGCGCGCCCGATTGGACGTCTATCAACTCATAATCCGTCGGGGCCTGGAGATTCAACGCTTTGCGAACATAACCTTCCCGTGTGACTATGCGCGGCTGGATTTCCTCCCTTGTTGCGGCCGGGGCCGGCGCAGGCGGAACCGTATTCGTCGGCCGCACCGCCACCGGCTCGGGCGCGACTATCGGCGCCGCCGCCGCCTCGACGGGCGGCGCGGCGTTTGTCTCTGGAACGGCGGGAGCGGCATTAGTGGCGGGCGCGGGCGGCGCGGCCGCCTCGGCAACCACAGCCGCGATAGGCGCTACGGCGGGCGGTGGCGGCGCGGCGGGCGGCTGTGCCGCCAGATATTCAGAGGCGACGAAGCCGAAGGCATTCGTCGGAGGCACAATCTGCATCCAGCCCTGCGAGCGGCGAACTTCGGTCACAGGCGTCCCCTTTTCCAGCAGCGTCAGCATCTTGAAATTCTCCCCCGGCCCGCCCCTCACGTTCAGGCGCCGGGTCACCGTCATGGTGCTCCTGTCAACATAATCGGCAAATACCCACGTCGCCGCGTTGGTGGGCAGCGCGATGCGCGACCAGCTCGCCGGTTCATTGGCTTTCGGTTTGCTGAGCGTCATTTCCTCATAAACCGTCACCGCCTCTCCGCGGCTCAGGCGGGCGACCACGTCGGCGCTTACATCCGGCTGGTCCCGCACATTCAGCGCCTCATTCTTGACCGTGGCCGCGGCGGGCGGGTCCAGCGTCACATCCTTGGCGAACGCAAGCCCCGCCTTGGGCGCCCCCGGCGCGGGTTTCACTTCCTGGGCCAAAACAGTTGCGGCTGTCATCCCGACCAGCCCGCACAAAAACCAGCGGTTCGATTTCATACAATACGAAGTAGAGATTTTATCTCCGGTTCTGTCAACGCCCGCCATTTCCCCGCGGGCAACTCGCCCAGCTTCACCGGCCCGATCCTCACGCGCTGCAAGCGTTCCACCGTCAAATTTTCCGCCTCGAAGAGCCGCCGCGCCTCGCGGTTCTTCCCCTCCGTCAGCTCCAACTCCACCGTGCTTCTCGTGTTGTTGGCCGAGAGCAGCCGCGCGCGCGCCGCCTGCAATTTCTCCCCCGCGCTCAGCACGCCCCGCTCAAATTTCTGCACCGTTTCCGGTTTCACCCGCCCCTGGATCCGGGCCACATAAACCTTGGGAATACGATACCTGGGATGCGACAATTTCAAGCAAAAATCGCCGTCATTCGTCATAAAAATCAACCCTTCGCTCTGGTAATCCAGCCGTCCCACCGTAAACAAGTCGCTCCATTCCTTGGGCAGCAAATCCCCGATCCGTTGCCGGTCCTCCTCCGTCGCGCGCGTGCAAATATATCCCCGCGGCTTGTGTAGCGCGATGTAACGCCGCGGCTTGCGTCCCACCTCCCGCCCATCCACCGACACCACATCCCGCCCCGGCTCCACCTTCACCCCCA
>JBEKOF010000020.1:0-32054 GCA_049522055.1 Verrucomicrobiota bacterium | reverse complement strand
GTGCCCTCGCCACGGTCGTAGGAAACAAGGATTCGTTCACGGAGATCCAAAGAAAGCGTTCGCATGGACAGACCATACCACACTTCTCTAAAATGGCTACACTATTTATTGAAATGCTCTAGTCGTGCTCCATTTTGAAAGGAGTAAAAAGGCGTAGATAAAGAAAAAGCCATATTCCAGCACATAGCTCAACTTCCCGCCTCTCCGATGTCTCAGCGGCGCCAGGACTACGTTCACCCCGTTGATCGTTTCCCGCGCGGGATCGGAAGATTTATGGCTCAGGGAAATCACATCCACCTGGAATCCCGCCTCCGTCAAAGCCTCCGCTTCCCGACGCGGACGCGCATCGGTGGCATAATAGGCAAACAAAACCACGGCGGCACGATCCAGCTTTTCCGGCAGTTTTGGAACATCAACGTGATCAACCAGTTGGGTCGGAACAAAGTGTTGTCCATATCGCCCCAAACTCAACTCGGCAGCGTGTTGTGGTGACGTTTGTTTTGGAGCCACGATCATTCTAGTTATCGGCAATTATCGCCTCATATTTGGAATATAATCTCAATTCTGCGACTAATAGTTACACGAGCATCTGGCATACCAGAAGGAGAAAGCAGTTGTGGTTCAGGAGGATAACGCTCTTGGCCTCTTTCAAATCTTTACGCCGGATCAAAAAAGTATAATCTCATTGCTGCATGGACATGCAATTCCAGTTTGCCACAGCCTCGCGCATCATTTTCGGCCCGAAGACGGTGAACGATGCCGGCCATCTGGCCGGGGATTTGGGCCGCCGTGTGCTGGTTGTGGCCGGGCGCGATGTTAGCCGCGTCGCGCCGTTGTTAGAGCTCTTGCGGGAATCCGGCCTCGGCGCGGCCACCTATTCGGTCGGTGGCGAACCAGACCTTGAATGCGTCCGTCGCGGCGTCGCCCTGGCCAGGCAGGAGCGTTGCGACCTAGTCGTCAGCTTTGGCGGCGGGAGTGTCCTGGACGCCGGCAAAGCCATCGCCGGCATGACGACCAACCAGGGCGATCTCCTGGACTACATCGAAATCATCGGTCGAGGCCAGGCCTTCTCAAGGCCAGCCGCCCCTTTCATCGCCATTCCCACCACCGCGGGCACTGGTTCGGAAGTCACCCGCAATGCTGTGCTTGCCTCTCCGGAACATCGCGTCAAAGTCAGCCTGCGCAGCCCCTTTCTCCTGCCGGCAATCGCGCTGGTTGATCCGGAATTGACGATCGCTTTGCCGCCCGCCCTGACCGCCAGCACCGGGTTGGACGCGCTGACGCAATTGATCGAACCTTATGTTTGCCTGCGCGCCAACCCAATGACCGACGCGCTCTGCGAAGAAGGAATGCGCCGCGTTGCCCGCTCGTTGCGGGCCGTCTGGTCCGACGGCAGCGACGCGGGCGCGCGCACGGACATGTCCATGGCGAGTCTGTTTGGCGGATTGGCGCTGGCCAATGCGGGTCTTGGGGCGGTGCATGGACTTGCCGGGCCGATTGGAGGGATGTTTCCCGCGCCGCACGGCGCCATCTGCGCGGCGCTTCTGCCGCACGTCATGCAAGCCAATGTGTCGGCCCTGCGCGCCCGCCAGCCCGCCAGCCCGGCCTTGTCCCGTTACAAGGCGGTGGCGCGTTTGGTGACCGGCAATACAGGCGCCGGGTGGGATGAAGGATTGGCTTGGGTTCGCCAGTTGGTGGGCGATTTGCACATTCTTGGGCTGGCCGCCTATGGGATTAAACAGGACGACTTGGCCGAAATCGTGGCCAGAGCCACCCAAGCCAGCAGCATGAAAGCCAACCCGATTGTCCTGGCCCCGGATGAATTGGCCGGAGTTCTGGAATCCGCCCTTTCTGGAATGACTTGATAGGTTGGCTATCGGCCCTGCCTTTTACCGGGATGGGATGATTCCAACTCACCGAGTTGGCAGCCGCCTCCGAGAGCTACCTTTGGTTCAGTTGGCATTGGAAGCCCTCCAAGGCCTTCTGCCCGTTGAACATCCGCGACGGCCCAGATCGGCCAAGGCGACCGTGTCTTGCTGCCAAAAGAACCTCGTGGAATCTATTTGGGGATTGGGAACAATTGGCCATTGGCTGTGGGATTCTCCTCGGAGTTAAATCATATAAATCCCTATTGACATAATATGGAATTGTGATAACATTGCAGGCAAATGAAGGGGTACAAGATTGTTTAAAAACAATAAAGTATCGTAATAGCGATTCTCGGCTGGCGATTGATAGTCTCCGATGTGAATCATCGGATCTGGATGGTGTCCTGGCATTGTTAGGGAAAAACGCTGCGAAGGCTGCCATCGCCACGACGATTTATCCGGGCAAATGCCAGGGCATGAGTGGCTCACAAAAATGCGCAAATGCCTCATTGAAAGCGACATTAGTATGTTCTACGGTGGCCGATGCCCTTGTTCAAGGCACTCAATTGTGTCCTTTGTTTTCCGGTTGGCTGCAATGCCAAATCCCACTCAATCCCACTTAATCCCACAAAATCCCATTTTAGCCTTGCATATTCCCGCAAGAATGGTAGAAATTCAATGGTTTGGCAACATTTGCGTGACAATGTGAGGAAATGATTGACATCACCAAGACCAAGTGATAAACGGTTAGGGTAAGGTCATGGTGGGGCCAAGACGGAAGATGAGGCGGAAAGCAAATTGGTGAGATTGGCTTGTGATGATAATGTGCCCGGCTCCATACATGTTGATTTTCGGACCCGCGGATTTGCGGAGGAGTAGTGCGTTTTGTGAGTTTGATGACTTGGCTTTTGCCGTTTCGCTTTTTGAAAGCCGAGCGGGTGTCGCACATCGGCTGACATTTGGTTTTCCTTATGCAAATTGATAATCCAGCCTGGTACTGCGCCAGGACGAAGCCCAAGCACGAGCATATCGCCGCGGCAAATGTGCAAAAGAACCTGGGGTTGGAAGTGTTTAATCCCCGGTTGCGGATGGAGCGGGCTACCCAGCGCGGCATCGTGCGGGTGGTGGAACCGCTCTTTCCATGCTACATCTTTGTGCGTTGCCTTCTGGCGGAGAGCGTGGACAGCATCCGGCATGTCACGGGGATCAGCAGCCTGGTTCATTTTGGGAGGAGGATACCGATAGTTCCTGACGGGGCCATCGAGGAATTGCGCCAGTGCTTTGAATCCGAAGAACCGATGGCCGTTCAAGATGGTTTGGTGGCAGGTGCCGAGGTGACCATTGCCGAGGGAGCCTTTCTGGGGTATTCAGCAATGGTCGTCCGCGCATTACCAGCGATGAGAAGGGTACAAATCCTGCTGGATTTCTTGGGTCGTCCAACTTTGGCAGAAGTGGACAGGAGTTCGTTAAAGACATTGAATCACAAAGTTGCGGATCGTCTGCCTTTACTCGCGACGAGATAGTCGGTGGGGGCAGTCGCGGGGTGGGAATTGAGTTGGGTTACCAAGACACAGCGGTTGTGAGGGGGCAAGGGCGAGGGATGGCAGATGCTGGCGAAAACTGAGGAAGCCAGCAAGTGCGGAGCTTTGCGCAAAAATGAGTTTGACACGCAGGAATAAGCGTTGTTCGTATCGCCTGTGCAAGCAAGTGAGCCTGCTGCACGGGAAGATACGATCCAAGAAAAAGTCGGGTATCCGATAGGCACACATGTGCCCCAAAGTATGAATCTTTCCAGCATGAATCGCACGAATCAGGAGTTGGTTGACAGCATTTCCGACCGCATTGCGCGCGGCCGGGTGCCGATGTGGAAGCGCATTCTTGACTACACCCTGGTTTTGATGACGCTGCCGTTGTGGCTGCCGATTGGGGTGATGGTGGCGTTGTTTGTCAAAATCATTTCGCCGGGACCCGCTCTTTTCCGGCAGGAACGGATTGGCCACATGGGGGCGCGGTTTCGCTGCCTGAAGTTTCGCACCATGAAAGTGAACGCGGATACCACGGTGCATCGCGAGCATTTGAATCACCTGATGACTTCGGATCGGCCGATGAAGAAACTGGATTGTGCGGGGGATTCACGGTTGATTGCCGGTGGATTATGGCTCAGGACACTGGGAGTGGACGAGTTGCCGCAACTGATCAATGTCCTGCGCGGGGAAATGAGCCTGGTTGGGCCGCGCCCCACCACCGCCTACGAGTATGAGATGTTTCAGCCGCGCCATCGGCGTCGGTGCGAGACGCTTCCCGGCCTGACGGGGCTGTGGCAGGTCAAAGGGAAGAACCGAACTACTTTCGAGAGGATGATGGAGCTGGATATCGAGTACGTGGAGAAGAAGTCCCTCTGGCTGGATCTTCAGATTCTGGCGGGGACGGCGCCGGCCATTCTCATTCAATTGTGGGATGTCAAGGTAGCTGGAAAAATCGCGGCCAGAGCCGCGCGAAACCAGGGCGTTGGTTCCAGTTTGCCGCAGAACGGCCAACGGGAATCAGTGCTCATCAACAACAGCCTGGACACGACGCGAGGCCCGATGTTGGCAGCAACGCATCGGACGGGGTTGCGGGCTGTTCCTAAGCCGATAGATGGTTGAGCCAAATCTAGAAAAAGCGAGAAAAAGCGAGAAGATATGAGCAAACAAATCAAAGTCGGAGTGGTCGGGTGCGGCTATTGGGGTCCCAATCTGGTGCGCAATTTTCGGTCTTTGCCCGGATGCAACCTGAAAACAATGTGCGATATCAGCCCCGCGCGGCTCAAGCACCTCAAAGAATTATATCCGGAAGTCAAGGGCGAGGTGAATTTCGACAACATGCTCGCGGCCGCGGACCTGGACGCCGTGGTGGTGGCCACCTCGGTCAAAATGCATTTCCCGATGGCCAAGGCGGCTTTGCTGGCCGGCAAACACGTGATGATTGAAAAACCGATGGCCTCCTCCGCCCAGCAGTGCGAGGAGTTGATTGCCATTGCGCGGCAAAAGGGGCTGGTGCTCATGGTGGGCCATACTTTTCTCTATTCCCCAGCCGTCAAGAAGATCAAAGAGATCGTTGACCGCGGGGATTTGGGGCAAATCCGCTACATTTCGGCCCGGCGTTTGAATCTGGGTTTGTTCCAAAAGGACATCAATGTGGCGTGGGACCTGGCGCCGCATGATATTTCCATCATCCTTCATCTGTTGCAGGAATTCCCCGAAAGCGTCAATTGCCGCGGCAGCGCGCACGTCACACCGGGCATTGAGGACGTGACTTCGATGTGCCTGAGCTTTGGCAAGGACCGCTCGGCCATCATCCACAGCAGTTGGCTGGATCCGCGCAAGGTGCGGGAAATGACCATCGTGGGGAGCAAGCGCATGCTGGTCTATGACGACGTGGCACAACAGGAGAAGATCCGCATTTTCGACGCGCGGGTGGAGCGTCCGCCGCACTATGACACCTTCGCCGAATTCCACTATGCCTACCATTACGGCGACACTTACGCTCCGTATTTGAAGCAAGAAGAGCCGCTCAAAGCCGAATGCCAGCACTTCATTGATTGCATTCGCGAGGCCAAGACGCCACTGAGCTGCGGCACCCGCGGCCTGGAACTGGTGAGGATCCTGGAAGCCTCCTCGCTTTCGTTGAAGCAAGGCGGCAGTCCGGTTCCCCTTCTTCGCCCGGTTTTGTCTCTCATGGTGGAAACCAATGGACGCTCCCACGAGGCGGGGCGCAACGGCTCTTCCAAGTTGAGGAACGGAAACCTTCCACAGTTGGTGCGCGGAAACTCGGGCCAACCGGCGGTTGCCGCCTAGCGTTTTAGAGACCCCTCTGCAACGCTCATGGGCGAAGCTCCCCTTTATCAGCAAATTGCCCCCAATGTGAAATTGGGCAAGGGTGTGCGCATCCATGCGTTCACCAATTTATACGGATGCCAGATTGGTGATGAGGTCAAGATCGGGACCTTTGTGGAGATACAAAAAGGCGCCACCATCGGCAACCGGTGCAAGATTTCCAGCCATACCTTTATCTGTGAGGGGGTTGTTTTGGAGGACGAGGTATTCGTCGGCCACAACGTCACTTTCATAAACGATCCTCTCCCCCGCGCCACCAACGGCCAGGGCCGGCTTCAAACCGAAGCGGACTGGAAATGCGTTCCCACCCGGGTGGAACGCGGTGCCTCCATCGGGTCCGGCGCGACCCTCCTCTGTGGCATTACCGTGGGCCAGCGCGCGGTTGTTGGGGCTGGCAGTGTCGTCACCCGGGATGTTCCGGCCGACGCCATCGTCGCGGGCAACCCCGCCAGAGTCATCCGAATGCTCAATAAATAAAATCCCATGAAAGTTCCATTTCTCGACCTCAAAGCGCATCACCAACCCATCCGCCAACAACTCGACGCGGCCATTGCCCAAGTGATTGACTCGGGCGCCTTTGCGGGCGGCCCTTTTGTGGCCAAATTTGAACGTGAATTCGCCTCCTATTGCGGGGCGGCTCACTGCGTCGGAGTGGGCAACGGCACGGATGCTCTTTGGTTCACTTTGCTGGCGCTTGGGGTCGGGCCGGGCGATGAAGTCATCACGGTGCCCAGCACTTTCATGGCCACGGTGGAGGCGATCAGTTTTTGCGGGGCGCGGCCGGTCTTTGTGGACATCGAGGAAATGAGCTATACGATGGATCCGGGTTTGCTGGAGAAGGCCATTACCAAGCGGACCAAGGCAGTCATCCCGGTGCATCTTTTTGGGCAGTGCGCGGACATGGATCCAATCCTGGCCATCGCTGGCCGGCACGGGATTCCGGTGGTGGAGGATGCCTGTCAGGCGCACGGGGCGCATTACCGCGGGAAGAAGGCGGGGATCATGGGGGTGGCCGGATGCTTCAGTTTTTATCCTGGAAAGAACCTTGGGGCGCTGGGGGAGGCGGGGGCGGTGGTGACCAATAGCGCGGAACTATCGGCCAAGATCCAGGTTCTGCGGGATCACGGGCAAACCCGCAAGTACCACCACACAGATATTGGATGGAACGGGAGGATGGATGGAATTCAGGCGGCAGTCCTCAGTGTCAAGCTCCCGCAACTGGATGTGGGCAATATTCGCCGCCACGCCCATGCGTTGATGTATGACCAGCTTTTTAGCGGCACGGAGGAAATCATAACGCCGGTGCAGGCGGCTTACAACCAGAGCGTATATCATATTTACGCGGTGCGGGTGAAGGATCGCAACCAGGTGCTGCAGGCGATGGCGGACAAGGGGATTGGCTGCGCGATCCACTATCCAATTCCGGTTCACTTGCAAGGGGCGTATCGTTTTCTGGGGTTGGGCAAAGGTTCCTATCCCGTGGCGGAACGGTGCGCGGAGGAGTTTCTCTCCCTGCCGATGTTCCCGGAGCTGACCAAGGAACAGATTCACGCGGTGGCCGACGAGTTGAAACTTTGCCTCAGCGCGGCCAAACCGCAGCACGCAAGCGTTAAGTGACTTCCCACGCTGAACTCGCAGCCGTGCGCAGGCCGGCTCCTGATCGGCCGGAGGGGCTTGTCACGATCAACCCGCTGCAGCAGGCGGGGTGGGATTCCTCTTTAGAGGGCCATCCAGGGGCGTGGTTTTTCCACGGAACGGCGTGGGCACGGGTTCTGCAGGAGACTTACGGGCATGTGCCTATGTATGTGGCGCGTTTTGGCGGTGGACAATTGGAGGATTTGCTTCCGCTCATGGAAGTCTCCAGTCCCTGGACGGGGCGGAGGGGAGTTTGCCTGCCCTTCACTGATTTTTCATATCCGTTAAAAGCTCCGGGTCATGGCGCCGGGGAGTTGTATGAAAGGGCGATGGCGGAGGGCCGCAATCGGGGATGGCGATACCTGGAGTGCAGGAGCAGCGATGTGGACTGGCAGGGCAGTTCTCCATCGCTGGCTTTTTTTGGACATGTCCTCGACCTGGGATGCGGCGAGGAATTGCTCTTTAAGAATCTGGATGGCTCCTTGCGGCGCGGCATTCGGAAAGCCGAAGCCGCCGGACTGCGGATCCAAATTGACGACACTTTGGAATCCGTTCACACCTACTACGCGTTGCACTGCCAGACGCGACGGCGCCATGGGCTGCCCCCGCAGCCGTTCAGATTCTTTTTAAATTTGCAGCGATATTTGCTGCGGGCGGGCTTGGGGTTCATCGTTACCGCCCGGTTTGAGGACAAGCCGGTGGGGGGGGCGGTCTTTTTGCGCCTGGGCCGGCAGGCGATTTACAAATTCGGGGCGTCGGACCAGGCTTTTCAGCATTTGCGCCCGAACAATCTTGTGATGTGGTCGGGCATTCGGGAGTGCGCGGCGCGCGGCTGCTCGCAACTGCATTTTGGGCGCACCTCGCTGGCCAATGAGGGCTTGCGGCGGTTCAAGCTGGGATTTGGGACCCGCGAAGAGGAAATCAAGTATTCCAAGTATGATTTCCGCGCGGGGCGGTTTGTCGCCGATGTGGATCGCGCGGAAACCTGGGCCAACCGGGTTTTTGGCCGTCTGCCGCAGACTTTGTTGCGGCTGGCAGGCCGCATGATTTATCCACATCTGTCCTGAAGCCGAGGACGGCATGAAGCAATGCAACTATCCTTTATGGCGCTTTGAGCCGCCTGATGTAAATTAGGAACGTATGAATCAAAAGCAACCAGTCGCGCCGCCCCATGCGGAGATCTCTCTGGGGGACATCTATTATGTTTTGTTCAAACGCAAGTGGCTTATCCTGGTCTTTGCTCTTTGCGGATTCATCGCCGCCGGGGTGGTTGCGGCCTTGCAGAAGACAACCTATCAGTCCTCGGCCCAGTTGTACATTAACTATATCGCTGAACCTGTAACTCCAGAGCAGGGGAAGCCTGATGCCGTCAAGGTCCGAGATGCCGACGTGGGGACAAGCATCCTGGCTTCGGAGATTCAGATTCTGCGAAGTTCAGACAGTGTTAAAGACACGGCGAGGTTTGTCCAACCATCGAGGATCCTGGCCCCGTACGACGGTGGCACCAACGAGGATGACGCCGCGGATGTGATCCTGGCGAATCTGGTGACCTCTCCGGTGCCAGCCAGCCAGATCATCAACCTGACCTTTTCGCACAGGGATCCTACGCTTGTCCAACCGGTGCTGCAACAGATCATCACCAATTATATCAAGGAAGAGGAGGAGATTCATTACAAGCCCGGCCAGCTCGATGCCTACTTGACCCGCAAGAAGGAGATCATTGCCAACCGGCTGCAACAAACCATCAGTGATCTGGCCGATTTCAAAAACGCCGTGGGGGTGGTTGACCTTCCTGCGGCGATGTCGCAATTCCAGGCGCAGGAGGGGGACATTGTCAAGACAATGACTCAGACCAGGTTTGCTTTGGCTGAGGCCATGACCCTCGCCGATCAACTCAAGAAGAACCTCCCGGCTACCGTCGAGACAAACGCGGCGTCCGCCACCAACAGCCTGACCCCGCCTTCCGCGAAAACGATTGCGGCTTACCAGAAGCTTCTCCGTCAACTGGCGAACCTGGAAGCCAAGGAGGAAACACTCGAGCAACATTACACCTCTGAAAACAGCTTGGTGAAAACCAACCAGGACGAGATTGAACAAGCCGAAAACAAGAAGGAGAAGATGGAGGAGGAAAACCCCGGCCTGCTGGCTTTGGCGCCAGGCCAGTCCTCCGGCCCCACCCCCGCGATGCTGGCGCAGACAGCTTACAACAACGCGGTGGCCAGGGTCGAGCAGCTTAAGTCGAGCATGAATGAGCAGCTTAGTGAACTCCAAATCATCCAGAGCAAAGGGACCAATCTCAACCAATTGGATGCCAAACTGAGGGAGTTGGAGAGAAGCAGGAACAGGGACGAGGCGGATCTCCAAAGAATAGAAGACAGCCTGAGCCTGGCGGAAACTCATACCGAACTGGGACCCCGGATTTCGGGAATCACCGTCATCACGAGTCCCACTCACCCGGTGCGCGACTTGAAAAAAGTCCCCAAGCTCATGGCGGAATTAGCCGCAGGGGGGGTGGCGGCGGGGCTTGGCCTGGCATTTCTCTTGGAGATGGTCTTGGACCGCTCTTTCAAACGTCCCAAGGAAGTTGCCGACAGACTCAAGTTGCGGTTCTTTTTGTCGGTCCCTTATTTGAATGGCAAGACCAAACTGCAATTGAACGAAGGAAGGGGAAAGTTGAAGCTTTTGCCGGCAGATTCGGGGGATCCCCAGCCGGCACCCGAACCAAAGGCAGACGCGTTGGCGCCGGCTCTTAATGGCTTGGTGGCGCCTTGGGACGAAAAGCACGCCCTGCGTCCGTTCCATGAAACCTTGCGCGACCGGCTGGTGGCTTATTTTGAAGAGCTGGGACTGACCCACAAGCCCAAACTGGTGGCGGTGACAAGTTGTGACAGCGGCGCCGGGGTCAGCACCATCGCCTCCGGCCTGGCGTCCTCTCTCTCCGAGACCGGTGAAGGCAACGTGCTGCTGGTGAACATGAATTCCGAGGAGGGGGCGGCGCACCACTTTTACAAGGGCAAGCTGGCTCTCGGCATTGACGATGCTTTGCAAAAGGAGAACCGGGACAGCGCGATGGTGCAGGACAATCTTTACGTGGTCAAGGAATCTGGCAACCACGACAGGCTCCCCGGCTTTCTGCCCAAAAGGTTCGGGCATTTGGTGTCCAAAATGAAGGCGAGCGACTATGACTATATTATATTTGACATGCCGCCGGTCACCCAAATCAGCGTGACGCCGCGGCTGGCTCGGTTCATGGACACGGTGCTGCTGGTGGTGGAAGCCGAAAAGACACACCATGATGTCGCGCAGCGGGCCGCGGCCCTGCTTGGGGAATCCCGCGCCAACGTGGCGGTGGTGATGAACAAGACCCGGTCTTACGTTCCCAAACGGCTCCTGCAGGAGCTTTGAAATGTTGGTGAGTGGGAAGGCCTGGCTTTTCCGGTGGCTGCGGTTGGGGATGAAGTGGCGGCTGAGATAATAAATGGAATTCATCAACCTCAAGGAGCAGTACCGGCGCTACAAAGCCGATACGGACGCCCGCATTCAGCGCGTGCTTAACCACGCGCAATTCGTCATGGGGCCGGAGGTCGCGGAGGTGGAAGCGGCGCTGGCCGCCTTTGTGGGGGTCCAACATTGCATCACTGTTTCCAGCGGCACGCAGAGTCTGGAAATTGCCTTGCGCGTGCTGGACATCGGCCCCGGCGACGAAGTGATCACCGTCCCATTCACCTGGATCAGCACGGCGGAGGTCATTGGATTGGTGGGGGCGCGGCCGGTGTTTGTGGATATTGAGCCGGCGACTTACAACATCAACGTGGACTTGCTCGAGGCGGCGATCACCAAGCGGACCAAGGCGATCCTGCCGGTGAGCTTGTTTGGGCAGTTGCCGGACTACGACCGGATCAACGGCATCGCGGCTCGGCACGGTGTGACGGTGATCGAGGATGCGGCGCAAAGCTTCGGGGCCACGCGGCATGGGCGGCGGAGCGGCGGCGTAACGGCAATCGGAAGCACCAGTTTTTTCCCGGCCAAGCCGCTGGGCTGCTACGGCGACGGCGGCGCGCTTTTTGCGAACGACGACGCGTTGGCGGAAAAAATGAGGGCCATTCGCACACATGGTGGTCTCAAGCGGCACTTTCATCCAATTTTAGGTACCAACGGACGGTTCGACACATTGCAGGCCGCGGTGTTGCTGGCCAAGCTGCCGCACTTCCAGTGGGAGGTTGAGGAGCGGGGCAGGATTGGGGCGCGTTATTCGGCCAAGCTGGCCGGGCAATGCGTCGTGCCGGCAGTGGCCCCCGGCAATACGCATGTGTATGCTCAGTACACCATCCGCATCCCCGAGCGCGATCAGGTGGCCGAACGGCTCAAGGCCCATGGCATTCCCACAGCGGTATATTATCCAAAATGCTTGCATGAGCAGCCGGTGTTCGCCAAACTCGGCTACGCGCGGGGGGACATGCCGGTGTCCGAAAAGGCGGCGGACGAGGTGCTGAGCCTGCCCATGCATCCGTTCCTGAGCGAGGCCGACCAGGACAAGGTGATCCGGGCGATTGAGAGTCATCCGCTCTAAGTTGTGATGCGCGACAGAATCTATTACGGCATCAAACCGCTGGTTCCGGCTCGGCTCAGGCTGGGTGTTCGAGGCTGGGTGACGCGGCGAAAGCGGGAACGGTTCCGTGGGATCTGGCCGATTCTGCCTGGGTCGGAACGGCCGCCGAAAGAGTGGCCGGGCTGGCCGGGAAACAAGAAATTTGCCTTCATGCTGACCCACGATGTGGAAGGGCAGGCTGGCGTGGAGAAATGCCTTCAATTGATGGAGGTCGAGAAGAGATGGGGCTTTCGTTCTTCATTCAATTTCATTCCTGAAGGCGAATATCGCGTCTCGAAGGCGTTGCGTGATGAGTTGACGGCCAACGGCTTCGAAGTGGGGGTTCATGATCTCAACCATGACGGCAAGCTCTATCGCAGCCGGGAAGGGTTTGCCCGCAAGGCTGCGCGGATTAACGGATATCTGAAAGAGTGGGGCGCGGTGGGTTTTCGTTCCGGGTTCATGTTTCACAACCTGGATTGGCTCCTGGACTTGGACATCCAGTATGACTTGTCCACATTCGACACGGACCCGTTCGAGCCCCAACCGGACGGCGCAGGAACCATATTTCCCTTTTGGAAGAAGGGATCAGACGGACGGGGTTATGTGGAAATGCCCTACACCCTGGCCCAAGACTCCAGCCTTTTCCTGCTGATGGGCGAGCGCAGTCCCGGCATCTGGCTTCAAAAAGCGGCGTGGGTGGCGGAGCATGGAGGCATGGCGTTGCTGAACCTGCATCCGGACTACGTCGCATTCCCCGGCGAGTCTTCATCTTTCCGCACTTTCCCCGTCAGTTTGTATGAAGAGTTCTTGGAGAAGATCCGGGAGAGAAATGGCGAATCCATGTGGCATGGCCTGCCCCGGGAAATGGCGGCCTGGTATAAGGAAACATGCGTGACGGGTGGGCCAGCGCAAGCAGCGGGATGGAAGGCCACGGCGCCTGGCGCCGCACCGGACGCGGGACGAACAAAGAACGGCGCTCTCAAACCGAAACGTGTCGCGGTGGTGTTGTATGCCTATTACCTCTTAGATCAGCGGCCCAGGCGCGAGGCTGAAGAATTGGTGCGCCTGGGCATGGAAGTTGAGGTCATCTCTCTGAGGGAGGACGCTTCTGTGCCGCGGCACGAGATGATTGACGGGGTCCATGTTTATCGCGCGCCTGTTCGCAGCAGTCGTAGCAAGAGCAAGTTGTCGTATGTCCTTCGGTACGGGGCATTTTTCCTGCACTCGATGTTTTTCTTGTCCACGCGCGGGCTAAAGTCGCGCTACGACATGGTGCATGTTCATAACATGCCTGATTTTCTGGTGTTTAGCGCCTTGGTGCCCCGTCTGCAAGGAAGCAAGATCATCCTCGACATGCACGACCCAATGCCGGAACTTTTCGAGAGCCTCTATGGATTGCGGCAGGACGACTGGAGTGTCCGCTTGTTGAAGTTTATTGAGAGGGCAAGTTTTGCGTTTGCGGACATGGTGATGACGCCGAATAAGGCTTTCAAGGAGGTGTTTGTCTCACGCGGCGCGCGGACGGACAAGATTGAGATCGTGATGAATTCACCGCAGGAGGAGATATTCGACGGGAAGGGCGTTCCCTGCGGGGAACGGAAGGCGGAAACGCCCCGGCGGTTTTCCATGATGTATCACGGATTGCTGGTGGAGCGGCACGGGCTGGACCTGGCGGTGCAGGCCATGGCCCAACTGCGGGCGCGCCTCTCTGGACTGAGATTGTGCCTTTACGGGGAGCAAACCGATTACATGGAGGAGATTATCGTCCTGATCAAGAAGCTTGGGCTGGAGGAGGTGGTGGAATTCAGCGGATTCAAATCCCAGAAGGAGATCGCGCAAATCATTTCGACGGTGGACCTGGGGTTGATTCCCAACCGTCTCAACGAGTTTACCAGGATCAATTTTCCAACGCGGATTTTCGAGTACCTGGCGATGAACAAGCCGGTGCTGATGACGCGGACGCCCGGGGTGCGGGATTATTTCGCGGAGGATGAGATCTTATATTTTGATGTGGAAAAGGCGGACGACCTGGCGCGAAAGATCGAGTGGGCGTATGAACATCCCTCCGAATTGCGGGGGCTGGTGGAGAGGGGCCGGAAAGTATATGCCAAGTACCGCTGGCAGGCGGAAGGGGCGCGGTTTGCCGGCCTGGTAAATAATCTAATTGACAATAAAGCATGAGCGCCAACGAAGCAAGTCCGCGGGAATTGACCGAGAGCATGGCGCGGGTCTGCCGATGGGTGGAGGGCCACGACTACAAGGGCTATGAGCCGTTTGACGGTTTGTCGTCGTGGGCGCGGTCGTTGACGTTCGGAAATCTGTTGGCGGAGCGGTTGCTGCAGCAGCTGGTGCGGCAGTCCCCCATCAATCTGCGCCCGATCCTGGGCGTGAGGATGGAGGATTCGACCAAGGGCAGAGGCTACATGGCCTCGGGCTACCTGATACTGCACCGGGTGACAGGGCGGAAGGAATACCTGGAGAAAGCGGTGGCGTGTCTGGACTGGCTGGACAAGCACAAGGCCCCGAAATTTGCCAAGCATAGTTGGAGCAATTGCTTCGACTTTTCGAGCCGGGGGGGGAGGTACACCAAGCATGATCCGATTATTGTGTGGACCAGCCTGATTGGCCAGGCGTATGTGGAGGCTTTTGAATTGACCGGCGAAGAGCGCTGGCTGCATATCGCGGACAGCGCCTGCCAATGGATCAAGGATTTGCCGCGAGAGAAGACGGCATCAGGAGATTGCCTGAGCTACCTGTTCTTTGAACAGGATGCAATCCACAACGCCAACATGCTGGGGGCGAGTTTGCTCGCGCGCGCGGGCAAGCACACCCGCAATGAGGAATACTTGAAAATCGCCCGCTCGGCGATGCTTTACAGTTGTTCGCGGCAGTTGCCCAACGGCGCGTGGTGGTACGCGGAACAACCCATGTATCACTGGATTGATAATTTCCACACGGGCTACAACCTGGACAGCCTCAAACATTATATTGATAGCACCGGGGACAAGACCTGGGCGGAAAACCTGCGCCGGGGGTTGCGATTCTATAAAGCCCATTTCTTTGAGCGTGACGGCTGTCCCAAGTATTATCATAACCGCCGCTACCCTGTGGACAGCCAGTGTGCCGGGCAAGCCATTGACACGCTGGCCTTTTTCTCGGAGGAGGATCCAACTTGTCTGGAACTCGCCTTGAAAGTGGCGCATTGGGTCATTAAGAACATGCAAGACCGCGATGGTCACTTCTATTACCGGATTTATCCATTGTGCAAAGCAAAGACCCCAATGCTGCACTGGGCGCAGGCGACGATTTTTAAGGGAATGGCCATGCTGCTGTCCCGGGTGGAGTCCCCGCCCGCGATACCTCCCGGCCATTACGTCCTCCCAGTCCCGGCGAGCGGACAACCCGGAGCCGAAGGACCCCCGAATCATGGAAAACCACAAGCTTAAGTATGTTCTGATTACCGCCGCACGGAATGAGGAGGGTTTCATTGAGAACACGATCCGTTCAGTGGTGGCCCAGACGATGAAGCCGACAAAATGGGTGATCGTGAGCGATGGCTCCATGGACCGGACAGATGAGATCGTCAAAGGGTATGCCGCGCGGCACGAGTGGATTGAGTTGGTGCGGATGGCCGGGGAGAGGGAATATCAGTTCGCGGCGAAGGTGCAGTGTATCCAGGCCGGGTGGGAGAAGTTGCGGGGTGGTGAATTCGACGTGATCGGCAATCTGGATGCCGATATTACCTTTGAGGCGGATTACATGGCGTTTCTCCTGGGGAAGCTTGAGGGGGATCCGCGTCTGGGGGTTGTCGGAACCAGGTTTGTGGAGAATTCCCGGCAGGTTTACGATTACAAATTCATGAATGAGGAGCATGTGTCCGGGGGATTTCAGGTGTTTCGCCGGGGTTGTTTTGAGGAGATCGGCGGTTATCTGCCGATGCGCAGCGGCGGGGAAGATTGGGCCGCGGTGACGACCGCTCGCATGAAGGGCTGGCGCACGCAAAGTTACACGGAAAGACTTTTCCTGCATCATCGGCCGATGGGGAGTAACGGCCAGCCGACGTGGAATATTCAGTTTAGGCAGGGAGAGCGGGATTATTTGACGGGGGGACATCCTTTGTGGCAGGTGTCCAGATCGGCTTTCCAGATTTCAAGAAAGCCTTTTCTGATTGGCGGACTTTGTCTGTTGGCGGGTTACGCGTGGGCTTCGATCCGCCGAGTGGAAAGGCCTGTGCCAAAGGATCTGATGCAGTTCCATCGCGCGGAACAGATGGGGCGGCTGCGCAAGCTCCTGCTCATTGGGAGCAAAAGCGACCGGCGGGAATTTCCGCGGGCCGGCACGCCGGTTCGATGAGGCGGTCGTCAGTTCTGAAGAATTACTCAAGCTGTGAGCACAGACGAAGCAAAGCCCGCTGTCCCGTTAACCACGGTCGACCTTGCGCTGGTCACGGGCGCGGGGGGGTTCATTGGAGTGAGGGTCGTGGAGGCGCTGCTCAAGCGCGGATGGAAACGCGTACGCTGCTTTGTCAGACCATCTAGCGAGGTGGAAGGGCTGCAGAGGTTGCGACAGCAGTTTCCCGCCTTGGAGCTGCAAATTCTGTCCGGCAATTTGCTTTCGCGCGAGGATTGCGCCGCCGCGGCCAAGGGGGCCAAGATTGTTTTTCATCTCGTCACGGGGCGGGGAAAGTCCTTTCCCGGCTGTTTTCAGAATTCGGTGGTCACGACCCGGAATTTATTGGATGCGTTGGTGGCGGAGGGTTGCGTGGTCCGGTTTGTCAATGTCAGCACGTTCGCGGTGCATTCGAACATGAAGCTCAAACGAGGGGGCCTGCTGGATGAGAGCTGTGAAATTGAGCCGAATCTGGAGGAGAGATATGACGCGTATGTCTATGCCAAGCTGAAACAAGATGAGCTGGTTCTGGAATACCACCAGAAACATGGGCTGCGCTATGTTACCGTCCGGCCCAGTATTGTCTTTGGCCCTGGCAAGAAGGCGATTCCAGGGGCGGTGGGAATGGATACTTTCGGTTTTTTTATGCATATCGGCGGCGGCAACCGGCTGCCCCTGACCTACGTGGATAACTGCGCCGACGCCATTGTGCGGGCTGGTTTGGTGCCAGGAATTGATGGCCAAGTGTTCAATGTGGTTGACGATGATTTGCCTACAAGCCGCTATTTCCTGGGGCGGTATAAACGGGAAGTGCGGAACTTCCGGTCCATCTTTATCCCATATTCGCTGTTCTATCTGTTTTGCTGCATATGGGAGAAGTATGCCAAGAGTTCGCAAGGACAACTTCCGCCGGTGTTTAACCGGCGTTTTTGTGCGTTCATGTGGAAACCGCAGAGATATTCGAACCAGAAGCTCAAGGAGAAATTAGGCTGGCAACCTGAAGTTGGGATGGCCGATGCCCTGCAACGCTATTATGCCTACCAGAAGAACGGCGGCACCCACGCATGATTAAGTCGGCGCTTATCGGCTGCGGCCTGGTGGCCGATCAGCATTTGGCTCAAATCCAGCGGGTTCCCGGCGGGCAGGTCGTGGGAGTCTGCGACACCGAGCCATTGATGGCACGCCAACTGGCGGATCGGTTCCATGTGCCAAATTTCTTCTCGGACGCCGCCGTGATGTTAAAAACGGTGCGGCCAGATGTCGTTCATATCACGACCCCGGCACAAACCCACTTTCCGCTCGGGAAGCTTTGTCTGGAATCCGGATGCCATGTTTACATGGAGAAACCTTTCAGTGTCACCGCCCCGCAGGCTGAAGAATTACTGGGGCTAGCGGAAAGCAAGGGCATGAAGATGACCGTCGGGCACAACCTTCAGTTCAATCCCGAGGCGATTCGCATGCGCGCGCTGGTCCAGAGCGGTTTTCTGGGGGGGGCGCCGACGCACATTGATTGTGTGCAGTGCTTCAGTCACGACGATCCCACCTACGGGAAGGCGCTGTTGGGGGATCGCACGCATTGGGTCCGATCTCTGCCAGGATCGTTGCTTCAGAACCTGATCAGTCACGGGCTGGCTAAGATCGCGGAATTCCTGCCCGTACCGCGGCCCACCGTTATGGCGCATGCTTACTCAAGCCCTTATTTGAGAAGCCTCGGACAGACGGATGTGCTGGATGAGTTGCGGGCCATTATTTCTGCCGGGGACAACACCACCGCCTTTTTTACTTTTTCGACCCAGCTTGGAGTCGGCCATAACCACATTTGTCTTTATGGCAAGAAAGGGACGGTGATTGCGGACTGCGCCAATCGCATGCTTATTCCGATTCAGCCGAAGGGCTACAAGAGCTATCTGCGGTATTTTCTGACACCGTTGATTTATGCGGGATACTACCGCCGCAACTCTTGGCACAATGTCAAACGGTTCCTGAAGAAGGACTTTCACATGGACTATAGCATGAAGATGCTTATTCAGTTGTTTTATCAATCGATCCAGGAAAAAACGCCGCCGCCGATCCCGTATCGGGAGATTCTGACGACGGCGTGGATGATGGATGACATATTCGCCCAGATTCGGAAGGCTGCCTGAGACGACAGACCCGCCATGTCTATCCTGATACATACTGATTGCCGCCATTACAAGGGAAGCATGCCGTGCATCTTCCACAAGAAGGAGGGACGGCTATGCGAGAACTGCGCCGACTACGATCCCATTCGCGCGAGGATTTTGATTGTCAAACTCGAGGCGATGGGGGATGTGCTTCGCACGACGAGTATCCTGCCGCCACTGCGAGCGAAGTATCCCGGGGCCGAGGTGGTATGGATCACCAAAGCCGCGGCGGCCCCGTTGCTGAAGGACAATCCCCTGGTGGATCGTGTGCTTGTGCTGGAAGGGGATTACCTCGCGTTCCTGAAGAATGAATTGTTCTCGGTTGGAATCTGTCTGGATGCGGACCAGCGAAGCGCCACCATCCTGAGCATTGCGAGATGCGAAGAGAAGTTGGGTTTTTTGGCGGATGCGGCGGGCAAGATTCAACCAGCCAACGACGCGGCCCGGGAATGGTGGCTGATGGGTGTGAACGACAGCCTGAAGAAGCAAAACCGGAAGACCTATCAGCAGATCATGTATGAGATTTGCGGCCTGGCCCTGCCAACGGTCCCGCCCCGGCTCCATTTGAACGCCAGCCACGAGTCGTTCGCCCAGGAGCTGCGGGAACGAACGCCGCTGCGCGACGCCACGCGCATCGTTGGCATCAACACGGGCGGCGGCGAACGATGGCAGCTCAAGAAATGGACGCTGGAGGGGTATATCAACTGCATTAAACTGATCAAAGAGCAGCATCCTGACGTGGGAGTGCTGCTGTTGGGCGGTCCGGAGGAAGCGGCTCTCAACCAGGGCATCCTCAGCGCGGTGGACGGGAAGGCGGTTGATGGCGGCTGCAATAATTCGCTCCTGCAATTTGCGGCGCTCGTCCAGGCCGTTGATGTGCTGGTCACTTCGGACAGCCTGGCCATGCACATTGGGGTCGCGCTCGAAAAGCCGACAGTCGTCCTGGTCGGCCCAACTTCTCCGTGGGAATTGGACGTTTTTGGCAAGGGCGAAATTCTGCACAGCGGGATCGAGTGCCTGTCCTGCTATTTGTCGCGTTGCGACAAGAAGATCAATTGTATGAATACGTTGAGTCCGGAGTATGTCGTCGCGAAGATCAACGCGTACCTGCCGCGGGCATGAAAATACTCATGTTGTTTCCGTACGCGCCGCTTCCGCCGCCGCTGGATCTGGCCGGCATGAAGCGCAATATTCCCTTCTTCCTGGAGTTGGCGAAGCAGCACGAGGTTTCGGTGCTGGCCTATGGCACGCCGGAAGAGGAGCAGATGTTTCGCAAGGGTTACGGAGGTGTTTGCGAGGAAGCGCGCTTTATCAACCGCAAGCGCCCGCGCGTTCTGAGCGCGTTGCAGAAGTTCTGGCTGCTGGGCACCGGACGGAGTTCTTTTCGCATGTTGTACCGGCCCGCCATGCAGCGAGCCATCGACGAGATGGTTGCCAAGAGACGGTTTGATTTGATTCATTGTTGCGTGCAGATGTTCGGCTACTTCCGGTTTCCGGCCGATCTCCCGGTGACGAGCGACACGCACGAGGTCAAATATGATCTGTTGCGCCGCACGGCGGCAAACACTCGCAACCTGTTCCAGAAAATGTTGCTGACTTTGGAATCGAAATCAGGGAAGCGCGAGGAGATGAAACTCTGCCGGAGATTTGATCTTCTCATCACGACCACGGAGAGGGACTATCAGTTTTTTAGAAAGGAGCTGCCGCGCCAAAACATGGCGGTGGTGCAAAACGGGGCGGGCCAGAGCTTTTTCGAGGACCTGGGTTTCAAGCCTGAGCCGATGACCATGGTATTCACCGGGCTTTTTACCCATCTGCCGAATAGCGACGGGATGGTCTGGTTTCTTGACAAGGTTCTTCCCATCATCCTCGGTTTGGAACCGCAGGCGCGAATTTATGTCGTCGGCAAGAGTCCAACGCGGTCGCTTTTGGCGCGCGCGTCCGAGAACGTCATTGTCACTGGATTTGTGGATGATGTCCGGCCGTATATGGCCCGCGCACAGGTCTTTGTGATCCCTCTTCTGGCGGGCGGCGGAATTCGTGGCAAGGCCTTGGAGGCCATGGCCATGAAGAAGCCGATCGTCACTACGACGATCGGCGTGGAAGGGATTCGCCTTCGCGACGAGGAGTCGGCTCTCTTCGCCGACACGCCGGAGGGTTTTGCCAACGCGGTGGTAAGACTCTTTCGGGACGCCGGACTCCGGGAGCGGCTGGCCGGGAGCGCTTTCGCGGCGGTGGAGCGGTTCTACCATTGGGAGGCCAAAGGAAAAGAACTGGACGGGCTGCTTCGCGCCGTCGTCCAAGCACACGGGAAAAGAACCAGCCTGAAGCTCTCGCCGGCGGCCAGTCTGGCGCCGGGGGAGGCCGCTTGAATCGTCGGTCGGCGGATTAACCCAAAGCGCCCGTCCTTTCCGGCACATCTGTATGATTCCTTTGATCGCCCTGGTCGCGTGCCTGTTTTTTGTGCGCGCGCTTATGAACGTGGACCGCCAATGTTCGCCGGGTTTGTCCAAAGCCCTGTGGGTTCCCACGGTGTGGTTTCTCTATTGCGCCACGCGACCATTGAGCGAATGGTTTCAAGGCGGCCTGTTTGTTGATTCCAGCGGGAAGATTGGAGAGGGCAGTTTCGTGGACCGGTACTTTCTGATGGTATTGCTTGTCATTGGCCTGGTGATTTTGCAAAAGAGGAGGATTAATTGGCAGCAAACCATGAGGAACAACCGCTGGCTGTTTGCTCTTTTCTTCTTTATGCTGGTGAGCATTCTTTGGTCGGAATTCCCATTCATCTCCTTGAAAAGATGGGTCAGGACGACGGGCACCGCAATTATGGCCCTGCTTGTGCTCAGCGAGGCGGAGCCTTATGAAGCCATGCACGCCGTTCTTAGAAGAGTGATCTATATAGTGATCCCATTTTCCGTCCTGTTGGTGAAGTACTACCCAGCCATCGGGGTAGGTTTTGGCCGATGGAGCGGCGAGCCGCTATACATGGGGGCCTCGACGGACAAGAACACGCTCGGTGAGGTCTGTTCGCTCTGGATATTTCTATACATCTGGACTCTGGTCGGGAGGCGGGATAAGACAAACGCGCCCGCAGTCCGGGGCCAGAATATGTGTGATTTGATCGTGGTGTTGATGACTCTTTACCTGATGAAAGGTCCTTCTGGCTACGGCGCTTCTTCCGCCACTTACAGTGCTACTTCGATTGCCGTCCTCGTTTTTGGATTGGGAGTATTCTTGGCCCTGCGGCGGTTCAAGGCCCACCTCCAAAATCTGGGCGGGTGGATGACGCTGGCTCTTTTTGGGGTTGGGCTGATGGCTCTGACGATGGATCTGCTGGACGTTTCGCCGGCGTCTCTGGTCGCGGCGGCTTTGGGCCGCCAGGCCAATCTCACCGGACGGGGGGATTTGATCTGGCCTGTGCTGCTGCCCATTGCCTGGCAGCATCCTGTGCTGGGAGCAGGCTATGGGTCCTCCTGGGTCAAGCCGTTTCCTGGACTGACTCTGGCGATCAATGAGGCCCACAATGGTTACCTCGAGGTGTTCCTCGAACTGGGGGTCGTCGGGCTGATCCTGCTGGCGCTGGCGGTCGCAATGATGTTCCGGAAAGCCAAGAATGAGCTTGCCGAGAACTTTGGATGGGCTGCATTTCGGATGTCCTATTTGGCCATGTTTTTGCTCCACAATTGGACAGAGACCACTTTGCTGCGATCCCGGGAGGTGTTGTGGAATCTCTTCGTTCTTTTCGCCGTGGTTTATCCCCAGGAATGGACTGGACTTGCAGGTGACAAGGCCAGCCCGGCGGAGGAGGAGACGGCTCCGGAGGAAGACGCGCTGGCGATCGCAGGCGCGCCGAATTCCGACCTTGACAATGGCATAAGGGCTGCTGTACAATGGTGATTTATGAATTCCGCACCCAGATTTCTCAACGACGCGCGGCAACCTGGCGCGCAGCCAGCCCGGCGGCTGGGAACCCTTCTTCTGGCCGCGTTGTTGCCAGGTTTGTTCCTTGCAACCCTCCCGGCCCAGGCCGCGACCTACTGGGTTGACGCGGTGAATGGCAATGATTCATGGAGCGGCACCTCTTCAAATTATACGGGAGGCACGACCGGCCCATTTCAGAGCTTCAGGAGTTTCAATCTTGGTGGAAGTCTGGCTCCCAACTTCTCCGGGCCGCCCGCCGGCACAATCGTATATGCGCGCGGGCTGATTGACCATACGAGTGATTCCATCGCCACGGCCCTGGATTTGTATTATGCCCTTGGAACGTCGAACAACCCCATCGTGTTTAGCAACTGGCCGGGGGATACGTGCATCATATCGAACAGCGGCCCCAATATACCTCCCCTCGCTCTCTCGTATTGCAGTTGGGTGAAGATTTTTGGCATCAACTGCACCAATTCTTATCGCCCGCCATCCTTTACAGGCGACCTCAACTGCGAGTATGCTTACTCCTACGCGGGCGGAGGCAGCCCCGCTCTGGGCAGTTTGAATGTGGTCACAATGGATAATAACTGCCAGTCGAACTGGGTGCATGACTGCACGTTCGGCCCGTCATGCCCATACAATAATGGAGGAGGCGACGGCGGCGCGCACGGGTTTACGATGGGAACGTTTTACGCCACAACCGATCAGACGTCATACAACATCATTGAGAACAACGTGTTTTTTCATTCCGGCCATGATGTGTTGTCAGTCTATGGGCCGAACAACGTCATCCAGTGCAACTGGGGCCATAGCGCTCCCTGGTATGCATTTGCCGGTGTCGCGTGGGGCTCCAGGGATTTGGAGCTGGGCGGCAGCATTGGCAATTCCAACCTGGTGCAATATAATCATTGGGATTACGCCGGATACGTTCCAGACGAAGGCTGCCACGGAATTGAGATGTCGGACGGAGCGTATGAGATAGTCCGGTACAACTATTGCCTGAACGACAGCGCTTGTGGCATTATAGTATATGGAGGCAAGGTCGGAGGAACGGTTTCTTGCAGCAATTATATTTACAACAACACTCTTGCCTTTAATGGGTTTAACGCGACCACCAATGTCAGTGACGGATCGCCAACGAATATCAGTTATCCCGTGTGGCAGAGCCTCATGGCCTTTAACGGCACGGGCACAAATTTCGTAGTCAACAACCTGGCCTATGATGATTTTAACTACGGGTTGGCCTGCTTCGACGGCGGCAGCGTGGATGTTGCCCGTTCGGCGGGCAATCTCTACGGCGTTGACCCCATCTTTGTCAACACCAATACCATAGGCGGCGAGTTTTATCTGGCGCTGACAAATTGCCTGATACAATCGAACAGTCCCGCCATTGATGCGGGAACCTGGCTGGCCTACGTGACGAGTCCGTCAGGAAGCGGCTCGGCTTTCACGGTTGACAATGCGGGATATTTTAACGGCGCCACTTATACGGCGGCTTCGCGCACCATTGCGCCCGATGCCATCCAACTCCAGGGCCAAACCAATACCGTCTATATTCTTTCCATCTCCAACAACACGATTACGGTGAACGGTTCCTTGACCTGGACCAACGGGCAAGGGGTGGCGTTGCCTTACGCTGGAAACGGGCCGGACGCCGGAGCGTGCGAGTACGGCCTGGTGCCACCCGGACCCCCTCCTCCCCCTCCGACCGTTATCCACCCTCCGAGTAACCTGCACATTGTAGTCAATTATGCCGCCATCGCTGCTCAAACTGCCTTAGCGCTGGAGGCGGTGGGCGTGGACGCAACGAACCTTGCTGCCTGGTGGCCTTTGGATGATCTGACTGGTCTAGACGCCAGTGGGAACGGGGCAACCTTATCCTTCGTCGGAAGCCCAACGAGCGCGAGCGGGCAAATAACAAACAGCGTCGGATTTAATGGCACTACCCAATATGCTCACTACGCCCCATTAACCGGATTTCCAACGGGCACCGCTGCGATAACACTCACATGCTGGTTTAAACTTGCTTCCACCACGGAAGGGGGCGGTGCGATATTTGGCATTGGAGGTAACGCGGCAGGGGGGGATCGAATAACTTTACTCTGGACTGGTTCTGGTATTCAAAGCGAATTTCAGGGATTTGGCAGCGGTCTTGTATCTTGGACGCCTGATCTTAATTGGCACTTTTTAGCATTGGCGCTTCCTTCAGGAGGCGTCGCCGCAAACTCGGCCCTTTATTTTGATGGAGTCTTGCAAAGCGTTACTGCTCCAATCGGCTCGATTAACATCGACAGTGCCGGGGAAATCGGAATTGCGACCATCCCCACCTACCATTCTGCCTATTTGTTTAATGGCTGGGTGGACGACCCGCGAATTTACGCTCGCGCGCTGACCGGGACTGAAATCTCCACCATTTACAGCCACGGCCAAACCGGAAGCCCATGACCAAGATGAAGGGCTGAAATAGGGAATGGTGAAATCTGAAATTCGCAAAGGCGAAAGTGGAAATTGCGAAGGTGGAAACCTGGAATTTGAAACCTGAAAAAGGCATCAAACCCGACGGCGAACTCAAGCGCGCGGACGTCTGGGAAAAGGACCAAAGCGGCCTGAGTCGCAGCGTCTGGATTTTCACCGCGCAGACGGCGTGGCCGCGAGGCTGATCATTCCCGCCATTTCATGATTGAAAATCCACAAATGAACCCTCCGACGGCCGCGGCCAGTGAAGGCTGGACCAGCATCATCACCCCGCACCGGGGATGGCTTGACTGGCGACTGAACCAACTCTGGCGTTATCGTGATTTGACTTCCTTGTTTGTCTGGCGCGATTTCGTTTCCGCCTATAAACAAACCATTTTGGGTCCGGCCTGGCACATCATCCAGCCGCTGATGACAACGCTCACTTACACCATCATCTTCGGCAAAGTCGCCAAGCTGCCGACCAACGGCGTCTCCCCGTTCCTTTTCTATCTCTGCGGCACGGTCTGCTGGAGTTACTTTGCCAACAACATCACCAAAACGTCCGCGACGTTTGTGGGCAATTCGGGATTGCTGGGAAAGGTTTATTTTCATCGTCTGGTCATCCCGATTTCCATCGCCATTTCCAATCTCATTACCTTTGGCATTCAACTCGGCATTTTCCTGGTTTTTCTGGCCATGGCCTATTTTTCAGGGAGCAATGTGCATCTTACCGGCTGGGTTCTTTGCACGCCGGTTTTTCTGCTGATGCTCGCGGGTTACGGGCTGGGCGGGGGCATCATCGTTTCGGCGCTGACGACGCGCTATCGTGATTTGAACAATCTGGTGGTCTTTGGGGTGCAGTTGATGATGTATGCAACGCCCGTGATCATACCGGTTTCGGCCTTCCCGTTGAAGTACCGCTGGATGATCGAGCTAAATCCGCTGACGCCCATTGTAGAAGGTTTCCGTCTGGGGTTCCTCGGCGCGGGATCGGTGGACGCGACGCAGCTTGGCGTCAGCTTTGCCGTGATGCTGGTCGTGCTGGGCATTGGCCTGATGCTTTTCACCCATGTCGAACGCATCTTTATGGACACGGTGTGAGGGGGAGGAAGGGGGAGACCTGAGACCTGAAACCTGAAGAGAAGGAGGTGGAGGATGAAACAGGCTTTGCGCCAGAGGACAAAAGCTTTCGCCTCCGCGACTATCGGCTTTTATTGATCGTTGCCGAAGGGCAGAACGGAAGTCCAAGTCCTCGGCCATCAGCTTCTGCGTTCGGGCACATCCGCCGCCGCCAATTACCGGGAAGCCTCCTGCGCCAGGTCCGAGGCCGAATTCGTTTTCAAATAAGTTTCAAGTTTCCTCTTTCATCCCTCAATTTATGACTGTGATTTCCATTGAGAACGTCTCCAAGGCCTACCGCCTGGGCCAGATTGGCGGAGGCACGTTGCGGGAGGATTTTTCCCGCTGGTGCGCCAAGCTGCGCGGCAAACCCGATCCGTTCCTCAAAATCGGGCAGGAACATCTCGCGCGCCGCATGGGCGAATTGTTCTGGGCGCTCGATGACGTCAGTTTTCAAGTCCAGGAAGGGGAAGTGCTGGGAATCATCGGACGCAACGGCGCGGGCAAAAGCACCCTCCTGAAACTTCTCTCCCAAGTGACAACGCCTACCTCCGGTGAAATCAAAATCAAAGGCCGGATCGCCAGCCTCCTGGAAGTTGGGACGGGATTTCATCCCGAACTTACCGGGCGCGAGAACGTTTTCCTCAACGGGGCGATTCTGGGCATGACCAAGGCCGAAATCCGCAAGAACTTCGATGAAATTGTGGCCTTTTCCGGGATTGAGGAGTTCATTGATACGCCCGTGAAGCGCTACAGCAGCGGCATGTATGTGCGGCTGGCCTTTGCCGTGGCGGCGCATTTGGAACCGGAGATATTGATTGTGGACGAGGTGTTGGCGGTGGGCGACGCGGAGTTTCAGAAGAAGTGCGTTGGAAAAATGCAGGATGTCAGCCGCGGCGGGCGCACCGTGCTCTTTGTCAGCCACAATCTCACAGTGATCTCCAGTTTATGCCAACGCGCCGTCCTGCTGGAAGCCGGCCGAAAGCGCATGGAAGGGACTCCAGAAAAGGTCGTTTCCAGTTACATACAATCGGGAGCCACCGACGCTGCGGAGGTGGCCTGGAAGGCATCGGATCCCGCGGCCAATAATGGGCGTCTTCGGCTGGCCAAGGCGAGAGTCCTGAGCGGCGATAAGGTCACGGCGGAGGTGGAAATTGATAAACCGACGATTGTGCAGTACGATTTTGAAGTTCTGGAGGATAATTTGAATGTTTATACCAGTATTCATCTTTTCGACAAACAGGGAACCTGCGTCCTGGCTTCGGGCACCAATGGCAAGGTCTTAGAGCGCGGTTTCTATCAGCATTCTTGCGTGCTGCCCGCTCATTTTCTCAATGACACGCGGTACACCGCCAAGATCATTCTTTTAACCGATGTGACACGATGGGAAGTCTCAGTTAGTGATGCCCTCTCGTTTTTGGTGCATGAAACCAAGCGCAATGGGGAATATCTTGGAGACATGATCGGCTGCGTTCGTCCGCGGTTGGAATGGAGGGAGAAATCATTGAACAACAACGCACTCAAACAATGAAAGTCGTCATCTTATGCGGTGGCAAAGGCACTCGTCTGCGCGAGGAAACGGAGTTCCGCCCGAAACCGATGCTGCCCATCGGCAACCGGCCCATTCTCTGGCACATCATGAAGATTTACGCGGCCCAGGGACACAAGGATTTCGTGCTC
Source organism: Verrucomicrobiota bacterium (assembly GCA_049522055.1). GTDB lineage: Bacteria > Verrucomicrobiota > Verrucomicrobiia > Limisphaerales > Palsa-1400 > JBEKOF01. The sequence continues at coordinate 4,351 of JBEKOF010000020.1, read as the reverse complement.
TGCCTCGGCTACAAAGGGGACATGATCAAGGATTATTTCCGGAACTACCTCTGGAATGTCAGCAATATCACCCTTCAGCTTGGCCGCCAATCCCGGGTCGCCTTCCACAACCGGCACGATGAAGAGGACTGGCGGGTGACGCTGGCGGACACGGGTGAAGCTTCGCTCACCGCCACCCGCATACGGAGCATTCGGGAATACTTGGACAAAAAGGAACCCTTCCTGCTGACGTACGGGGACGGGGTCGGCAACATTGATGTCAACGCTTCCATCCGCCAGCATCGCCGGAGCCGGAAGGTCTGCACCATTACCGCCGTTCATCCTCCCGGCCGGTTCGGGGAAATTGATTTGAAGGACGAAAATACCATTCGCGCATTCAACGAGAAGCCGCAGGTTGAAGAAGGTCTCATCAACGGCGGGTATATGGTGTGCAGTCCAAAGCTCTTTGAATACTTGCCCGCCCACGAGGATGCCATGCTCGAACATCGGCCGCTCCGCACGATGGCCAGCGAGGGGATGCTGGGCGCTTACCGGCACGAAGGCTTCTGGCAACCGATGGACACCTTTCAGGAATTTACCTTGTTGAACAAGCTTTGGGACGACGGCAAAGCTCCGTGGAAAGTCTGGTGATGTTTGGCAACGCCTTCCAAAAAAAGACCGTTTGGCTCTCGGGCCACACGGGCTTCAAGGGGTCATGGCTGGCCCATTGGCTGCTCGAACTGGGCGCGACGGTGCGCGGTTTCTCCCTGCCGCCGTCCACCCAACCGGCGCTGTTCGACCAACTCGAATTGGCGGGACGCTTGCAGCATGAAATCGGCGATCTGCGCGATGTCTCTGCCGTTCAAAAATCCATCGCCGCCGCCCAACCTGATTTTGTCCTGCACCTGGCTGCCCAGCCGCTGGTCCGTCTTTCCTACACCCAACCGGTGGAGACGTATGCCACGAACGTCATGGGCACCGTCCACGTGATGGAGGCCTTGCGCGGTTTGAAGAAACCTTGCGCCGCCGTCTTCATCACCACGGACAAATGCTATGAGAACCGCGAATGGGTTCACGGCTATCGGGAAGAAGACCGCCTGGGCGGGCACGACCCGTACAGTTCGAGCAAAGCCGCGGCCGAAATTGCCATTGCCTCTTTTCGCCGCTCTTTTTTCCAGAATCACCCGGTAAAGCTTGCCAGCGCCCGCGCCGGTAACGTCATCGGCGGTGGCGATTGGGCGCTGGACCGGATCGTGCCGGATTGTGTGCGCGCGCTGCAAAAAGGGGTGCCCATTCCGGTCCGCAATAAAACGGCCACGCGTCCCTGGCAACACGTGCTCGAACCCTTGAGCGGCTATCTCTGGCTCGCCGCGCGCCTTGCTCAACCGGAACAAACCTTCCGGCTTGACTCCGCCTTCAATTTTGGCCCGGGACACGATGCCAACCGGACGGTCAAGGAATTATTGGACGAGGTCTTGAGACATTGGCCGGGAGAGTGGGAAGATAAAAGCGACCCTAAGGCCGTGCATGAAGCCAATCTCCTGCAACTGACCACGGACAAAGCCCATGCCCTGCTGCGCTGGTCTCCGGTATGGAAATTTTCCGACGCCGTGGAGCATACCATAAAATGGTATCGCGCCTCCGCCAAGGGCAAACCCGCGGCGGTCCGCCAACTCACCTCCACGCAGATTGCCGCCTATGTTTCCGCCGCCCGCGCACTCGGTTCGCCTTGGGCGTAATTTACAAGAAATGAACTCCCTGACTGATTTGAAGGCTGAGATCTTGCGTCTCACCCGCGAATACTCGCGACTTGTCCATCGCGCCAACCGCCCCGGTTACGCCGCAGCGGACTCCGCGCCGAACTTCGTGCCCGGCAAAACCACGGTGCCTTATGCCGGCCGGGTCTTTGATGCGGATGAAGTCGAAGCCGCGGTCGCCGCCACGCTCGATTTCTGGCTCACCCTCGGCCCCGAAGGCGAAGCCTTTGAAGCCGAACTCGCCCATCGTCTCGGCGTCAAGCGCAGTCTGCTCGTCAACTCAGGTTCTTCCGCCAACCTGCTTGCCGTCGCCGCGCTCACCAGTCTCAAGCTGGGCGAGGATCGCATTCGCCCCGGCGACGAAATCATCACCTGCGCCGCCGGATTTCCGACCACGGTCGCCCCGATTTTGCAAAACAACGCCGTCCCGGTGTTTCTCGACAACGACCCGCTCACACTTAATGCGCGGCTCGACCAATTGGAGGACGCCCTGGTTCCCGGCAAAACCAAGGCGGTGATGATGGCCCACACGCTGGGAAATCCGTTTGATCTCGGCACGATCACGGAATTTTGCCGGCGCCACGATCTCTGGCTGATCGAGGACAATTGCGATTCGCTCGGCAGCACTTACACCCTGCCTGGCCAGTCGGCCCGGCCCACCGGCGCGTTCGGCGATCTATCCACCCAATCCTTTTATCCGCCGCATCATCTCACCCTGGGGGAAGGCGGAGCGGTGAACATTGTCAACAATATGCTGCTGAAGGTCCTCGTCGAAAGCTTTCGTGATTGGGGCCGCGATTGCTGGTGCGCCAGCGGCAAAGACAACACCTGCAACAAGCGCTTTGGCTGGCAGTTGGGCGAACTGCCGGAAGGCTACGATCACAAATACATTTACTCCCATGTCGGTTACAATTTGAAACCGCTCGACATTCAGGCCGCCATCGGCCGCGCGCAACTGCGCAAGCTGCCCGATTTCATCGAAGCGCGAAAGCGCCACTGGCAGTTTCTCCGCCGCGCCCTGGCGCCCTTGGAAGAGTTCTTCACCTTTCAACTGCCCGCCCACGCCCGCGCCTGGACTCCGGACGGATTCACCTGGGAACGCTCCAATGGCGCCCGTTGTGAACCGTCCTGGTTCGGTTTCATGCTGCTGGTCAAACCCGCCGCCCCGTTCACCCGCAAAGAGTTCGCCCAGCACCTGGACTCCCGGAAAATCGGCAATCGGATGCTTTTTGGCGGCAATCTTGTCCGCCAGCCGGCCTTTGCGCAGTTGCGCAAAGAGAACCCAACCGCCTTCCGCGTCATTGGCGATCTGGCGGGGGCGGACCGCATCATGAACGAAGCCGTGTTCATCGGCGTCTATCCCGGCCTCACCCAACCCATGCTTGGCTATCTGGTGGACACCATCAATGCATTTGTGAAATCCCGCTGATTAGCACGAACGTGGACAAACAAGTTGCCAAAGCCGAACGGCCGCATTTCGCCGCGTTGGATGGATTGCGCGGCGTCGCGATTTTGCTTGTTCTAATGCGACACTGTGTGTCGCAAGTTTCTCCGCCATTTAAGTGGCGGGGACCAATATATAATAACCTTGTAGCTTCTTTGGGTTGGGGCGTCGTACTCTTCTTCGTTCTTTCCGGATTCCTTATTACCGGCATTCTCCTTGATTCCAAAGGATCGCCAAATTATTACATCAATTTCTATGGCCGGCGGGTTCTCAGAATATTCCCTCTCTATTATGGTACCATCTTCGTCTTCTGGGTGGCTTGTTTGTTCCATGGCTTTGGTGGAGATGACAGCTTGTTTCTGCGCCGCCTCCCATGGCTGCTTACCTATGCCACGAACATTCGGATCACATGGAAGAATGACTGGTCATTCATTTTTAACGGTCATTCGCTGGGGCATTTTTGGTCGCTGTCCGTTGAGGAGCAATTTTATTTCATCTGGCCTCTCATCGTGTTGCGATGCGCCAGAGGTGCCTTGAAGCGCATTTGTTTGGTGGCGATTGTTGGTGGGTTTGTTTCCCGGATGGTATTGTTGTATGGATGTCACGATACGCTTGGCTCAATGGTTTTTCTTCCCTGCCAATCCGATGCGCTGGCCATGGGCGCACTATTGGCTGTTTTGGTTCGCGAACAGGAAGCGTTGGTTGCCGCAATCGCCTGGCCCTTGGCGCTCACCGGCGCCGCCGTTTGGATGGCCACACTTCTTGACGACAATGCAGTCATCGCCGTCGGAATCAGCGGATTCGCCGTTATGTCCTTTGGCGCGCTCGCGCTTTGCCTTTATCATCCGATCGCCAAATTGTTCTCCAATCCAATTCTGCGCGCTTTTGGGAAGTACAGTTATGGCATCTATGTGTTGCATGTCATTATTCTTCCGTTCGTCTGGCCTCTCAGAGAAAAAGTGGGATCGGTGGCATTTTTGTTGTTGTTTATCCCGCTGGCGTTTTGCGCCGGGTGGCTTTCGTGGCATTTATTCGAAGCGCATTTCCTTAACTGGACAGTGAAAAGTTCATGCAGCCAAGTCCAGTTCAAAGATTTGACGATTCGAGGCCCTTTGCAGGGCGATTTTGCGGGCGAGGAATTTCTTGAGGGTAATGGCTTGAGGCGAAAAAC
>JBEKOF010000019.1:0-32200 GCA_049522055.1 Verrucomicrobiota bacterium | reverse complement strand
GAGGCACGGACCCCCGCCGACTTAATTGCCGCCATCGGCCGGGCTCTGGCCAGCGTCACGCCCCAAGACGCCTTGGGCTGGTTTGTCTCATGCAGCTACAGTTTTTGTTGAAACGCTCTAGTCCGCCGGCAGAGCCGGCGCCAAACCTGTTGGCGCACTACCCCTGCCCAAGTTTCTTCGACTTCTCGGTGGCGGCACGGACGGCGCTCATTAAAACGGCGCGGATTTTTCCTTTTTCCAATTCATGAAGTCCTTCGATGGTCGTGCCGCCAGGGCTGGTGACCATGTCTTTGAGCGCGCCGGGATGCAGGCCCGTTTCCAAGACCATCCGCGCGGCGCCCATGACCGTTTGCGTCGCCAGTTTGGCGGCCACCTCGCGCGGCAAGCCCGCCGCCACGCCGCCGTCGCTCAGCGCCTCGATGATCACACAAACATAAGCCGGCCCGCTGCCGCTCAATCCTGTGACCGCGTCGAGCAAGGTCTCCTTCAACTCAATGATCATCCCCACAGAACCAAAAAGGCGTTCCGTCAGCGCTCCGTCCGCCGGGGTGGCCATTTTGCCCCTGGAGTAGGCTGAGGCCGAAGCGCCGATCAGGGCGGCGGTGTTGGGCATGACGCGGATGACCCGCAGGCCCGCGCCCAAGCCGCGTTCCAACTGGGCAATGGTCACCCCGGCCGCGATGGATATGATCAGATGCCGCGCCGCGATCGCGCCGCGAAGTTCCGCCAGCAAATCGTTCACGCAGGCCGGCTTGACGGCGAGGATGAGCAGGCTGGCAAACTTGGCCACCTCGACATTTGAAGACGTTGTCCTGGCGCCCGTTTCCCGGGCGAAGGCGGTGCGCGCCGCGGCCGCCGGGTCCCCGGCCAGGATTTCGCCAGGCATGGCCAATCCGGCCGAGATGAAGCCCCTGGCCAGGGCGGCGGCCATTTTGCCCGCGCCCAGGAATCCAATGTTTAATTTTGCCGCCATAAGAAGCCGCTTTCTAACAGGTCCGCCGCACGGGCGAAAGGGATATTACTAACAGTTGACACAACCCATCACGCTCCTTTGAGGAAGAAGCCGCGCTGTTTTTCGCTGATGGGCGCGCCGAGTTTGGCGAGAACGAGGAGCATATCCTCCCAAACTTTGCGTTTCTCGCCGATCGCCTGGTTGCGCAGCAAATAGGCCGGATGAAAGGTCGGCATGAGCGGGATGTCGCGGAAGAGGAGAAAGTTACCGCGCAATTTGCCAATCGGGTTGCCTTTGCCGAGCAATCCCTCGACGGCCGTGGCTCCCAGAGCCACAAGGACGGCTGGCCGGATCAAATCAATTTGCTCCAGCAAATATGGCAGGCAGGTGCGCATCTCTTCCGGCGTTGGTTTGCGATTCCCGGAAGTCTGCCCCGGAGTGTCCGGGCGGCATTTGAGGATGTTGGCGATGTAAACCGTCTCCCGGGTGAAGCCCATGGCCTTGATGATACGAGTCAACAATTGCCCCGCCGCGCCGACGAACGGCTCCCCCTGGGCGTCTTCGTCCGCCCCCGGCGCCTCGCCCACAAACATCAAGCGCGCATGAAGGTCGCCCACGCCGAACACCACATTCCGCCTGGCCTTGGCCAAATGCGGACATTTCAAACAAAGCAGCGCCCGCCCCCGCAACTCCGCCAGCGCCGCATCCGCCGCATCCGCCGGAAGCGACACAGGTTGTTGCAGAGCAGAAAGTGTTTCAGCTTTCACGTCAAGGAACCGAACCCCGTTTAATTTGAGGGCTTGGAGATGCGCTTCAGCCGCATCCAAGGCGCTTTGATAATGGCTCATGGGAACGATTCTGCCTTCCTGTCGAGCGGACGCAAAAAGAAGTTATTAAATCTTGTTCACGGCCAATTCACCGGAAGGAACCGCAGGGGCAAATTGGAGAGCGTGAATCTAGCTCAGGCGCATGGGCATGACCACATATAGGAACGGCCCGTTGATTTTCAGAACGCCAGGACTTAATTCATCAATCAATTCCAGAAAAACTTCATCCTCAGCCAATACGCTGAGAGGATCAATCAAATAGGCCGGGTTGAAAGCAATTTGAAGATCCTTGCCTTTGTAGTTAATAGCCAGGCTTTCCCGCGCCTCCCCTACCTCCGGGGAATTGGCGGTGATGGTTAAGTTGTTCCGCCCGATGCTTAATTTCACCGAGTTTGCCTTGTCGCTGGTCATGATTTGCGCCCGGCGCAATGCCGCCAAGAATTCCTCCCGCGGCAGCGCCACCCGTTCCTTGGTCTCGCTGGGAATTACCTGCTTATAGTTGGGATAATTCCCTTCCACCAGTTTTGAAATGACAATGGCCGAATTTCCCTTTTCATCCTTTAAGGTTAAAGAGACCTGGTTTTCGCTGAATTTCATTTCAACATCGTCCTTTTCCCCGAGCAAGCGGGTCATTTCATTGACTGCCTTGGTTGGGATGATAAATTCTCCCTGGCTGTTTTCGGGGATGTCCACTTCTTCGTCCACCAAAGCCAGTCTGCGTCCATCGGTGGCCACCATGGTCATTTTGTGCTCTTTGAGCATAATATAAATTCCATTGAGCACATAGCGCGATTCATCGTTGGAGATGGCAAAAGAGGTCTTACGCAGCATGCTTTTCATCTTCTCCTGCGGCAGGACGATTCTCTTGTCCTCTTTAAACTTTGGCATTGGGGGAAATTCATCGGCACTCAATCCATTGATCTTGTAAAACGAGGCCCCTGCTCGAACGCTGCAGGCATGCTTTTCATCCACCTCCAACTCAATCTCCGGGCTGGCTAATTCCCTGACAACCCCAAAAAAACGTTTGACAGGAATAGTGGTGGCGCCTTTTTTCTTGACGTTTGCGACCACCGTGCAACTGATGGTCACGTCCAAATCCGTGGCGGTAAACTCCAGCTTGTTTTCTTCCGCGCGCATCAGGACATTGGAAAGAATAGGGAGAGTGGTTCGTGTGCTGACGACATTTTGGACCGATTGCAGCCCGTGGATAAGCTGGTCTTTGGCGATGCTCAAGTTCATGGGAGGTTTAATATGATATTCTTAAATACAATAAAAGACTATTATTAAGGGGTGTGAATAGTGGAAACAAACTGGAATGTCAAGGAAGGACAGCCACTTGTGAAGGAAAAAAAGGACGCAGGAAGGGCCGATAAAGATTGGAAGATGGGAAAAAGAGGAGTTGTCCAAAAAACGCACAAGTCATTCACAGGCAACGGGCCTGCTTAATGACATCTTTTAAGGCGTTTTCAACCAGTTGAACTTCTTGAATGGTTGAAGGTCGCCCAAGGGAAAAGCGAATGAGGGAATTGGCGAGGGAGTCCTCGACTCCCAAGGCGAGCAAGACATGGGAAGGATTCAAGGAGCCGGCGGAACAGGCCGCGCCGCCGGAGGCGCATATTCCGAGGAGGTCCAGTCCAGCCAGCAAACTAATGCTGTCGCAACCAGAAACAGTGAACGCCACGGTGTTGGAAAGCCGATTTGAGGATGAACCGCGGCATTGAACGCCTTCCAAGGCACCCAAAAAATCAATAAGGTGGGTGGTGAGAGGGTTTAAGAATTGGGGGCAAAAAACCGGCGGGTTAATAAAGCGGACCAGCGCTTCAGTGAAGCCGATGATCGCCGCCAGATTCTCAGTGCCAGCCCGCCGTTCATTTTCATGGCCGCCGCCAAATTGAATTGGGTCAGGCTGCAAAGGAGAGCGCACAAATAAGGCTCCCGCTCCTTTTGGCCCGTGAAACTTGTGGGAGCAGATGGAAACCAAGTCGGCGTTGAATTGATGAATGGATTCAAATGGTTCCTTGCCAAACCATTGCACGGCGTCGGTATGAAAAACAACGCCGCGAGAGCGGCAGATTTTTCCAAGCTCCTGCACCGGTTGAATCGAGCCAATTTCATTGTTGGCGGCCATGATGGAAACCAGAATTGTTTCGGGTCGAATCGCGGCGGCCAAATCATCCGGAGAGACCAGGCCTTCCGTGTTGACGGGCAGGTAAGAAACCGCGAAACCCTCCTTTTTCTCCAAGTATTCAAAGCAATTGAGCACGGCATGGTGTTCAATCCTGGAGGTGATTAAATGGCGGCCTTTGTCGCGCAGCCGCCGCGCCGCGCCGAAGATCGCCAGATTGTTGCTCTCGGTTCCGCCACTGGTGAAAACGACTTCGCTTGGTTTGCTTTTCCAGATATGGGCCACCCGGTCGTGGGCGTCGTCCAGGAGGGATCGGGCCTGTCTGCCGACATGATGGATGCTCGAAGGGTTGCCATAGACATCGCCTAAAAAGGGCAGCATCAATTCGCGCACCCGCGGGTCGAGGGGCGTGGTAGCGTTGTAATCGAAGTAAATGGTCTTGCGCGAATTCACTGGGAAGAGGATGGGTGGGTGGAGGCGAGGTCCTGGTCGGGATTGATGGCCCACTTCCTGCCGACGGCCTCCAAGTCGGGAGTGAGGCTCCAGCGATCCGCCTCCGCTGCGGTGGTGTGGCTGCGATTGCTTCCTTTCAACGTCATGCAACCCTGGTTGTCGCCGACGCGCGCGATGAATGCAACCTCCTCCTCCGAGAACTTGAGTTCAGGCAGCGCCGCCAGTTCATCGGCCTTGCTCTCAATGGGCCGAGAGGCGGACCCGGATTCCTGGATCAAAGTGGGGGTCACATTTTTTACACCGCGATGGGAGAGGTTCCAGAGGCAAGCCAGTTGGAGCATGGTGAGACGGTGTTTTTCGGCGAGGGGACGCAGCAGGTCCATTTTTTCCCGGCCGGCCTCCACCCAGCCGGCGGGGCGAAAGGAGCGATGATCCTGGGCCGGAAATTTGTGGCCCGCGCGGACATCATCATGGAACAAGCCGCCGTAATCCACGACGCGGGTGAGCAACTGGACCTGGTGCGCGGCCGCCGCCGGCAGGACCAGGCGCCCCGGCCACGGTTCCAGCGGGTTGAGGATGATCATGGCCCAATCCAGGAGCGGCCCGAAGCGTTCGAAAGAGAGGATCAGGTCCAGAGTGAACCCGTTGGCCGGCCCCGGCGCGATGCCGAGTCGGTCGGTGAGTTTTTCCTCCTTGATTTTGTCCAGGGCCGACCAGACGCGGTCGCTGCCAAAGCCGATGGAATCGGGATTGTGGAGGAGGAGCAAATCGAATTTCTGGGCGCGGCAACGCTGCAGCGATTTCTCCACGGCCATGCGCAGGTAGCCGCGGTAATCGGAGGGTGGACGCAAGGCGGGGTCGGTGAAGCGGGGATACCCTTTGGCTCCCTGGCGTTGTCCCTTGTAGAAATCGTGACCGACCGCGCCGACCAGGCAATAGCTGGAGCGGGGCAGGCCGGCCAGGGCGCGTCCAAGCAGATCATCGGCTGCGCCGGCGCCAAAAACATCGGCGGTGAGAAAGGTGCGGATGCCCTGATCGTAGGCGCGGCGGACGAGCAGAATCCAGCGTTCCTCCGGCAGGGGTTCGCCAAAGTTCATAAACCGTCCGCCGTTCCAGGAGCCAAAAGCAGAGCGTCCAACATCCATAAGGAGGCAGGTTAAAGGAGAACGCAGAAAGCGGAAAGCGGAAACAGGGAAGGCAGCCGGGTTAAAAAAGGAGGGCCCCTCCGGCGTTGGCCAGGCCGCCAATATCCAGCAATCGCTCCGGCAGGCAGTTGGGGTCTTTTGGCGGAAATGACCGATGGGACGGGAAAACAAAAAAGCGCGAAATCGGAGAAATTGGAGAAATCGGAGTTTTCGCCTTTTTGGAAAGCGGCGATGAAATGGGCGGCGGCGGATTTTTATTGTTGACTTACCGGCGGCTCGCGGAAGGCGCGGGGGAAGTTCAAGGGGAGGTCTTTTCATCGCCAATCTTTGCCAGCAAGGCCAGGGCGTTGGTTCGCACTTCGGCGCTGGAGGATTGGGCGATTTGGCGGATGAGGGACTTTGATTGGCCGGTCTGCGCGCTCAAGCCGCCGAGCATTTCCAAGGCGCGGAGCGGGACATAGTCTCCGCTTTCATCATTGCTGACGGCGGTTTGCAAGAAAGGGATGGAGGGGGGCTCTTTGGCGATGCGCCATAATGCCAGAGTCGCGTTGAACTGGACGTAAAGGGCATTTTCCTTCAAGCATCGGTGGAGGGCGGGGATCGCGGCCATGGCTTCGGGACCGAAGTAAGACAATTCGGCACAAGCGTTCTGCTTGATCGGGTCGGCGACATCATCCAGCAGGCGGATCAAAGTCGGCAGAGTTGTGATGTCTCCCGGGGCGATGTTTGACAGGGCCACGCATGCGTTGAGGCGGGCGCTGGAATCATTTGTATCCAAAAAGGCGATAACTTTTGGCAAAAGAGGGGCGCCAGCGCGGCCCAAGCCGCTGAGTCCACCAAAGACGGAACTCAATTCCCGGTTGTCGGAACTCTCCAGCGCCCGCTCAAATAACGGGAGAATCCTCTCCTGGATCAAGGTGTCTGGGACAGGCGAACCGCGGAACCGCAGGGTTGCAACCGCCTGGCCCAGTTGCTGGAGCGCCATGCCAAGGCTTTCGGGGCCGCGGGCAGTGCCCGTGGCCTCCGCGTCGGCGAGGAGTTGGTTGATGTCGGGCAACGGGCCGGGTGGCGGATGCAAGACCGCGTTGATTTCCGCCGCAAGGTCTGGCTGGTCCGGAGCTATTTTCTGGAGCGCCCGCGCCGCAAAAAGGCGGGGATCGGCTGGAAGGGTGGGGCCGTTTGTTTGGGAGAGCATATTGCGCAACGCAGGCACTGCCGCGACGGCCTTGGGACCCAAGCTTTTCAACGCGACCGCCGCCTCGACCGCTGGCTGGCTGTTGTGGCTGGGCGGCGGGTTTTGCACAATTTCGATGAGAGCCGGCACGAGGTCAGGGTTTTCGGGATCAATCTCCGCCAACGCCGAGCCTGCGAAGTTATTGCCGGACCGCAGGGCGTTGAACAATGCCGGGACCGCCCCGCGCGCCGGCGGTCCAATCGCGCCCAAAGTTGCGGCGGCCCGCGTTGCCACCTCCGTGTCTGTTCCTGAGAGAGCGCGGACCAGCTCGGGGATGGCTGGGGCGGCGACCGGCCCCATGGCTTCCAGAAGGAAAGCCGCATTTTGCCTGACGTTGCTAATCCTTATCCGTTCAGTGGCGGCGGTTGGCCGGTTGGTCTGGGCAAGAACTTTGCGCAGAAACGGCACAGCCTTCTCCCCCATTTGCTTGAAGGCATGAGTGGCCCCGGCATTTGCCCTGTCATCTATATTCTGATGAAGATCCATCTGACTGAACCATTGCCCGGCGGTCTTGCCCTGGTAAGAAGGCATTTTTCTGGCGGAACCCATCGGCAGCAGGACCAGGCCGAGAACCAGCAACGCCAGCGCGGCGGGGACGCCCAGCTTGGCGGTTGTGGGCCAGGGGCGCTGGAGCATCAGGCGGAGGCGCGCGGCGAGGGTGGTTTTGCCTTCCAGGATGCCCGCGAAGCCGAAGGCCAGACGCGGGGCCTGCAAGGAGAGCCTGGCCACATGGAGCAATGTTTCCGGATAAAGCGACGGGTCCTCCGCCAGCGCCACCAGCACCATTTCGTCCACGGCTTCCTCGCGGGCGCGGCGGATAGCGGCGTTGGCCAGCCAGAGGAACGGGTTGTAGAAATAGAAGATTTGGAGCGCGGTTTGCAAGTGGCCCGCCCATAAATCGCCCCGGCGGACATGCGCCAATTCGTGCAGCAAGACAGCGCGCAGTTGCGGTTGGTCCAACTTCCCAGCCAGCGACCTTGGAAGCAGGACGACCGGACGAAACAACCCGCAGACGGCGGGGGTGTCCAGGGCCGCGCTCGATCTCAGAGATACGGCAGACCGCACGTCCATTTTCCGGGCGCAAGCGGAAAGCAAGCCGGAGAATTGGTCCATCGCGACGGCGCGGGCGGCGATGCGATGGGCCTGTCTGGCCCGGAGCAGAAACAGGATGGTCAAAACGGCGACGCCACAGAACCAGGAGGCGGCGAGAATACCCGGCCAGGTCAAGGCTGGGAGCGGAATCGGCTTGGGGAGAGCCGGAGCGGGCTGGGGCGAGGGGGTCGAAATGTCTGGCGGGGGCGGATGCTGCGCGTCCGTGAGGACGGGCGGGGCCAGGGTCTGGGCCATTGCCAGCGAATTTGGAGCGGGGAGCCAATAGCCTACGCTGGTCGGCAGGGAAAGGGAAACCGGAAGCACGAGCTTGACCAAAACCAGCATCCAGAGCACGTAACGCACCGTGGCGCGGACCCGATTGCGCAAGGCGAAATCGAGGGCGAAAAGGAGGGCGATCAGAAGGCTTGATTGCCAGAGCATCGGCCAGGCGAAGTGAAGGAATTGGGGGCCGCGGAGGTTCAGGAATTCAATGAGGGAGTTCATGTTCGGTTCCTCTGGTTGTGGCGCGGCGGCGGCGGGTTATTTTTTGGCGTGGCGTTTTCTGGCCTTGATCAGCGCCTCCAATTCGGACAGTTCGTCGGGGCCCAGCTTGTGGGTGTCCAGGAGGCATTGGAACATCGGGGCCATCGCGCCGTCGAAGGCGTGCTTGAGGGCGTGGGCCACTTCGCCGCGGCGCGCCTGGGCCGGGGTGACGGCGGAGCGGAAGAGGGAGAGATTGCGGATTTTTTCCGTCGTGAGCAGGCCCTTGGCCACCATGCGGTCCATGAGGGTGCGGACGGTGGAATAGGTCCATCTGGTTTGCGGGAAGAGTTTTTCCTGGATGGCGGGGGCGGCGCACGGCTCGTTGTCCCAGACGGCCTTGATGATGCGCCATTCGGCTTCGGTGAGTTCAATTTCGGGCCTGGGCATGGCGGATTTATGTTTAAGTTTGTAGAGTTATATCTACAGATGTAGAGATTGTCAAGGGATTTATTCTGCGCCGGGCGATCTTGACACCCCCGGCCTGGTGTGGCAGACCGCGGGCGAGGACAACAATTTATGCCAATTGGAATGATCGCATTGGGTGCCTTTTGGCTTGCCGCCATCAAACTCTGGTTTATGGACGGCCCGAAGATTCCACTGATTTTCATTGGGCTGTGGTTCGCCGGTTTTTTCGGGTTTCCGAGGCTGCATTTTTCCGGGGTCGTTTTCCTGGTTTATGAGTGCCTGTTGGCGGTCATTCTCCTGCTGGTGGACAGATACAAAACGGCACTTTTGCAATAATTGGATGCGGCGAACGCTCCGGCGCGCGGCGATTGGGCTTGGCAAGGGGGGGGCGAAGGTTTAGTAAAGGGGCCGGAAGAATCTTATGGCCATTCTTATTGGCGTCCTGTTTGGATTCGTGGCGTGGTTTCTGGTGCGTTACCTGGCCGGGGGAATTTATACCGTCAACCAGAACGAGCGGGCGGTGAAAACGATTTTTGGGCGCGCCGATCGGGTGGGAACGGCGACCACGTCGGAGGACCCGATTTCCGAAAGTCTCCGTCCGGAGGAACGGGAGCGATATAGCTACCCGCAAGTGCGGGTGATCCAGCCGGGCGGCCCGTACTTCAAATGGCCGTGGGAAAAGGTCTGGAAAGCGCCGATCGCCACGCAGATCGTGAATATGGCCTACGATCCCGAGGATCCGGGCGCCAACGCGCAGGGCACCATCCTGGAAGCGGTCACCAAGGACCAGCTCAACACGGGACTCAAGGGCCAGATCCGTTACCGGGTTTCGGAAAAGAACCTTTACGCCTTTTTGTTCGGGGTCAAGCGCCCGATCGTGCATGTGATGGGCTACTTTATTTCGGTGTTGCGCGAGCGGATCGCCAACTTTGAAGCGCCCGAGGCCGCCGCGACGGCGCAACCCGGCGCGCCGCCGGTGATCGGGATTTCCATCAATGATCTGCGCAAAAACCTGCGGGACATCAACGAGCACATGGACCAGGAATGCGCGTCGTCCGGGGCGCGGTATGGGATTGCGTTGGACGCGTCGCTGATCACCGGGATTGATCCGCCGGCGGAGGTGGAATCGGCGCTGGCGGCGATCAACACGGCCTACAACCAGGTATCGTCGGACATCAGTCTGGCGCAGGCCGGGGCGGACCAGAAGCTGGTGCAATCGCACCGGGCGGTGGAAATAGAGACGCTGAAGGCGCAGGCGGAGGTGGAACCGCTGATCGCGGTGGCGGCGCAATTGCGGGAATTGAAGAAGAGCGGGCCTGGGGCGTTGGGGGCGTATATTCGCAACGTGCGGCTGAAGTTATTCAGCCAGGCGCGGCGGGTCATCCTGGAGGCGCCGCATGATTAAGAGCTTTCTCATCGCGGCGGCCGCGACGTTTTTCGCGATGTTCATCGTGGAGCCGGTGGTTTTGGGCCTGGCCCGTCTGCTGGGATTTTACACGATAGTGGGCGAGCGCCGGTGCAAGGTGTATATGCTGTTCGGCAAAGTGATCGCGGTGCTGGACGAGCCGGGGCTGCATTTTCTGTGGGCCAAAATGGGTCTGCGGGCGCCGATTGCCAACTGGCTGGGGCGGTGCCATGAAATAGATTTGAGGCTGGACCAGGAATACATCCGGAGCACGCCGGTAAACTCTGAAGAAGGCGCCCCGATGGGGATCGGGATCTGGTATGAAATGCAAATCTGCGATCCGGTGAGCTACCTGTTCAAGAACGCCGACCCGCGCGGCTCGCTGGCCGCCAACGTGGGCAACTCGACGGTGCGCTGCCTGAGCAACATGAAGCTGGCGGACATGCTGGAAAACCGGCACGCCATGAGCCTGACGGTGCGCACGGAGGTTTCGGCCAAGTCGCAGGAATGGGGGTACCAGCTTGGTTCAATCTACATTCGCAAGGTCCACTTTCGGGACGCGGCGATGATCAAAGGGATCGAGGAAAAAGTGGTCAACCGGCTGCGCCAGGTGACCTCGGCGATCAAACAGGACGGAGCCAACCAGGTGAGCATCATCACCAGCACCGCCGAACGGCAGGCGGCGATTGAATTCGCCAAAGCGGCCGCCATGCGGCCGCAGATTGTGGGCGCCGCGCTGGAAAAGATCTCGCAGGACCCTGAGATTGCCAAAGCGATGTTCGAGATACTGGAGACGGAAAAAATCATCGAAGGCCAGTCGGACATTGCCCTGGTGCCCCGGAACGCCCGCCTGCTGCCGGAAATCATGGCCGCGCAAGAAGCGGCAGCTGTCAAGAAGAGTTAGGACAATCTCATCCGCAGGGTCTTTCAATTGAGTGGTCCGCAAAAGAACATACCCGCATCGGGATTGTGGGATGCGGGTATGTTTATTTTAAGAATGGCATTGGATTTGTCGAGAAAAAAGTTTTGGAGAAGAAGTTTTGGAAAAAAGGTTGGCATAAAAGGTCGGGAAAGAGGTTGGGGGAACAAGTTGGGGAAAAAGTTTGGAGGGCGTCATCACTGGGCGTGAGACAAGATTCTGCAAATTAGTCGAAAGCGCCGGTTTGACGGCCAAAGCGGCACTGGCGTGCCGCACTCCACGACGCTGCGCGTTGACACAGCGCGTCGGAAATGCCGAGAGGTCTTGGAGTGCGGGCGCGGCAGCGGCGCTTTCCCACTCGCTCCCGGGTTTGAGTCGCCGGTTTGACGGCCAAAGCGGCACTGGCGTTCCGCGCTCCACGACGCTGCGCGTTCACACGGCGCGTTGGAGATGCCGAGAGGTCTTGGAGTGCGGGCGCGGCAGCGGCGCTTTCCCACTCGCTCCCGGGTTTGAGTCGCCGGTTTGACGGCCAAAGCGGCACTGGCGTGCCGCACTCCACGACGCTACGCGTTCACACGGCGCGTTGGAGATGCCGACAGGCTTGATTTCCCTTGCCTTCCTTTCCTACTGCACGGAGCATTGGCGCAACGATGAAAAATCTTCCGGCATTCCATTTCATTCCAAACCGGGCGGCGCATTTTCTGGCGGCCCTGTGCCTGAGCATCCTCGTCGCGCCGGCGCCGGCGGCGGCGCCCGACGCCGGGACGAACGAGGACTTTTCAACGGTGGGCAACGCCGTGGTCCGGTTGCTCCAAAGCCGGGACACGGCGCGTTTCGCGGCGGAGATGTCGCCCGCCATCGAAGACTGGCAGTCGGTCCTAGCCACCAATGCCGCCCGACAGACGCCCGACCCGCTGGCCGGCTTCCGCCAACGCGCCGGGCGGGAGCGCCAGAGCTTGGAGCAGGGCGCAAAACAACTCCTGGCCAAGGCCGACTCACTGCACCTGGACTTTTCCAAGGGCACCCTCCGCGCGCATGTCCTCCCGCCCAGGTATTTGGGACAGACCCGCTATCCCGGCATCATGGCCGAAAACCAAACGCTGCCCTCGGCGGAAAGAGTGGAAATCACCCTGAGCTTTGATTTGGGAACAAACAATCCGGCCAAAGGCGATTTCAAGCTCGCCGCGCTCCGGCTGGTGAAATTTCCCGCCGGCTGGCGCTCTCTTGAAGGGGTCCAATGGGTCTCTTTCCCCAAGGACATCGCCGATGAGAAAACCGTCCGGGAGATGGCGCTCTTGGACAAGGCGGCGTCCATGCAGGGCATCACCGGCCAGGACGACCCCGCGCTGCTGAAACTGGGCGAGGCGCTGGTTCATTTCGTCCGCGAACGGGACGCGGGCATTTTCAAAGACGAAGCATTCGTCACCGGCGACCTGTTGTGGGACGGATTTGAGAAGAGCGGGCGAACGGGGCCATCGCGAAAGGAAGTAGATGAGGAATTCAACCAGCTCACGCAGGAACAGATGGGACCCGCCGGCGCGGCCGCGCAGCTAATGGAAGAGGCGGGGATTGACTTGAAGAACGCGGATATCCAGATCATGGCGGCGAATGTGGAGCAGCTCCAACACGCCGGTCCTTCCGGATTGGTGGTTGGGATGATCGGCGAGCAGTTCACCTTGAAGCTGGCGGTGAAAAGCGGGGGCAAATCCAAGAACGGAACGCCGTTGTCCGGAGATTATATACTTGCCGCCAGTGAGATCATGCGGTTCGCGGATGACTGGAAAGTGATGGAAAATGTGCATTGGCAGCAATTGCCCGCGGGCCTGCTGGACGGGAAAGCTGCGGCGAAGATGGAATTTGAAAACTACGTGGCCAAGCACGGCACGCTGCCGCCCCGGACGACGGTTCCCGAAATCGAATTCACCACCCTGGCCGGCGAAAGGAAAATGAAACTTTCCGACCTGCGGGGCAAGGTCGTGGTGCTGGATTTTTGGGCGACCTGGTGCGGTCCCTGTCAGGAACCGATGGCCCAATTGCAGACGCTGCGGCAAAGCCACCCCGGCTGGCAGGACAAGGTGGCCATCGTGCCGTTGAGCATAGACGACACGATAACAATCGTGCGCGAGCACGTGGACAAGCGGGGCTGGACCAACACCTTGAACGTCTGGGGCGAGGCGGGCGGCTGGCAATGCAAACCCGCGGCCGCGTTCCGGGTCAATGGCGTGCCGACCACTTACATCATTGACGGGCAGGGACAAATCATCCGGGCCGGACACCCGGCGAGCATGGACATCGGGCGGGAAGTGGACGGCGTGCTGGCGAAATAGGCGCTCCCGCGGACGCGGCCCGGGCGGAATCTCCGCCGCGCGAAAATAATCCCTTGACAAAGTGCTACGGTTGTAGCAATCTGCTGCTACATGAGTAGCAATTCGAGGAAAACGGTCCGGATTTCGGAGTCGGAATGGCAGGTGATGAGCCTGGTGTGGGGGCGGTCGCCCATCGCGGCGGGGGAGATCGTGGAGGCGCTCTCGCCGCGCACGGGCTGGCATTCGCGCACGATCCGCACGCTGCTCGACCGGCTGGTGCGGAAGGGCGCGCTGAGGGCGTCGCCGGACGGGAAACGGTATCTGTATGAGCCGCGGCTGAGCATGGAAGCGTGCGTGCGCCAGGAAAGCCGGTCTTTCCTGCGTCGGGTCTTCGCCGGGGAACCGGCGCCGATGCTGCTGCACCTGGTCCGGGAAGCCAAGCTCTCCCATGAGGAAATCAAGGAACTAAAACGTCTGTTATCGGAAAAGGAAAAATGAGCGCAATTATCTCTTCATTTTTTGGCTGGCTCGCGCGCGCGTCGTGGCAGGCGGCCATTCTCACGGTGATCGTTTTGGCACTCCAATGGGTCTTTCAGAAGCAATTGAGTCCCCGCTGGCGGCACGCGCTCTGGCTTTTGGTGGTGGCGCGGCTGGCGCTGCCGTTCCCGCCCTCCAGCCCGATCAGCCTTTTCAATTACGCGCGGATGGAAAAGATGGTTGACAGGGCGGTTCCGAAAGCCGTCGCTTCGCAAGCCGCTCCGCAAACCGCCCCCCAAACCGCGCCGGAAACAGGCTTCCGCGCGCCGCGCGGCGCTGCCGCCGAGACAGAGGCCAGGCCCGCGATTGTGGAAATTTCCGAAATGAAACCAGCGCCGGCGCCCGCGGCCAAGGCGCCCGCGGCCGGAGCGAGCTGGTTTGACCGGGAGAAGGCGCCGAGGGTGTGGGCGGCGCTTTGGGCGGCGGGGGTGTTGTTTTTCACGGGGCGAATCTTCGGGCAGAATATGTTGTTCCTGCGCCGCCTGGGCGCGCCCCGGCCGGTGGCCGATCCGGCAACGCTCGCACTGTTGGGAAGCTGCAAAGGGCAAATGGGGGTGAAGGCGGAAATCCGGTTGTCGGAAAGCAGCCTGGTGAAAAGCCCGGCGCTGTATGGATTGTTCCGCAAGACGCTGCTGCTGCCGGCCGGAATGACGCAGCAGTTCAGCGCGGGGGAGTTGCGGCACATTTTTCTGCATGAACTGGCGCACGTGAAACGGCGCGACATGGGGGTGTTGTGGCTGGTGACGGTTTGCAAAATCCTGCACTGGTTCAATCCGGTGCTGTGGTTCGGGTTCCGGCGGATGGCGGCGGATCGGGAACTGGCGTGCGATGAGCTGGCGCTGTCCTGCGCCGGGGAACGGGAAAGCGGCGCCTATGGAGAAACGATCCTCAAGCTGCTGGAGTTGTGCGCGCGCCCGGCGGCGGCGCCCGGCTTGATGGGGATTCTGGAGGAGAAGGCCCAGATGCGGCGGCGCATTTGGATGATCGCGAAATTCCGGCGGCACTCGCGCTGGTCGGCTCTGGCCGGGCTGCTTTTGCTGGCGGTGGGTTTGGTGACGCTGACGGACGCGGAAACGGAAAAGCCCGCCGCCGCGCCGGAGGTGGCGGTGACGGACCAGGCCGTGGATGCGGCCATCAAACAGGACATCAAGGAAAGATTCGGCGGCAGCCGGACAGATTTGATCAAATCGCTCCAGGCCAATGGGCAGACTTACGAAGATTATCGCAAGCATTTGGCGAGCAGCCTCGCGGGAGCGATGGCCGACAAGCCCTCCAGCCCAAACCTGCCGAAGGGCAATACGATGTACGCGTCGGCGCAATCGCAGGAGGGCTACCCGGCCAATATTTCCGTCACCGTCTCAAATCGCGGCGGTATCACAAGTTACAGTCTTCACCCGCCGTACAGCGTCCACACCCTGTCCAACGGCTACTTCATTGTCGTCCCGGAGACGGCTGCGAACGGCCAGCCTTCGCCCCCCGATATTCGTTTTGAGGTAAGAGACCTAGCCGCTTTGGGCACTAATGTCGGGCGGATTGATTTTACGAAAGTCCCCGTCACCTCTTTGGAAACTAATCGAGATTTGACCAATGCCATGATGGAATATCAGGCCACGATCGCGGCCTACGAGAAAGACCGGGAGCAAGCGGCCACCGCCGTCTTCCGGCTGGGATTGCTCTACCGGCAGCTTGGAAAGACCGACGAGGCCAATGAGCAATTTCAGAGGATCCTGCGCGAATTCCCGGAGCTGACGGCGTTGACGGGGCTGAGCCAGCAGTATGTGCTGGGGCTGCCGAATCCTCCGCCCAATTACGTGCTCTCGATTGGGGATGTGGTTTATCCCGGCGGGGTGGCGGTGGATTCGGCGGGCAACGTGTATGTGTCCGACACGCGCAATAATCGCATCCGGAAATTTACCGGGCAGGGCGTTGCTCTGACCCAGTGGGGCGGGCCTGGGGATGACGCGGGGTCCTTGAGTTATCCCCAGGGCCTGGCCCTGGATGGCAGGGATCATATTTATGTGGCGGACTGCCATAATCATCGCGTGCAAGAGTTCACCGTTGATGGGACTTTTGTAAGGCAGTGGGGTGAACTGGGGTCCGGACCTGGGCAATTTAATCTGCCGTACAACGTGGCGGTGGACAAGGCGGGCAATGTCTATGTGGCGGATAACGAGAACAATCGCGTGGAGAAATTCACCAGCGAGGGCGTCTTCCTGAAGGAGTTTGGCACTTTGGGCAGAGGCGCCGGCCAACTGCAAAAGCCCCAGGGCGTGGCCGTGGATGAACGCGGCAATGTTTATGTGGGGGATGGCGGCAACGGGCGCATTGAGAAGTTCAGCGCCGGGGGCGCATTCCTCGCGGCGTGGCAGTCCCAGGGCAACCATGATGTGGCGGTGGACGGGCGAGGCCATGTGTATGTGGTAGATGCCGGAGAGGATTGCGTGAGAATGTATTCGAGCGAAGGGGAACTGCTCACGCAGTGGGGGAGCAAAGGCGTCGGCCCCGGCCAGTTCGACTTTGTGGCGCGGGTGGCCGTGGACCCCGCCGGAACAAGAGTTTTTGTGACGGACGCCAACAACAATCGCGTGGAGATTTTCGGCTATTAGGAGGCGGCAGAGGGCCAGTTTCCGCGATTTACCATTTGCCTCCGGCAGTCGCAACGGCGTAAATAGTTGGCATGACATCGGCCCAAGCGCAGGCGCGGCACGCGGAACTGGCCGCCGAGATTGGCCGGCACGATTATCTTTATTACGTCCAGGCCCGGCCGGTCATCAGCGACCTGGAGCTTGACAGGCTCAACGGGCTGACCGCAGAGGAGGGCAAAATGGAGGAAAACGCCGCGAAATGAAGTTACCGTTGGTCAGTGAAGCCGAAGTGCCGCGAGCGAAAATTGTGTTTTATCTGCTTGATCCGAATCATCGTTCCGGCAAAAGCAAGGCTCGCTTCTTCTCCGGTCATGGCTATGCCCCAGAACGCTGGCAGGAACTGGCCCAGGCTTTGCGCACACACGCCAGCGAGACCGAGGTGGTTAAACAGGAAAGGACGGTGCTGGGCACCCGTCTGGTGGTGGAAGGGCCGCTCACTTTGTGCGACGGCGTGGTTGCCCAAATTCGCTCGGTATGGTTTATTGAGACCGGCGAGCGAGTGGCCCGTCTGGCGACAGCCTATCCCTTGCCGCAACGAAAGCAGGTATGATCAACGAACTGGATGATGTGATTTTGACGTGCGACTTGCCGGAGTACGGTTTGAGCGCGGGCGACATCGGCACGGCGGTGCTGGTGCATCGGCGCGCGGCGGGCTATGAGGTCGAATTCACCTCCTTGGACGGCGAGACAATTGCGGTTGTCACCTTGATGGCCGATCAAGTTCGCTCCACCCAGGGCGGCGAGATTGCCCATGTGCGCGCAATGGCGGCCGCGTGACCGCACAGTCGTCATGACATTGGCCCAAGCGCAGGGGCGGCACGCGGAACTGGCCGCCGAGATTCGCCGGCACGATTATCTTTATTACGTCCAGGCCCGGCCGGTCATCAGCGACCTGGAATACGACCGGCTTTACCGGGAATTGGCCGATCTGGAAAAGCAGTTCCCCGCTCTGCGCACGCCCGATTCTCCCACCCAGCGCGTCGGCGGCGAGCCGGTCAAGTTTTTCCAACCCGTCCGCCATTCGTCGCCGATGCTCAGCCTGGACAATACGTATTCGCAGGACGAGGTGCGGGATTTTGTCGCCCGGGTGCGGCGCCTGGTTCCTGAGGAGAAGCTGGAATGGACCGTGGAGCCAAAAATTGACGGGCTGGCGGTGAATCTGCGCTACGAAAGCGGCCAGCTTGCCATCGGCTCGACGCGCGGCGATGGCGCGACCGGTGACGACATCACGGCCAACCTGAGAACCATCCGTTCCATCCCGCTGAAGATTTTTGCGATGGAGGAAGGCGGCTTTGCGTTGCCGCGCGTGCTCGAAGCGCGCGGAGAAGTCTATCTGCCGCGCGCGGGCTTCAAGAAACTGAACGAGCAGCGGGCGGCCGCCGGGGAGGAGCCGTTTGTCAATCCGCGCAATGCCGCCGCCGGATCGCTCAAGCAACTGGACCCGCGCATTGTGGCCCAACGCCCGCTGGAGGCGATTTTCTACGGGACCGGCCAGGTCGAAGGGGGTCGCGTTCCCAAAACGCACCGGGAATGGCTGCATTGGCTCGCGGAGCTTGGATTCAGGACGCCGGAGAAAATCCGGCTTTGCCATGATGAAGCCGAACTGCTGGCCGCCATCGCCGAACTGGACACGCTGCGCGGCGATTTCAAATACGAAACCGACGGCGCGGTGATCAAACTCAACGACCTGGCGCTGCGCGAGCGCGCCGGGTACACCGCCAAGGCGCCGCGCTGGGCCATCGCTTACAAATACGCCGCCGAACAGGCCCGCACCAAACTCAACGGCATCACCGTGCAGGTTGGGCGCACGGGCGCGCTCACGCCGGTGGCGGAACTGGAGCCGGTTTTTCTGGCCGGCAGCACTGTCAGCCGCGCGACCCTGCACAACGAAGACGAAATAAAACGCAAAGACATTCGCATTGGCGACACGGTGGTGGTGGAAAAGGCGGGCGAAGTCATCCCGGCGGTGGTCGGCGTGGTGGAGAGCCTGCGTCCGGCGGGCGCGGCGCCCTTTGACTTTTTCCAGCATATCCAGGGGAGATGCCCGGTGTGCGGGGGCGCGGTGCGGCGCGAACCGCAATATGTGGCCTGGCGCTGCGAGAACCTGCAATGCCCGGCCCAAGCCACGCGGCGGGTGGAGTTTTTCGCGGCGCGCGGCGCGCTGGACATCGAGAGTGTGGGGGGAATTGTCGCCGACAAACTGGTGGAGCGCGGGCTGGTGCGGGAGCCGCTGGATTTGTTTGAGTTGAAGCTGGAACCGCTGGCGGCGCTGAACCTGGGCACGGAGGAAGCGCCGCGCGTGTTCGGGCCGAAGAACGCCGCCAAGGCCCTCCAGGCCGTCGAACGCGCCAAGACCGCGCCGCTCTCGCGCTGGCTTTTCGGGCTGGCCATCCCCGAAATCGGCAAGACCACCGCATCGCAACTTGCCGCCTTTCACGAAACCATTGAGGAGGTCGCCCGCTCGCGGATTCTCCAGGATGTGGTTTTCTATCATGAGAAATCCGAGGAGGCGCGGCAGATTCGCCGGCAGGAGCCGGAGCGTCACGCGCAGATGAAATTGGAAATCGAAGCCGCCGTGGCGCGGCTCTTCGCGGCGGGGTTTGCCGAAAAGAGCCGCAGCAAGAATGAGAAGGAACCGGCCGTCGTCACGGAGATCGGGCCGGTGGCGGCGCGGAGCGCGCTGGATTTTTTTGCTTCCGAAAAGGGCCGGACAATATTATCGCGCATGGCGGCGCTGGGCATCCAACCCCGGAGCGAAAAGGCGGCGGCGAAAAAAGAAGGCCTGCCGCTGGCCGGCAAGACATTTGTATTGACAGGAACCCTGGCTTCGATGACCCGCGAGGCGGCGGCGGCGCGCATCGAGGCGCTTGGGGGAAAGGTGGCCGGCAGCGTGAGCAAGAACACCGGCTACGTCCTGGCGGGGGCGGGGGCCGGCTCGAAACTGGAGAGGGCGCGCGAGCTGGGCGTCGCGGTGATTGACGAGGCGGCGTTTCTGAAAATGTGCTTGGAAAGGGACTGACCCGAATGGCCCCTAGATAGGTTCCTCGACATTTTCGGGGGAATGGAAAGCGAGGTTGAGAGGCTTGTCCACCTTGATTGACCTTGATTGACCTTGATTCGGCTTGACGATGCGGCGATGGCGGGACGCCGATTTGGGGCGAGAGGGAGCCCTTTGGGGGTCTGGAGCCGTTAACCCGTTAGGACCCCCGTAAACATGGGGGATTTTTGAGGTTTGACCCGTTAGAATTGCCGTTAGGGGTCGTTAGGGACCCGTTAAGTTCCAGAGAAAAGGGGCGGCGATGAAATGCAAAGCCGCTTGGGATTGAAGCACCATGCTCCGCCACGCCATTAGAGATTCTGCTTGTTTGTCCACTGGGAATGTCGAGAGAACCAGCAAACGGGTTGCCATGCCGCGCAAAATGAGAGTAGAATATGCCGGGGCCATTTACCAGGCGATGAGCCGTGACGACCGGCGAGAGGACATTTTTCTGGATGATATGGACCTGCAGGATTTCCTGAGGACCCAACGAGGAAGGACGGTTGACGGCGAAGGGGGCGGCGAGGAAGGACTGAGAAGCCATGAAAAACGAACCAAACTATGAGTGAACCCCTTTTTCCTTTTTCCGACGGCAAAGCCGGCTAAGTTGCTAATGGGTGACCCCTGCTATGAGCGATGGTCATCGACGGCGAGCCAGCTTCGCTGCCACCTGATCTAAAGTAATTTTTCCAAGACGGGGGCGACGGCTGCAAGCGAAAGGACTTTTGTCAATTTCCTCAGATTTCTTCGGCCATCATTTCCGCGCGAATCCGGCGCAATTCTCGGATCGCGCTGGATTCCGGCAGCGCGTCCACCAAGGCGCGGCGTTTGGCCGCTCTGGCCGCGATGCCTCGGGGTTGCGCCGCGCGCCGCGGAGAGGGATGCAGGGCCATCAACTTCGCGGCGCTTCCGCGCAAGGAACAGTAGAAGGCGAAAACGCCCTTGTGTTCAATGCGCCGCGCCATCCGTTCGCGCACGGCGCGGAGTTCCATAGTCACCTCTGGCTCTTTAATCTTCATAAATCAGATGCTCCGGCACGTCCCAACTGTGCGTTCCTCTGTGCGCGGGAGGGTATCAGGTTCGCCGGAGGAGTGGCAAGCGTGGCATGGTGGGCGCGAGGGCGGGGAGCGGCAGTTTTTCCAATTTTCCGCCATTTTGTCATTGATTCGATGAAGCTCTGGCAGTATTCTGTGCCAGTGCCAAAGCCGGTCATCGGACGAAAACTGGACGCGCTCATGGACAAGCGCGAGAACCGGGGCGCCGCGCCCTCGATTTGCTCCCCTGACCCCCGGCCCTCCGGCGCGGGGGTGCGCTCGCTGATGAACGGCCAGCCGGCAATCACGCCGCCGCCGCGAGCGCGCGTTCCCCGGTGGTATCTCTTTGGCGCGGACCTGCTGCTGGTGGCGGTGGCGCTGGTGGTCTTGTGCAAACATCCGGCTCCGCTCACCGGCATTGAGAAGCTTTTCGGCGTCGGGGCGGTCGTGATCGGGGCCGCTCTGGCGGTCATCGCGACGTGCATGAGGGACCCCAAGGATTCGTGAGGCGAGGCGGGGATGGTCACGGGTGAAGACGGATTAGGATTAGGAATAGGAGGAGGGAAGGCTTTGCATGGGCTTAGGAGCCGGCAATAAATTAAGGTGTCAACCTGACTTGGTCTTTTGGCGTCTGGCGGCGTTGCTCGCTCGTTGCAGATCCATGCGGATATGCGCCTCGCTCGCGCCTTGCCAGCCGCCAAGATCCCGGCGTCATCCTGCCCCCTTAATTTATTACCGACTCCTTACGCGCTGGCGCTGGTGTAGTGTTTGACGGAGAAGCGCCAAAAGAGTTCCGAGAGGGCGAAACAAGCGGCGCTCATGGCCACCAGCCAGAGCATGTCCAGAGGCGAATCCAGGGGCTTGATGAGCAGCTTGACGGGCACGTTGGCCACCAGGAGCATGGGGATGCCAAAACGAAAGAAGGCCTTGAAGAAGCCGTGAAAGGCGGCGTCGGGCAGGCGGGCTATGTTAAAAAGGTTGTAGTAACCCCAGACAATTCCCTGTGCCCGGACGGTCCAGAAGGCGACGCTGGCGAGGAGAAACATCAAGGAGTAATGGACGAGGATCCCCACGGCGGAGAGCAGGAAAAAGCCGCCGATCTGGGCCGCGGAGGGGACCAGACGCAGTTGCCAGGCGGCGTAGCCCATCACGCCCAGGGCGGAGGCGGCGTTGACAAACCCGCCCAGGTCCACCTGGCGCAGGGAGATGAGGAAGCGGGTGTTGACGGGCAGGAGGAGCATGAAATCCAGCCGGCCGGTGCGGATGAGTTCGGAAAGCTGGATGCAATTGGTCAGGAAAAAGGCCTGAAAAATCTGCTGGATGAACTGGCTGGCCCCGACGAGCATCATGACCTGCCATTTGGTCCAGGAGCCGATGTGGTCGGTATGCAAATAAATCACGCCGATGAAACTCAACTGGAGGCCGAACCACAACAATTCGACGACGATCCAGAGCAGGAAATTGCTCTTGAAGCTCATCTCCCGCGCGACCGAATTGCGCCAGAGAGCGCGGTAAACGCCCAGGTGGCGGCGGGCCGCGCCAGAAAAAGTTTTCACCACGGATTTAGATGGAACAACAGGAGGATGCGCATCAGAGATGCGAACGGATTTCACGGATAAAGACCGATGATCCCCCGTCGCTGAAGCTGTGGGGGACAGGCGATTAGGATTAAGATCAGGAGGGGGAAGATTCGCGCTCACATCAACCTCCCACCGCCGTGTAAGAGCGGATGCCCCGCCGCCAGACCCACCGCGCCAGAAAGTAAAACAACAGCACCCAGCCGGCCTGGATGGCTAGGACGTGCCAGAGGGCGGGGCCGTTGATGTTGCCGAGGTAAATGCTCACGGGAAAATAGAGCAGGCAGGGAAAAGGGGTGCAATAAAGCGCCGCGGCCAGGCCGGGGGGCAGGATGTTCAACGGAAACAGATGGCCGCCGGCGATGTATTCGACGGCGAAGAGAATGAAGATGATGGTGGAGACTTCCAGCAGCCAGAAGGCCAGCAGGGCCATGGTGTAGGACATGAAGAATTGGAGCAGGCCCGTGAGCAGGAGGGAGAGCAGAAAGCAGGCCGACATCCCCCATCCCGGCGGCGGGACAAAATAATGGCGGAAACAAAAGATGAAAATGCCGACCGGCACGAGGGAGACGGCGGTGAAGACCAGCTTGCCGGAAAAAAAGAGGCAAATCCGGTAGGTCAGGTAATCAATGGGTTTGAGCAGGAACTGGCTGATGTTGCCGTCCTTGATGTCGGCGGCGATTTGCCAGTCGTCCTCGTTGACCGCGGTGAGGGTATCCACGATGGTGACCAGGAGGTAATAGGAAATCATGCCGGCGAGGGTGTAACCGGCCACCTCCGGCTTCTGGCCCTGGTAAACGGTCTGCCAGAGATAAATGGTGGCCAGCAAAGGGAGCAGGGAGACGGCCGCGCGAAAGAAGAAATTGAAGCGATAGACCAGCGTGTTCTGGACGCCAATTTTCATGACATGCAAATACTTTTTCATTTTTCGCGCGGACCCTTGGCGGGGATGCTCGCCCAAACCGGAGGCCGCCGCCAGCTTAAAGCCCCAGGCGCGGGGGTTCGGGTTTGCGCATGGGCGGCGGGCGGTGGAGGCCGATGGCCGTCGGCCTGGCGGCGAGGCCGGCCAGGAAGGCGTCCAATTTCACCCGGAGCCGTTCCAGAGGCAGGCCGACAACGTTGGAAAATGAGCCGGAGATGGATTCGACGGATTCCACCAACGCGCCTGCATGTTCCTGGATGGCGTAGGCGCCAGCCTTGTCCAGGGGGTTGACCAACTGGTGGTAGCGGCGGATTTGCGAAAGGGTCAGGGGACGGAATTTGACGTCGGTCTGCTCGTAAAAAGTCTTCTGGCGGTGGTCGCGCAAATAAATCAGGCAAACGCCGGTGGTGACCTGGTGCGTCTGCCCTTGCAAGAGGAGCAGCATGCCGTGCGCCTCATCCAGTGTGCGCGGCTTGCCGAAAAGCTGGCGTCCGAGGGAGACCAGGGTGTCCACGCCGAGGATGAGGGCGTCGGGAAATTTTTTGGAAACGGCGCGCGCCTTGCGATAGGCGTTGACCTGCGCCAGTTCTACGGCGCTGAGGTTTTCGTCGTGGACCTCCGCCGCGTCGCTGGGGACGACCTCAAAGCGGGGCCGCAGTTGCCGCAGCAATTCGGCGCGCCGCGGCGAGGCGGAAGCCAGGATGAGAGTCGGCGTTTCCATGGCTGATATGGTCATTCCCGCAGGGAATGCGGGTTTAGATTAAGGCCAGCCGGGATTATTTGCAACCGGAGGCTTTAGGGGCGTCTTTTTTGGGGATGCGACGGGGCGGGTTTGCGGTTAGATTCCGGCGGCGATGAGCACGGCTTTGATCATTATATGCGGCGGGTTGATCGTGACAAAGTGGGTCGCGCAGCTTTTGCTGGAATGGATGAATCAACGGCATGTGCGGCATCACGCGGGGGAGATTCCGCCGGCTTTTGTCCAGGTGATCACGCCGGAGAATTACGCCAAATCTGTCGCTTATACGCTGGCCAAAAGCCGGCTGGAGATGGCGGAGGCGACCTGGAGCGCGGCGGTGCTGGCGGCGGCGCTGTTTAGCGGGGCGCTGCCCTGGCTGTATGATGTCTTTGGGCGGGTGGCGGGGTCTTCGGCATGGGCGGGGGCGGGATTCCTGTTGACAGTTGGGGTGGCGCTGGCGGCGCTGGATTTGCCCCTGGAGTGGCACGCGCAATTCCGGCTGGAAGAACGGTTCGGCTTTAACACCACGACGCCCGCCACCTGGATCGCGGACCGGGGGAAGGGTTTGTTGCTGGCGCTGGGGCTGGGGTATCCGTTGCTGGTGTTGATATTGAAGCTGGCGGGCTGGCTGGGAGCGGGGTGGTGGTTTTGGGCCTGGGTGTGCCTGGCGGCGTTCCAAGTGGTGATGCTGGTCGTGGCGCCGGTTTTGATTCTGCCGCTGTTCAACAAATTCACGCCCCTGCCCGCCGGCGGTTTGCGCGACGGGCTGCTGGCGCTGGGGGAGCGGGCCGGCTTTCGGGCGCGGGAGATCCAGGTGATGGACGGGAGCAAACGGTCGCGGCACTCGAACGCGTTTTTCACGGGGCTGGGCCGCTTCCGCAAAATTGTTTTGTTTGACACACTGGTGCAACAGTTGGACCCCGGGGAGATGGAGTCGGTGCTGGCCCACGAGATCGGCCACTATAAGAAGGGGCATGTGCCCAAGACCATCGCGCTGGCCCTGGGCGGGTGGCTGCTGGCTTTTTATCTGGTGTCGGCGCTGGCGCGGCAGGGCTGGTTCCTGCCGAGCTTTGGCTTTGCGGCGGGGGGGATGGCGCCGGCGCTGCTGATTTTTGCCCTGTTGTCCGGGGTGGCGACATTTTGGGTCTCGCCGCTGTTCCACTGGTTTTCGCGGCGGCACGAGTACGAGGCGGACGCCTACGCGGCGGGACTGGTGCAAGGGCCGGAGAGCTTGATCGGCGCCCTGCGCAAACTGCACGAGAAGAACCTGGGCAATCTGACCCCCCACCCGATCTACAGCGGGTTTTACTATTCGCATCCGACACTGGTGGAACGGGAGGCGGCGCTGGCGCGGAAGGCCGTTTAAAGGCCATCTTATGAGATGACTTCCAGGGTTGAAGGGGTTATGAAGAAGGGGAGAAATGGAATTGTACCACCTTAAACTGAAGCGTTTTGTCGTTGCAAATTACCGCAGCGTAAAAAACATCGGGCTGGATAATCTGGACAACATGGTCTGGCTGACCGGCCGGAATAATGCCGGGAAATCCAACCTGCTGGACGCCTTCCAATTTCTGGCGGACGCGGCGACGAGTTTCGAGCACGCGCTGGCCTCGCGCGGGGGCCAACTGGTCCAGGTGATCCACCGGAAGCGGCCGCATCTGAAGATGGAGTTTGTGTTGGAATTCGTGCTGGCGGCGGAAAAGCGCAGCGAATTGGTTCATCAGCTTTTCGCCGAAAACAAGAGGATGACGGCGGAGGAGGCGCTGGCGAGCGATTTTCTCTCCGCGCTGACGCTGAAAGTGGTGATAGGCCGGGACCGTGTGACCGAGGAGCTGTCCGCCAGCAATTTGCGGGGCGGGCGGCCCTGTTTGATTTTTTCCATCACGAGCGTGCCGCAAAGAACCGAGATCATCTACGGCCAGCTTGAGGCGTTGTGCCAGAGGTGCCAGGACGAACTGCCCTCCGAACCGGTCGTGCCCGAACTTCCCGCCGAGCCGAGCGAGCCGTTCCGGCTGCGGCTGGGCCGGCCGGAGACCGGCGCGGTCTTTCCGATCTCCAACGAACTAGCCGATGGGGTGCGGCGGCAGTTCGCTGTGCTGGAATGGGTGTCGCCGCCCAGCCAGATCCCCAGCGGGGAGGGGCGGGAGGCGGCGCAGGTGGCGGAGGAGGCCACATTGCCGGAAGTGCTGCACTGGGTGTATAACAACAAGCCGAGCCAATTTCGGAGGATTGAAGCCCAAGTGCAGAGGCTGGTGCCGCGCCTGGGCAAACTGCACACGCCGACGCTGGGCGGGGAGACCACCCTGGCGCTGATTGATCCCCGCGACGATGAACTGGTGTATACGCTGGGCCAAATGAGTTCGGGCACGCGATCCTTGGTGGCGTTGATTACCAAGGTGGTGCTGGCGGCGCCCGGGGCCTGGATCTGCGTGGAAGAGCCGGAATACTGCCTGCATCCCCAGGCGCAGGCCCAGCTGATGCAGTTCCTGCGAGCGGAATCGAGCACCAAACGCATTTTCGGCGCGACGCACGCTCCGGGCATTGCCGCCGCCTGTCCTCTCTCTTCCCTGTTTGTCGTCCGGCGCGACGCGGACAACTGCACGGTCGCCGTGCCGGTGACGGCCGACAACGCGATGGCGGCGGCGGAGGAGTTGGGCGTCAGCGCGTCGTTCCGTTTCGAATGTGAAGCGGTGGTGTTCGTGGAGCAGGCGGACCAGGTGCCGGTGTATGAGGCCTGGGCGAAGAAGCACGGTTTGCGCGTGGGCGTGCAGTTTCTCTCATGCGACGGGGCGGACAATCTGAATTACCATGCCAACGCGCGGGTGGCCTTGAGCCGGTTCGTGCATACGCTGGTGATGGCGGTGTTTGGGAACGGGAGCACCGAGGCGCGCCGGACCATCACGCGGCATTTGGAGCTGGCGGAGGATCAAATTGTGACGCTGGATTTTCCGGAGATGGAAGGCTGGCTGCTGGACGCCAAAGCCATCCGCAAGGCCTTTCCCGCCATCACCCTGTCCGAGACCGAATTGGAGGCGCGGCTGGATCCGGCCCTGGTTTTGCTGGACCAAAAGAAGGCGCTGCGCGAACTTCTGGCCGAATTCAAGATTGGCGAGTATGAGGGCCAACTGGGCGGGCGGATCGCGGAGGTGATGGAAAGAGTGCCGCCGGATGTGGCGCAATTATTTGAGAAGATCGAAGCCAGGGTCAAACCGTTCTGGGAGATTTAGGAGTTGAGATTCGAAGGCGCCTGCGAAAGGGCAACCGTGAAGCACGTTTGCGCCCGCCGTGGAAGGCAAAATAAGCTGCAAGGAGGGCAAAAAAAAGCCGCACAAAAGCCCGAAGATGAAACTTGCATATTGTGCCTGATCGCTTACGGTTAAAGCATATTTAACCAAAGCAGCCCAGCAAAAAAGCCCAGACTTTCCCGTTATTATGAAGACTAGAGTAGTTATTCGCCCGTGTTGTTTCTTTGTCGCAATGCTGTGTTCAAGTTTGCCCGTCGCACGGGCAACCAGTGTCACCAACGCGGATACTGGCGGCCCGCTAACCGTCGGCTCATCGTGGATTGGCGGGGTGGCGCCGTCGGCCACTTCCGTGGCGGTTTGGGACACAAACATCACCACCGCCACGCCGGGCAATGCGACCAGCACGCTGGGCGGGGCCGCGAGCTGGGAGGGAGTGCAGGTGTTGAATCCGGCCGAGCCAATAGTCATCGGCGCGGACGGCAACACCCTGACGCTGGGGGCGTCGGGCATTGACATGAGCATGGCCACCAACAGCCTGACGTTAAGCTGTCTGGTGGGTTTGGGGGCGAATCAGAACTGGAATGTGACCAATGGCCAGACGCTGACGATTGGCGGCGTCGTTTCGGGAACTGGAATTCTGACCATAAATAACAATGCCCCCACCAACGGGACGGTGATCCTCAACGCCTTCGACAACTACACCGGCGGCACGGTGATCAATGGCGGAGTCATAGTGCCCGGTTCCGCAGGCAGCTTCAGCACCGTCGGAGGAGTGACGATGAATTCAGGAACAACCTTGCTGCTGAGCACGCTTGCCTCCGGCGGCATCCTTACCAATGCATTTACAGTGAACGGAACGTGCGTGATAGACACGTTCAATCGGGGCGTCTCTTTGGTTCTTGATGGTCAATGGTCCGGCAGCGGCACTGTGATTGTTACCAATGCGGCGAGTGGTTTGACCCTGACATTCGGCGGCAATGGATACAACGCCGCGGGAACCGCCACCTCTGGAAGCATGAATAACTTCACGGGTGCAATTGTGGTGACGACAAATGCTTCCGGCACGGCCAGCGCCGGCAACATCCGCTTCAACAACGGCGGCAGCAGTCCGAACCTGGGCAATGCCTTGATGACGCTGGACCTGGGCAGCGGCAGTTGTCATTTCACGGAAAAGAACAGCGGGACGACGACCAGTTTTGGAGCGGTGTATGGCGGCCCCAACACGGAGTTGGCGCAGCCGGAAAATTATGTCATTGGCGGGCTGAACATCACCAACGCGTTTGGGGGGACAATTCAAGGCGCCTCTTCGCTCACAAAAACCGGCACGGGCATCCTCATATTGACCAACGTCAGCCCCTATACAGGAGCCACCACCGTCAGTTCGGGCGCATTGCAAATCGGCGACGGCAATGTGGATGCAAGCTTGGCGGGCGCCAGCGGATTATCCGGCACCAGCGGAGTGGCTATTTCCAGCGGGGCATCCCTGATTTTTAACCGGCCGGATAGCTATCCGGTTGCCTTTAACATCAGTGGCGCGGGCGCGACCATTATCACCGGGGGCGGCACCAACACCTACTCCGGCGCGGACACCGCCTCCGGGACGACCAGCATCACCAACGGCGATCTGGTGCTGACCGGCAAGCTGACAAGCCCGATTTACGTCGCCGGCAGTGGCACGTTTGATGTGTCGCAACTGGGCAGCGGCTTCACCCTGGTCCAAGCGCTGTCCGGCACGGGCACTGTGACCAATAACGGCCCGTTTCTGGCCGGAAGCGGCAGCTCGCTCAGCCCGGGCGGCTCCGGCACGGCTGGAACCTTGACGATTGACGGCGGATTGACCGAAAGCGGCAGTGTCAACAATCAGTTCAGTCTTTCTGCTCCCGGCAGCACCAATGACCTGATCGCCGTCGCCGGGAGTCTTGCCTTGAGCGGCCTGAATACCATCACCCTGAGCGACTTTCGCGGAGGCTCGATCCCCAATGGAGTTTATCCGTTGATCACCTACACCGGATCATTTAGCGGCACTTTGACTGGGGCAAACTCGAATTTGACTATTACTGCGGTCGGGGTCACTGGCACCCTGACCAACATCACCAGCGTGACGCCGAATGAAATCGCGGTCATCATCAGCCCGGCGTCGCGCCCGGCGACCAATCTGACCTGGGTGGGGGACGGGGTGAACAACTATTGGGACACCAGCAGCAGCGGGGATTGGAAAGCCGGAGGCACCTTCTTCACGTTCCAGGCCGGGGACAGCGCGCTGTTCACCGATGGGGGCGCCCCGAACACGAACGTGGTGCTGCAGGCCACGGTGCTGCCCGGCGCGGTGGTGGTGAGCAACTCGACGCTGGAGCATTACACGTTCACGGACAACGGCACCGGCCTGGGCATCCTCAGCGGCGCCACCGGGCTGATCAAGACCAACAGCGGAGTATTGACCATCCTGAACACCAACAGTTATACAGGAATCACGCTGGTTGAGGAGGGCGCTCTGGAGGTTACGAATGTGGTCAACGGCGGTCTGGACAGCCCGATCGGCGCGGCGACCAGCGATCCGTCGAACCTGGTTTTCTCCGCCAGCACCTTCCAGTTTTCAGGCGCTTCGGCTGCCATGGATCGCGGGATTACGAGCCAGGGTGGAGTGATCGTGAATGTCACCAACGCCAGCACTACCCTCACCGAGAATGGCGTGGTGGCGGGCGCGGGGGCGTTGACCAAAGTTGGCTTGGGCACCCTGACTCTGGCGAATGCCAACACTTATGCCGGCGGGACTGTCATCAGCAACGGCGTTTTGGCCGCGGCCAATCAGACGGCGAATGCGTCCGGCTTTGGGCCATCCACCAGTCCGATCACTTTCTATGGCGGGACCTTGGCGTTGTACCACAATAATGGCGATGATGGCAGCACGACATTCTCCTTCTCCAACCCGCTGATTGTTCCCGCCGGGCAGACGGGCACTTTGGAAGTTTTTCAACGCGGCGATGAAGGGGGCCCGCTGACGGGAACCGGAACCTTGAATGTTTCCGCCACAGGCGTGCGCGGGGCCTTTTCGGGCGATTGGTCGGCCTTCACCGGCACCATCAATATCACCGGCAATTTCCGCATTGCCACCACCACGGGATATTCCAATGCGGTGATCATGCTCAATGGAGGAGCGGACCTGGACGGCGGCACGGACGCTGGAACGTATTCGTCCAATCCGAATTTTGATATCGGCGAGTTGGACGCGACCAACCTGACCACGCTCGCCACGCTGGGCGCCGTCTCCAAACCTACGCCAAATCCGACTTGGCGTGTGGGCTGGAAGAACACCACGAGCCTGTTTTTCGGGACCATTGAGAATCCGAGTGGCGGCATTGCTTCCATCACCAAAGTCGGCGCCGGCGCCTGGTTTCTGGGGGGCCAAAACACCTATACCGGGGCCACCACTATCAGCAATGGCACGCTCCTTTTGACCAATGTGACAGGCTCGGACGGCTCCATCGGCGACAGCACCAATATCTTCATAAATGCCGGAGCGGTCCTGGATGTTACCGGCGTGAGCACCGGCTCGCTGGCGCTCAATTCCGGGCAAGTCCTCAGCGGCAGCGGATCAATAAATGGGAGTCTTTCTCCCGCGTCCGGCAGCACCATCATCCCGGGCGGTTCCAGCGCGACTGGAACATTGACGATTAGCAACGGATTGACCGAAACCGGCGGCGTGAACCATCAGTTTATGCTGAGCACCGGCGGCAACCCCGACCTCATCAATGTCGTGGGCACGCTGAACGTGTCCGGCGCCAACACCATCACCCTGAGCGAATTGGGCGGCGGACAAATTCCCCCTGGCGTTTACCCGTTGATCAGCTATGGCGCCATCAATGGAGGGACCAACAATTTCACCCTGGCGGATGGCGGGACGGTGTTTTTCAGCGGCGTGGTGACCAACATCACCAGCGTCACCCCCAATGAAATTGGGGTCGTCATCCAGCCGCTGCCCCCGGCGACAAATCTGACCTGGGTGGGTGACGGGGTGAACAACAATTGGGATTACCTGACGACCGATTGGGCGGCCGGGAGCACCCCCTTCGCGTTCGAACCCGGGGACAGCGTGCTCTTCACGGATTCCGGCTCGGCGAGTCCGCCCGTGAATCTGACCACCACCCTGTTCCCGGCCACGGTGGTGGTGAGCAACTCGGCGGAGAATTACACCTTCACCGACAACGGCACCGGCCTGGGCAATCTGAGCGGTTCCACCGGTTTGATCAAGACCAACACCGGCACATTGACGATCCTGAACAGCAACAGCTATGCGGGAGCGACGATTTTTGGCGAGGGCGTCGTGGAGGTGACCAATATGAACAACAGCCTGGAGCCCAGCCCCCTGGGGGCGGCGAACAACGATCCGTCGAACATGGTTTTCTACGCAGGGACATTGCGTTTTTCTGGCGCCTCGGCCGGCACGGACCACGGCATGACCAGCCTGGGTGAAGCGACGGTGGATGTGACCAACGCCACGACGACCCTGACCAATAATGGGGCGGTGGCGGGGGCGGGCGGGTTGATAAAAATCGGCCTTGGCACCCTGGCGATGGGGGGCGCGGGCAGTTACACCGGCGGCACGGTGATCAGCAATGGCACGCTGGCATTAGCCTCCCAAAATGCCAACAATAATGGAGCCGGGAAGTGCGCGCTTGGGTCCACCAACAGCGCGGTCACATTCATGGGCACCAATTTCCCCGCCCTTCAATTGTACGGATACGGCCTCCTCAATTCCGATGATTACAACATTTTTTACAATCCCTTGGTGGTTCCCACCAACCAGACTGGAACGCTGCTGATGTACCCGCGCACGGCCAGCAGCCCCGGGCTGTTAAGCAAGTTGACCGGAGGCGGCACGCTCACGGTGGTGGCCAACTTCGTTCGCAGTTGGATGGGCGGCGATTGGTCGCAGTTTACCGGCTTGATTATCGTGACCAACCTCAATACGGGACAGACCGCCAACCTGGCGGATGCGTTTGAAATAGACAACACCAACGGCTACGCCAAAGCCACCTTCTGGCTGCAAGGCGTGACGGT
>JBEKOF010000018.1:0-32202 GCA_049522055.1 Verrucomicrobiota bacterium | reverse complement strand
CCCAAAGCCTACCCATTACTCAACCAACCCCGCCGCCGCTTCGTAGAAATCTCCCATCGCAACCGCTACTGGAAAGGACGCCCCCGCAACTATCGAACCCTTAACTAAGGGCCATTCGGGTCGGTCCCGCATAATCACATATTTCATGGACAGATTCGGCGTGGCAAATTTAGATTTGTTCGGCCCCGCTCACGCCGGCGCCGGCGCGTCGTCCTGGATGATGTTTCTCACCTGGAACCGCGCCGCCACGAAAACAAACACAACGGAGGCCGCCAGCATCAGGCCCGTGAAAAACAGGTAATAGTTGACACCCGAGAGCAACGGGCCTTGCCTGCCTTCATTGAGTTTGTTGACAATGGACGTGAATAGATTGCCCAGCGACATCGCCAGGAAAAAATACGCCATGATCAGCGACTTCATCTTCCGGGGCGCCTGCGTGTAGGAAAATTCCAGCGCCGTGATGGATACCAGGATTTCCGACGCCGTCAATAGGACATAAGCCGCCCCCTGCCAGGCCACATTGGGGTGCGAACCCAGCGCGATCTGGTGTTCGATCCAGGCCGTGATCAAAAACGTGGGCACCATCAGAAACAACCCGATGGAAATCTTGCGCAACGGGGTCAGCGGGAAGACCCGGCCGGCCAGCGGATACACCCCGTAGGAAAACAGCGGAATGAACACCAGCACCAGGATCGGGTTGATGGATTGCAGTTGCGCCGAAAGCCATTCGTGCCCCAGCCAATGCCGGTCCATTTTGTCCGCCTGCAACACCCACGCCGACTGACTCTGAAAATAGAGTGAAAAATAGATCCCCAGAAAAATGTAGAGCACGCCCAGTCGCGCCAGAATCCTCCATCCTTCCGGGCTGAACGCCTCCTTGAGCAGCGTCTCGCGCCGGGGAGGAATATGCGCAAACTTCCGGCGTCCGAGCCAGAAAACCACCGTCGCCGCCAGCATCAGAACCCCCGGCGCGGCGAACGCAACATGCGGGCCGGATTTCTCCAGCAGATTGGGAATCCACAATTGCGAAAGGCCCGCCCCCAGGTTGATGGCGAAGTAGAACCAGCCAAATACTTTCGCCAGCAGGTGTTGGTTGCCCGCCCCAAATTGGTCCCCCACATTCGCGGATACGCAAGGTTTGATGCCCCCCGCCCCAAACGCGATCAGCGTCAACCCCACCGCCAAACCCAGCCGCGTGGAGTCCAGTGCGAGCGCCAGGTGCCCGCAACAGTACACCATCGAAAGATACAGGATCGTCCGGTATTTCCCCCAAAACGCGTCGGATATCAACGCCCCCAGCAGCGGCGTGAAATAGACGGCGGAGACAAATAGATGATACGTCTCCACCGCGCCGGCAGCGGACATCGGGGCCGGATGCCCGCTGGCATCCTGGAGATGGTGGGCCAGAAACGTGGTCAGGATGCCGCTCATCCCGTAGAAGCTGAACCGTTCCGCCGCCTCGTTGCCCACGATGTAGGGAATGCCCGGCGGCATCCGCGTTGTTTTTACTGGCGCGGTGGCGTAGCCGCTCCGCGCGGCCTCCTCCACAAACCTCTGGGCAGCCGGGTCCGCGTTCAAGATTTAGTGATGACAGCCGCAACCGCTGCCGCACGAGCCGCCTTTGCTCAATTCCTCTTCGGACGGCACCCGGCCCAGTTCCAGCGTCTTGCTCACCCGCTGGGTGACTTGCTTCTGGATCTGCTGCATTTCATCCTGCGCGTCCAGGAAGCCTTTGGCCACCGGATTGCCGAAAAAAGCGTCGCGCTGCTTGTCAAAGGCGGCGATTTCCGCGCCCGTCAGCGCCTGGCCCTGATGCTGTTTGTCGTGGAGCTGCTGGCCCATTTCGCTCAAACTCTCGTATTGCCTCTGGGCGGCCGGATCGGCCATGAACGCATCCACCCGTTGGCGGATGCTCTGAAACTGAGGCTGCTCCATGATGGTTTCGCACAATTCGCGCGTCTTTTGCGCAATCGCGTCTTCAGTCTGTATATTTGTTTCCATAATATTACATATAAGTCAATGAGGTGCCGGCCGCCAACTTTTTCAATGTGGCGGCGCCGGGGCCAACACGCCAGCCAATAAATTAAAAACTTGGCGGCTTGACGTCAGCGCGCCCTGGCCGCCCACACCTTCTTCGGGATCCCTGCCAACCGGCTGCCCCTTCCAGCAAAAGCTTGTAGTGTATTTCCCTACCAAACAAATCGGAACTTCCCTTGCAGACAAATCCTTTTGGAGGACTATGTTGATAACGTAGTAGAGTTAGTTTTCATGGGGCGCCCCGGGTGGGGCGCCTTTCTTTTGCCCCAATTGCGCGCCTCTTCCTGTTCACCATTTCAACTCGCCGCGCATTTTTAAAACACGCCCTCAAGCCGTTTGCGCCTGCGACACCGTGAGAAAATTCTCCACCTGGTCCATCACCACAGTGTCATTGAATCGGGTCAGCACCTCCGCCTGGGCGGTTTCCGCCATTTGACACCGCAACGCCCGCGAGATTTGTATTTCCTGCATCCGCTCGGCCAGTTGGGTGGCGTCGCCGGGCGGATACGTCAGCGCGTTCTCGCCGTGGCGCAACAACTCCTCCGCCCCGCCGGAAGTCGTCCCGATTACTGGCAGCCCGCAGCCCATCGCTTCCAGCGGCGTCACCGGAAACGGCTCCGCCCACTCCGGCGTGTGCAGCAACACATCGTGCTGCTTGTACACCGCCGGCATGTCCGTGTTCAGGTTCGACACCGTCAGGAATTCCACCGGCAACTGGTGCGTCACCACGAACGAGCGCAACGTCGCCACGTAACTCGATTCCCCGCGCCCGTAAATATGCAGCGTCACGTTCAACTTCGCCGCCCGCGCGATCTTCAGCGCCTTCAACGCCGTCATCACCCCGCTCTCCTCCGTCAGCCGGCTGACAATCAGAAATTTCTTCATCGGCGCCGCCGCCGGCTTGATCTCCCCCACATACGCGCTGGTGATGCCCGGATAAATCACCTCTCCGTGGCTGACGCCGAATCCCATCCGCTCCGTCAGCCTCTTGAGCGCCTGGCTGCAAAAATAAATCCGCTCGAACCGGAATCCTCCCAGCGAATTCGGCTCCACCGCGCCCCGGGCCTTGACGTCCCCGTAGAGCCCGGGCAGCCGGTCGTAGCCTTTCATCATCCGCGTCGGGGCGGTGGCATCCAGCCGGCTCCGTTCCCCGCTCATTTCCAGCGCCGCCCGGCCCGCTTGCTCCAGCAGCGGGAGCGACGGCGCGTTCCAATAGCGCAGCCACGGGTCCGCCTGCACATCGGCCGAGAGCCAGTGGTCATGCACTGCATACGCCACCGGCAGCCGCGCGTGGTGCAGGGTAAAAATCAGCGACTTGGAAAGCCCCGTCAGACTGAACACATGCACCACCTCCGGCTGATACTCCGCCAGCGTTTCCCGCAGCGCCTGGTTGTTGTGCATCTCCTGCGCCCTCAACGCTTGGATGCCCGTTACCTTCGCGTCGCCGAACGCCCCATTGAGCAGCAGACAACGATGCACTTCCGCGTCCCGTTGTTCGGTGCGCAGCCCGTGGGAGGAAGTCAGCACCAAAAGCGAGTGCCCGCGCAGGCGCAACGCCTCCACCACACTTTGGCAATGCGTGTCAAATGTCCCCGCGTGGTGCGGCGGATACAAATTGGTCAGCGCCAGAATCTTCACAGGCCCCCTCACTGTGCGCAATCCGCCCCCGCGAGTAAAGAAGGAACCCGGCCATCCCTTGCCGGCCTCAAAAAACTTCCGCCCGCAGTCCCGCCACCCGCCGCACCGTTTGGGCGATCCGCGACAGCGTTTTCATCGGCAGATGACTGCAACCCGTCCGGGCCATGGGCCGCGTCGCGGAATATATTTGCACCAGGGAAATCTTCGCCCCAGCCGCCTTCAGCTCCTTCAATCGCTGCGCGTATTGCTTGATTTCACGCGCCGGCGGCGCCGCTCCTTCGATCGCCGGAAACAGGCTCTGAATGACCACCGGCCGCCGCCGCGCCACCAGCAGGATGTTGTCCATGATTTTTTCCAGCGGGACCGCCCCGCCGTTCAGCCGGTTCAAATAGGCCTGCGTCCCTCCATCCAGTTTTGCCCAGATTTCGTCCGTTCGCGTCAGGCACGTCAATCCCCCCAGGACTTCCGGCCGGTCCAGCGCCGTCGAATTGGTCACCACCACGATTTTGAAAAACGGCCATCCGCCCAGCGCCCGAAAGCGCGCGATGGTTTGCAGCGCCTCCGCAAAATGGCTCGACAAAGTCGGTTCCCCGTCCCCGCTCACCGTCACATGGCGCACTTGCAGCAGCTCCTCCGGCAAATGCGCGTATCGCGCCCGTTGCCGCAGGCCGCCCGAGCACGCCAATTCAAAAGCCCCCTGCAATTCCGCCGCCATTTTTTCAGCGTCAAACCCGGCGGCCGGCGCGCCCCGGGTGCGTTCCACCTCGCAGTATAAGCACTGGTAGTTGCACTTCATTATCGGGTTGACGTTCACCCCGATGCACAATCCCCCCGCCCGCGGCGAAATCACCAGATAGACAAACTGATTCTCCAGAAAATCTCTCGGGTACCCGAACGCCACTTCGTCCGTCACGACAGTTTGCGCCCCGGCGCGCCCGGGACCGTGGCCATTGCCGCCCATTTCCCTGGCGCTTCGTTTGATCTCACTTATTCCTATCATAAGCCTAATATGGGGCGCGGCACGAGCGCCGCTCTACACCGTTTTTGTCAAATAACGACCTCTTTTTGCGGGAACGCGCCAATATCAAAAGTCCTTCTTGTGCATATGACAAGCATTTGTTGGCGGCAGCAGGGCAAGTTCGGACGAGCTTTTTTGCGCTATTTAATTAGGTGCATTCACAAACTGCGCTTAGGGTTACGCAACGGGTTGTTCAAAGTGATATTTACCTTTTAATGAAAATTCTTCTCACCAGTGTCTGCCGCCCCATGGGTCCGAAATACGGCGATGCGGCTTCCGTCGGCTATGAATTGCTCCACAGCCAGGTCACGCGCGCCCAGGGCATTTTCAGCCCCCGCACCGTCAACATCTATTTCTCCCTCGAATATATCGCCGAAAACCTCGACGCCCCCGCCGTCGTCCTCCAATACCCGTCCCGGCGCGAACTCATCAAGGAGTTGAAGAAAGGCTACGATTACGTCGGCGTCTCCTTCCTCATGGCCGTCATGCACAAGATGAAGGAGACCGTGGCCTTGATCCGCCAATACGCCCCTCAGAGTAAAATCGTCCTCGGCGGCTACGGCACCATCTTGAAGGACGACGTCCTCAAGCCCTACTGCGATTTCATCTGCCGCGAGGAAGGCGTCGCCTTCTTCCGCCGCCTCTTGGGCGAACCGCCCATCTCCATGCCCTACAAGCATCCTCTCCTGGTCAGTTGGTTGAAGGTCTTTGGCTGGAAGGTGTCGGGCACGGGAAAAATCTTTGCCGGCCTCGGCTGCGCCAACGGCTGCGATTTCTGCTGCACCTCCCACTTCTTTGCCCGCAAACACATCAAGCTCCTCCCGGAAGGCAAAGATATTTATGCCGTCGTCGAACGCTATCTGGCCGCCGACCCCAACCTGGTCTTCCTCATTCTCGATGAAGATTTTCTCCTCAACAAAAAGCGCGCCATGGAGTTCCGCGATTGCGTCATCGCCGGCGGCAAAAAACTTTCCATCTTCGCATTCTCCAGCGTCAAGGCCATCAGCCAGTACACCGTGGCCGAAATCCTGGAAATGGGCATTGACGGCTTCTGGATTGGCTACGAGGGCACCCGCTCCCATTATGCCAAGCAACAAGGCCGCCCCATCGCCGATATCTTCACCGAATTTCGCGAGCACGGCATCACCATCCTCACCTCCATGATCGTCGGATTTGATTACCAGAACCGCGAAGTCGTCGCTCAGGAGCTGGATGGCCTGATGCAACTCAAGCCCGCCCTGGCCCAGTTCCTCATTTACGGCCCGGTCCCCGGCACCCCATTCCACGAGCGCATCATCAAGGAAAACCTCTTGCAGGACGTTTATACCAACGACAAGGACCTCTTCTATCGCCGCGCCGACGGATTTCGCACCATGATCAAACATCCCACCCTCTCGGCCGAAGAGATCGAAGCCATCCAGCAATGGTGTTTCAAGGAGGATTTTCAGCGCCTGGGACCCAGCATCTACCGCACTCTGGAAGCCCGCCTGCTGGGCTTGCAAAAAATGAAAAACTCCCCCAACCCCCTGCTCCGCGCCAAGGCCGAGTATTACGCCGGCGAGTTGCGCTATGCCTACCCCGTCTTCCTGGCCGGGCGCCTCCTCGGCCCCAATGCCGCCGTCCGCCGCTGGATTGGCGATTTGG
The DNA here is from genome assembly GCA_049522055.1 of Verrucomicrobiota bacterium. Classification (GTDB taxonomy): domain Bacteria; phylum Verrucomicrobiota; class Verrucomicrobiia; order Limisphaerales; family Palsa-1400; genus JBEKOF01. The sequence continues at coordinate 25,865 of JBEKOF010000018.1, read as the reverse complement.
AGCGCCGCATTCATGCCGAACTGGGACCGCCGCCCTTCGCCCAGCGCCTCAAATCCGTCCTGGGCGTCGCCGCCGCCCTGTGGACGGGCCTCACCTTGAAGCTCGACCTCCTTCAGCATCCCAAATTAATCCGCACCAGCTATCGCGTCCCCGGCCGCCGCTGGGGTGCCTTTGCCATGTGGGAGGAATTTCAACGCAAAGCCGCCTGGCCCGATTTTTCCGTCCAGGTCGAATTGCGCCACGCCAAAAAAGAAGTTTGGATGCGCTTGGAAGGCAAGCTCACTTCCTCGGATGCCGAAGCCCTCGGCGCGCGCATCCAGAAATCGCTCGCCGAGTGCAAGAGCAAACTGGTGCTCGACCTCAAGAAACTTCAGTGGGACAAGGTGGAAAATCTCCAGCCCCTGCGCGAAAAACTCGCCGCCTACCGTTCCCGCATCCGCGTTGTCCTGCCCAAATTATCCATGGCCCATCCCGAGTTGATGCTCCTGGCCGCCGTCTTCGAGGTCGCCGCCACCCATTGACATTAAAACAGTTTCAAATCCGTGAAATCCGGGCCATCCGTGGTTAATTCCTTTTCACTGCGGCTATGCCGCGCTGCAGTACTATCCACGAGAATTGCGCATTCTCGGCAAAGTTTTCCGAATCGTCTTGCTGAATGACAAATGACAAATTCTCAATGACAGATTTTCAATTCAGACCCAGCGCATTGGTTGCTGGCTTGCGGCGTCTGCATTGAATCCCCGCGCCTTACCGATTGCATTCGGACATAACCTCACATCGCGCTATGGCAATCGCACGTCGGCCCCTGCCCGTCCAGATAATGCGGACTCAGATACGGAATCCCCAGCCCCAGTCCGCGCACAATCAGCATCACGCCGACCGTCGTCGCGCAAACCAACACCACCCGTTTCAGACGCCACGGGCTTACCCAACCGGCCGCCTTTCCGGCCACACTCATCGTCAGCGTCATCGGTGCCGTCCCCAGCCCAAACGCCAGCATGGCGCCGGCGCCGGCGCGCGCGCTTCCGCTGGCGGCCGCCGCCGCGCACGCCGCATAGACCAACCCGCACGGCAACAATCCATTCAAGCCCCCCAGCAGCGCCGCCGCGCCCGGATCGCGGCGGCCCAGCAACCGGCCAAACCTGCTCTTCACCGCGCCCACCGCCTTCCCGGCCAGGCCGCTCCAGCGCGCGCGCAACGAGGTCAGCGCTCCCAGCAGGATCAGTCCTCCCGCCCCGATGGAAACCCACCGTTGCAAACCGGCCAGCACAAACGCCGCCCCGATCAAGCCCGAAACCGCCCCCAGGCAAACATAGGTGGCCAGGCGTCCCCCGTGGTAGGCCAGGCCGTGGAGCAAGTCCCCCCCGTAATATCCTGCCGCCGCCGGGGAAAGATTTTGCCGTCGCGCCGCGCTCACCGCCAGCAGCAGCGGGCCGCACATCGCCGCGCAGTGCAGGCTGCCGGCCAGGCCCAGCAGAAATGCCGCCAGCATATTCACGATGCCCCCGTCCTTTTAATGACTATCGGCTTTTCAAAAAAATACTCCTGGCCCGCCGCGCTCCATTGCACTCGCACCTTCCACAACCCGGCCCGCAACAGGCGCACGCTCACGCTCTGCCGTCCGGCCCCGTCCAGTCCCAGCTTCACGTTGCGGTCCAGGTCCGCGTCCGACGGGCGATAAAATGAAACCGTCCCCGAAATGTCCTTTTGCTTCACCGACGGAAGGCTCACCGTCACCTGGTCGCCGGCGCGGTCGTACTGGATGTCCGCGTCGGCCAGGATGGGCGCGCTGCGTTGCGCGCGGTCAATCTGCTGCTGAAACCGGATTTCCTGGTCATAGTAGTCTTCTCGAACCAGGTCCATTTTCTGCCGGCTGGCGAAAATGACAAATCCCACAATGTACGCCCCGAACAGGATGAAAAAAACCACCAGCCCCACCGGCCAGGGATTTTGAATCTTGGGCAATAATCTCATAATCGCCTCTTCAGTTGCGCGGTCCAATAAACGTCGTGTGAACCCTTTGCATCAGCCGCCCCTCCGAATAAACCCCCACATCGAACTTTTTCGGCCCGCCCCGCAGCATTTCCGCCGGCATCTCAATCAAGATCGAAGTCTCCAGCATTTGTTCCCCGGCCACCACCGGCTTTGGATTGCCCATGATCGAAAGCGTCCCGGCCACATTCTCCAGCTTCAGTTCAACCGGGATCGGCCGCGAAGTCTTATTGACCAGTTGCACCGTGTAAAGGTTCACCAGGTCCCCGTTGGGCGTTTGCTCAAACAAATCTCCCGGCGTGCGCAGCAGCGTCGCTTCCACGTTCGGCCGCGTCAGCACCAGAAACAGAAACAGCCCGATCAGCACCGCCAGCACCGCTCCGTAGCCCCACATCCGCGGCGTCACCCTGAACGGTTCCCCGCGCTCGATGCTGTTCAGCGACGCGTAGCGAATCAGTCCCCGCGGACGCCCCAGCTTCTCCATCACCCCGTCGCACGCGTCCATGCACACTGTGCAATGGATGCACTCCATCTGGATGCCGTTGCGGATGTCTATGTCCGTGGGGCACACCGAAACGCACCGCCCGCAATCCACGCAATCCCCGTGCCGCGCCTGGCGGCGCTCGGCCAGCGATTGCCGGCGGTCCCACCGCGCCCGTTGTTCGCCCCGCTGGTGATCGTAGGCCACCACCACCGTGTTCTCGTCTATCACCGTGGATTGAAACCGCCCATAAGGACAAATAAACGTGCACGCCTGCTCCCGGAATCGCGCGAATATCGCGTAAAACACCCCCGTGAACGCCAGCAGGTAGGCCAGCCCCGTCAGATGCCGCGACGGGCTGTCCGTTATTATGCCCAGCAGTTGGTCCCTCCCGATCACGTAGCTAAGCAGCAGATTGCTGATGACAAAGGATAGGCCGAAGAAAATGGCCTGCTTCGCCAGCTTGAGTCCGATCTTGCGCCCGGTCCACGGTGCGGCCGCCAGCGCCCGTTGCGCGCGCGAATCCCCTTCGATCTTGTATTCGATCCGCCGGAACACCATTTCCATGAACAGCGTTTGCGGGCAGACCCAGCCGCACCACAGCCGCCCGTACGCCGCCGTGAAAATCATGATCCCCGTGAAAAAGAGCAGCAGCGCGATCGCCAGCAGCGCCATGTCCTGTGGCCAAAAAATCCGGCCCAGTATCGAAAACCGCCCCGTCGCCACATTCAGCATCAGCAACGGATTCCCGTTGATCCTCACCCACGGATTGACAAACAGGATGCCCAGCAGCAGCCAGCTCAGATAAATCCGCCGCTGATAGAACCGGCCCTGCGGTTGGCGGGCGTAAACCCACTGGCGGCGTCCCTGCTCATCCGCTGTCGCCAGATCGTCCCGAAAATCCCTCCGCTCCGGCTTGCCGCCAGGTGGCCCGTCGTAGAGCGGTGGGGAAGCTGGCGCAGTGGCGTTCATCCTAAGTTTTTCGTTTCATCCGGCCTCACTCGTCAGGATTATAATTTCAACCCTCCTTGTTTTTCAGGCTTGGCTTCGCGCTGTGCTTTGGCAAACGGATTGCCTTGCGGCGGGGATTCAATTCGCTCGGTCTTATCTAGCAATCCCTCGATGGTTAAAATCTGGATTTTGGGATAATCCTTGTCATGCCAGATTTTGGATTTGTACCGCCCCGCTTCTGCCGCCTCAAGGCGCATTGGGCCGGATGGCTTCTCCAGGGTCAGCAACATGCCCGCCACGAACTTTTGGTTGTTCACATCCCCCAGCAACGTCGCTATATCACTTCGCTTCACACTGCCACCCTTGACCTGGACAAGGATTTTCTGCCGCGCTTCCTCGCTTTCATAAAAATAAAGCATTCCATCAACACCCCGATCCGCGCCTTTCCCCTCGCCCTCCTTGAGTGGGCGGGCGTCAACAAGCGACAATGCCCACTGCTGAAATTGCCACTTGTCGAGTTCAGCAAGTGCCTTCGCGCTCTCAAAATCCGTCGGTTGTCCTTTCTCTTCGTATGCTACATCCTCTCCATAAGCATCCTCGAGCCGGTGCTTTATGAGGTTTATTGCAAGGTAAGTAATGTCTATGCCGATCCATTGCCTTCCAAGTTTTTGCGCCGCGTGAACCGTTGTGCCGCAACCGCAAAATGGGTCAAGCACCACATCGCCTTTGTTGCTGCTGCATGAAATGATCCTCTCAAGCAATGCCACTGGCTTTTGTGTCGGATAACTGAGCTTTTCGGCGGATTGTGCGGAAAGCGGTGGAATGTCCGTAATAATTGACTGGACCGCCAGCCCCGGCATTTCATCAAGGTAACGCTTGTATCTCGGAACCCCGCCTTTCTTTTCCGGCCAGAGTATTCTCCCTTCCTTGTCCAGTTCTTCCAGAGTCTCAATGGTGTATTTCCAATGGATTCCTTTTTGTTTGACATTTATTCCGCGCCACGGTTTGCCCGAACTGCCCTTGCGGGTTCCGGCGGCGGTGAGGTTGTCGGAAGCGTAACGGCGGTTCGTTTTTTCCTCGACGTGCTGATAGAACCTGTCCGTGTAACTCTCGTCGTATGGCGTGTATTGGGTATTCCATGTGAAGCGTTCCGACTTCGAATAAAACAAAATCGTGTCATGGATATGATTCCACCTGTGCGAGTCGCTTCTGGCGCTGGTTCGTTTCCAAATAATCTCATTTTGAAATCTTTCAGCGCCAAATATGCCGTCTAATAGCAGGCCAAGATAACGGCTCGCATTCGGGTCGCAATGGAGGTATAAACTGCCCGTTTGTTTTAGGATGCGATGCAGTTCCGTCAGGCGGGGGGCCATCATCGCTAAATAGGCCATCATGGGCGATGTTCTAAGAAACGCGTAAAGGGATTGCATCACATCCACAATCACTGTGTTCGTGCAATTGTCCACAAAATCATCATACGTTTGCTTGGCGTCCGCCCAATGCCACGTGTCTGTAAATGCGTGAAATTGCGCTTGGCTCGCTTCTCCCGACGCCTCCCGGAAAAGCACATTGTAATCCGCGTTGGAATTGAACGGCGGGTCAAGATAAACCAAGTCCACGCTGGCATCTGGAAACAATTTTGTGTCCCGCAACCAGTTCATGTTGTCGCCAAAAAGCAGTCGGTTCATTTTGTGATTGTCCGCTAGGGCAACCGTTTGCCTCGTGCGCCTCGAATCGCCGGTGCGGTTCGCTGCGCCTCATTCATTTTGCGTGCATTCCAGCGAATGTCAAATCTCACTCGCAAGGATTGCGGTGAGACGATTTCTGGTTTTGTTGCGCTGTACAAGCATTTTGCTTTCGTAGCTCATTGAGCCCTTTTGGCTGACCGCATTTGGCCTGCTGTGCTGCCAGATCGTTCATGGAGCTTTTTAGTTCCAGTATGAAAACCGATTTCGCGCCGTTCGGGGACAGGCGGTTTCATCAGCTCGCGGATCGCATCAAAAACGACTTTGAATTGCGCATCATATTTCTTTTCCAAAGCTTCCAGCTGGCGGGCTAGGTCGGCGTGCGTGGCCAGCAGTTGGCGCAACCGGACAAATGTGCGCATGATTTCGACATTGACGTGGATCGCTCGCTTGCTGCGCAGGACGCTGGAAAGCATGGCTACGCCTTGTTCACTAAACGCGTAAGGACGGACCCGCCGAAGGCCGCCCCAACTTGAAGTCACAATTTGTGACTTCAAATGCGCAAATTCTTGAGCATCAAGCTGAAACATAACTCACTCGTAAGGATTCGGCGCCGCCGGCTGGCCCGGGGTTTCCGGCGGTTTGGGATGGGGCGGGTTGCTCCCGTACAACGAGTAAACGTAACTAGCCACGGCGTGGATTTCCGCCGGCTTGAGCACGCCGCGCCAGGTCAACATCCCTTTGCCGGGCACGCCATTGACAATGACCCGCAGGTGGTCCACAAAATTCGAGCCGTGGATCCAGTGATCGTCGCACAGGTTCGGGCCGACCAGGCCCCCGCCGTCCGCCCGGTGGCACGGCGCGCAATTATGCAGGAAAATCCCCTTCCCCTGGACCAGGATGTTCGGGTCCGTCAGCGGCCTGAGCGTCGGCAGCAAATCCTCAAACTCCTTCAACTTCCTGGCTTTCTCCGCGTCCCCCAGCCTGCTTTCCTTGACATATTGCGCCGCCTGCAAATCTCCCAGGTGGAAGACGTGGTAATACCCCATGTAGCACACCGCGAAAGCGATGCTCAGATTAAAGAGCCAGACCCACCATCGTGGCAGGTTGTTATCCAATTCGCGGATGCCGTCTGCCTCGTGCTCCAGCAGCAAGGGGTCTTTGAAGGGGTCGTATTGCTCGCTCATAACGGGTTGGATTCGGAGGTTTTGTCCGGGGCTTGTTCCTCTTCAAGCGGGAGCTTGCCCATCGCCTTCAAAAACGGCTTTTTCAGGCAGAACGCCAGAATCATCGAGGCCGTGAAAACCGCCACGAAAAGGCAGATCGAAAAAATCCCGATGGCTTCGATCCCTCCCAGTTTCTCAATCAATTGGTTCATAGGCTTTGCTTCAGTTGCTCGCGTGCAGCCCGCTCCCCGCCTCCGCCGTCGCTTTTGGCTCCAATTTTATGTCCGTTCCCAGCCGCTGCAAATACGCGATCACCGCGATGATCTCCCGGTCCGGTTGCGTCTTGATTTGTCCAACTTGCAGGTTCTCCACGATTTTTCCCGCTTGCTGCTTCAAGTCCGCCGCCGCTTTGCTTTCATATCCCGCCGGATACGGAACCCCCACCCGCCGCATCGCGCTGATGCGCGCCGGCAGCGACGTGATGTCCAGTTCCTGGGTCAGCAGCCAGGAATAGCGCGGCATGATGGACCCCGGCGAGGTCGAGCGCGGATCGTCCAAATGATTGTAATGCCACGCGTCCGGATACTTCGCCCCGATCCGCTGCAAATCCGGCCCGATCCTTTTGGAACCCCACAGAAACGGATGGTCATACACAAATTCCCCCGCCTTAGAGTACTCCCCGTACCGCTCCGTTTCCGAGCGGAATGGACGGATCATTTGCGAATGACAGGCCAGGCACCCTTCCCGGATGTAGATGTCCCGGCCCATCAACTCCAGCGCCGTGTACGGCTTCACGCTCGGAATCGTCTTCACGTTCTCCTTGATCACTATCATCGGGATGATTTCGATCATCCCCCCGATCAGCACCGCCACCAGCGCCAGCCCCGTCAGCAGGATCGGTTTGGATTCCAGCCACCGATGGTTGAAAGCCTCCTCCCCCTGCGCCACCGGCTGCGACCGATACGACACCGCCTGCGCCTCCTCCTCCGGCGCGAACTGCCCCGCCCGCGCCGTCCTCCACAAATTATACGCCATCAGCCACACCCCGATAATATAGATCGTTCCCCCGATCGCCCGCAGCCGGTAAAACGGAACGATCTGCAGCACGATTTGCAGAAAATTGGGATATTGCAAAAAACCGTCCGTGCTGAATTGCTTCCACATCATCCCCTCCGTGATCCCCGCGATGTACATCGGGATCACGTAAAACATCATCCCCAGCAGCGCGATCCAAAAATGCGTGTTGGCCAGTTTCGTGGACCAGAGCTGGGTGCGGTAGAGCCGCGGGAACAGCCAATACAGTACGCTGAATGTCAACAACCCGTTCCAGCCCAGCGCCGCCGTATGCACGTGCGCGATGGTCCAGTCCGTGTAATGCGATAGCGAATTGACCGTCTTGATCGCCAGCGCCGGCCCTTCCAGCGTCGCCATCCCGTAGGCCGTCACCGCCCCCACCATGAATTTGAGCACCGGGTCCTGCCGCACCTTGTCCCACGCCCCGCGCAACGTCAGCAGCCCGTTGAGCATCCCGCCCCACGACGGCGCCACCAGCATCACCGAAAAAACCATCCCCAGCGATTGCGCCCAGTCCGGCAACGCCGTGTAAAGCAGATGATGCGGCCCCGCCCAGATGTAGATGAAAATCAACGCCCAAAAGTGGATGATCGAAAGCCGGTACGAAAATATCGGCCGGTTCGCCGCCTTGGGCAGATAGTAATACATCAGCCCCAGGTAGGGCGTCGTCAGGAAGAACGCCACCGCGTTGTGCCCATACCACCATTGCACCAGCGCATCCTGCACCCCCGCGTATATCGAGTACCCCTTCCAAAAACTCACCGGCACTTCCAGCCCGTTGACGATGTGCAGTATCGCCACCGTCAAGGCCGTCGAAATATAGAACCAGATCGCCACATAAATGTGTTTCTCCCGCCGCTTCACCAGCGTGCCCAGCAGGTTGATCGTGAACGCCACCCAGATAATCGCCAGCACGATCTTGATCGGCCATTCCAGCTCCGCGTACTCCTTGCTCGTCGTGAAGCCCAGCGGCAGCGTGATCGCCGCCGCCACTATGATCCCGTTCCAGCCCCAAAAATTCACCCAGCTTAACTTGTCGCTGAACATCCGCGCCTTGCACAGCCTCTGCACCGAATAATAAATCCCCATGAACATCCCGTTGCCCACAAAGGCGAATACCACCGCGTTGGTATGCACCGGCCGCAATCGTCCGAAGGTCACAAATTGAAACTCAAAATTCGCGTTCGGGTAAAAAAGCTGCAGCGCGCACAGCAATCCCGCGCTCATCCCAATGACGCCCCACACCACCGTGGCGATGGCAAAGGCCCGCACGATCCGGTTGTCGTACTTGAAGCCCTCCACCGCGCCTGCAAGTCCTTGTGGCTGTTTATTTTCCGTATTTGGTGCCGCTGCCTTCATCATGAATTCGCTTTCTCGCATTCCTCCGATTTCTCCGATTTCTCCGTTTTTTCTGTTTGGCTCTCCTCCATCAGCGCCCGCATCGGCGGCGTACTGGTGTCTTCATACTGCCCGGACCGCACCGCCCAAATGAACCCCAGCAGAAAAACAGAGGCCACCACGATGCTCAAAGGAATCAATAGAAAAATGACAATCATGCCTGGCCTTCCTCCTGGGCGTTCTCTCCACACTCCAGGCCGCGTCCCAGCCGCCTCGTCAGTCCGCAGCCCACGGCCACCACCGTCACCGAACTCACCGGCATCAGGATCGCGCAGATCACCGGCGACATCAGCCCCCGCGCCGCCAGGCTGATCCCCACGACATTGTAAAGGGCCGAAATCAAAAAGCTCAGCCGCACCACCCCCACCGCCGATTTGGCGAAGCGCAACACCTCAGCCAGCCGCGGCACCATCTGCGCCGACATAATGACATCGCTGGCCGGCGAAAACGCGCTCAGGCTCTCCACGACCGCCACCCCCACGTCGCTTTGCTTCAGGGCCCCGGCATCGTTCAGCCCGTCGCCGACCATCATCACCCTCTTGCCGGGGCCTTGCAGCTCCCGGATGAAATCCAGCTTGTTCAGCGGGCTTTGGTTGAAATGCAACTGGCCGCCCCTTCCAAACAACTCCTCAAACCGTTCCCGCTCCTTCTCATGGTCGCCGCTCAGCAAGGCCAGCTCGTATTTTCCCGAGAGCTGCCGGATGACTTCCTCCGCCTGGGGCCGCAGCGCGCTCGCCAGCGTGTAGCAACCCCGGTAATTCCCATCAATGGCCACATGCGCCGCGCTTCCGGCGGTGGCCGGCGGTGTGGCCGCCTTCACATTCCGCGACTTCAGCCAGGCGGCCGATCCGATCCAAATTTCCCGCCCGCCGACGATCCCGGCCATCCCGCCACCGGCGGTTTCCGAGAAGCACAACACCGTTTGGGCGCCGCGTTCCCCCTCCATGGATTTTGCTATCCGCACCGCATGGGGATGCGTGGAATGTTGCGCCACCGCGTAGATGCAACTCTCCTCTTCTTCCCGCAGCTTCTCCCCCCAAAAAACAACCGGCCCCGCGCTCGAAGCCGTGAGCGTCCCCGTCTTGTCAAACACCACCGTGTCCACCTGCGCCAGCGACTCCAGCACGGCCGGGTTCTTCAGGAAAACTTTCCGCCGCGCCAGCATCCGTTGCGCCGTCCCCAGGGTGAACGGCGCCGCCAGCGCCAGTGCGCACGGACAAGCCACGATCAACACCGACACGAACGAGGACAGGCAGCGACTGGCATCCCGGAACCACCAGAAAACTGCCGCCCCCAGCGCCACCCCCAAAACAATTTTCGTGAAGTGCCGGCTGTAGCGGTTTGTCAGGCTGCCCAGCGAACCCTTCTTCTCCTTGTTCAATGTCTCCTGGTTCCACAGCGAAGTCAGATAGCTTTGCGACACTTCTTTCACCGTTTCCACTTCGATTGCCCCGCCGATCTGTCTCCCGCCCGCGTAAATATGGCCGCCGGGCGTTATCTCCACCGGCTCCGATTCTCCCGTCACAAAGCTGTAATCAATCATTGCCGGGCCGGAAATCAAACGCGAGTCCGCGGGGATCAATTCCCCGTGTCGAATGACGAGGCGGTCTCCCGCTTGCAACTCCGAGAGCGCGATGCGCTCCTGCTTCTTCCCGCTCGTTCGCAGGATGGATAACGGGAAGAACGATTTGTAGTCGCGGTCGAACGCCAGCCGGTCATAGGTCTTCTGTTGAAACATCCTTCCGCAGAGCAGAAAAAATAGCAGTCCCGCCAGCGAATCAAAGTAGCCCGGCCCTCGGCCCGCCAGCACTTCCCGCGTGCTCCACGCCGCCAGCGCGGCCATCCCCAGCGCAATCGGCACCTCAATGCTCAACACCCGCCCGCGCAAGGCCAGCCAGGCCGCCCGCCAATAATCCGCCCCGCTATACACCAGGGCCGGCAGCGCCAGCGCCAGGCTGATGTCCCCAAAGAGCTTCCTCAACCCAGGACCACTGAACGCGTCCAACCCAAGATAAGACGAAATGCTCAACAGCATGATGTTGCCAAACGCGAATCCGGCCACGCCCAGTTGCAGCCACAGCCGCCGCGACACCCGAGGCCGCGGCCGCCCTTCCAAATCGGACGAATTGAGCTCCGGCCCGTAACCCAGCGACGCCAGCAACCCCACCACCTCGCTCAACTTCACCTGCGAGTTTTCAAACGTGATATAAACTTCCTTGCGCGGAAAATTCACCCGCGAATAGCCAATCCCCGGTTTCAGCCGGAACAAATTCTCCAACAGCCAGACACAGGCAATGCAATGCACCGAGGGAACGCGCAACGTCACTCGCGTCACCCGCTCGTCCGCAAAATCCACCAACTGCCGCCGCACGGCGGGGGCATCCAGATAACCGAACTCCTCCTCCTTGAGCGCCTCCTTTGCCCGCACGCCCGCCGCCCTGCCGAACCTGTAAAAATCCCCCAATCCGTTCTCCGTGAGCAACTCGAAGACCGTCAAACAGCCCTGGCAACAAAAGGACTTCTGCCGGCTCGTGAAAACCGCGCCGCCCAAAGGGGTGCCGCAGTGGAAACATCCCCTTGCCGGGACATCCGCTCCAGGCGCTTGGAGCCTTGTGTCCAGATCCCCCGCAGCGTAACCGGCATTACTTGTCGTTAAGCTTTGCATCGGCAAGGCGGGAGGATTGTCCGCCGACAGGTCCCTCCCGGCTCACCGTCCTTTGCCAATTCTTGCACGGGAATTGGTCAAGAAAAATCGCTTGCAATTACGCGGCAACTGGGGGATTTTCACGTCCACGGGATGGGGTCGTAGCTCAGTTGGCAGAGCGTCTCGTTCGCAATGAGAAGGTCAGGGGTTCGAATCCCCTCGGCTCCACCATCCTCTGCTCGGAACCGACCTTGGCGGTTTCGAGCGGAGGATGGTGTCCTCCGTAGGCTCGGCGAAGGAGGACTGGTGCGGGGTCGGGTTCCGAGCTACGGATGGCAGGCCATCCCGCTTCAAGTTTATGTTTTACGCCTACATTCTGGAAAGCATTTCAAGACCTCGTGAATTCTACCGGGGGCACACCGATCATCTCAAACGCCGCCTGGAGGAACACAACGCTGGCAAGTGCCCTCACACCTCAAAAATCAGGCCTTGGAGGGTGAAGTTTTACGCTGCCTTTGAGTCGTTGGAACTGGCGCAACAATTTGAGAAATATCTGAAAAGCGGCTCCGGCCACGAGTTCGCGAAACATCATTTTGGCTTGTAATGCGCGTCTGACTGGGTGCGGATTTCGCCGCCCGGACTCCTGCCCTGTGCCGCCGTCAGCGCAGCAAGGGCGAAGGCTGCCGCGCCGGCTTGTCGCGCCTTAGCGTAGCAAAGGCGGAAGCCCTCAGGCGAAGGCGGGCATTGACCGTATTCGGATTAGCGGGCTGCGGCTCGTCAAGCCAGCCATGCATGTGCTATATCCGATCCAGTGCCTGGCAAAGATCGGCCACCAGGTCCTCGGGGTCTTCCAAACCCAGCGCCACCCGCACCAGGTTGTCCACCATGCCGATGGACTCCCGGTACTTTGCCGGGTAGTCGAAAAACGACATCGTCGCCATCTGCGTCACAAGACTTTCCGAGCCGCCGAGGCTGGGCGTGATCAAAAACAGTTCCAGCGAGTCAATGAACTTCTGGGTCGCCCGGTTGTCGCCTTTGACCAGAAAACTGATCACGCTGCCGAATCCGCGCATCTGCTCCTTGGCGATGGCGTAATCCGGATGCGATTTAAGGCCGGGATACCACACTTTTTCCACCTTAGGATGTTTCTCCAGCGCTTCCGCCACCTGCTGGCCGGCGCGGTTGTGCTGTTCCATGCGCAACGGAAACGTCTTCAAACCGCGTTCCAGTAGAAAACAACTCAACGGGCCGGCGATGGCCCCGATCATCCGCTGCACCTTGTTCACTTCTTCCAGCAATTTCTGCCCGCCCAGCGTCACACCTGCCAGCAGGTCGTTGTGGCCCCCCAGGTATTTCGTGGCCGAATGGATCACGATGTCCACCCCCAATTCCAACGGCCGCAGGTTGTGCGGCGTCGCCAGCGTCGCGTCAATCATCGTCAACACACCGCGGCGCCGGGCCACTTTGACCACCGCTGGAATGTCCAGCACCCGCAGGCAGGGATTCGTGGGCGATTCGGTAAAGATGATGTTGGTGGCGGGCCGGATCGCTTTTTCAATGGCCTCGGCCGTGGGGGACACCAGCGTGCTCTGGATTCCAAACTTGCCGAGGAAATCCTTGGCGAAATCCCGCGTCTGCCGGTAACAATCGCTGGTGAAGATAATGTGGCCCTCCCGCCTCATGTAGGCCATCAGCGTCAGGATCACCGCGCTCATGCCGCTGGAAAACAGGATGGCCCGTTCGGCTCCTTCGATGGCCGCCAGTTTCCGTTCCGCTTCCTGTTGCGTCGGATTCCCGTAGCGACCGTATTCCTGCTCCCGGATCAGCCGCCCCTGCCCTTTGGCGGTCATGAACTCGACCACTTCCGCCATGGACTCGAAACTGAAGTTCGACGTCTGGACGATCGGCGTCGAGACCGCGTGGTGCGCCTTGCGCCGGCGTTCGCGACCGTGAATGGCAAGCGTGGAGGATCCCCGGCGTTGGGACCGCCGCGCTGCGCCGGCCGGACGCCGCCGCGTGGCGTCCCCGCCGTTTTTGACAGGTGGTTTGGACATCCTACAGAATCCCTTTCAAGAGCGCGTGCTTCAGAGCGTCCTTCACCGCATCCAGGCGGGCCGGCAGCTCAATCGGCTGGTTCGCGTGATGAGACGGAAAGCCCAATTCCTTTTGGTGATACTTGACTTTCATTTCAACGAATTTCAAACCGTGCGCGGTGGAGATGACCACCACCCGCTCGCCCTTGTCTATTTTTCCCGCCTTCAGCAGCTTGATCAACACGGCCAGAGCCACCCCGGTGTGCGGGCAGTTGAACATCCCTGTCTTGTCTCCGAGCGCCGCGGCATCCGCCAGTTCCTCTTCGCTGGCCTGTTCCACGACGCCGTTAAACTGCTTGAGGGTGCGGACCGCTTTTGCGTAGCTCACCGGGTTGCCGATCTGAATCGCGCTGGCCAGCGTTTCCCGGGCCTGCATCGGCTCGAATGTTTGGAAACCGCGGAGGTAGGCGCGATACAGCGGATTGGCCCGTTCCGCCTGGGCAACCACTATGCGCGGCAGTTTCTCAATCAACCCCAGATCGCGCATCATTATCAACCCCTTGCCCAGCGCGGATACATTCCCCAGGTTGCCGCCGGGAATGATGATCACGTCCGGCGCCTCCCAGTCGAACTGCTGGACGATTTCGACCCCCACCGTCTGCTGCCCTTCCACGCGCAGCGAATTCATCGAGTTGGCCAGGTAAATCGTTTCATCCTTGGTGATCTCCTGCACCAGCCTCATGCAGCCGTCGAAATCGGTGTCCAGATACAGGACCAACGCCCCGTTGGAAATCGGCTGCACCAGTTGCGCGATGGAAATCTTGCCCCGCGGCAGCAGGACGATGGAAGGGATGCCCGCCGCCGCGCAATATGTGGCCAGCGCCGCCGAAGTGTCGCCCGTCGAGGCGCACGCCACCGCCTTGATCGGCGCGCCTTCGGAGATCATCTGCTTGACCTGCGAGACCAGCACCGTCATCCCCAGGTCCTTGAACGAACCGCTGTGCGTGTTGCCGCAAAGCTTGATCCACAGATCCTCCACCCCCACAATCTTCCCGAACCGCTCCGCCCAGAAAAGATTGGTGCCCCCTTCATAGAGCGAGACGATGTTGTCGTCCTTGATTTCCGGAAGAACCCATTCCTTCTTGGACCACACCCCGGAACCGTACGGCCACTGATTGCTCTTGTAGCGGTCCTCAAAGAGCTTCATCCAGCCCCGCGCGTCGCGCCGCTTCAATTGCTCCAGGTCGTGCCGCACTTCCAGCAGGCAATTGCAGCGCGCGCATTGGTACACGATGGAGTTCAGCAGATAGGTCGCTCCGCATTCCGGATTAATGCACTGAAACCAAGCTCGGTATGACATCGTTAAAATCTCCTGGGCCGCCGGCGCGGGCCGTCAAAGCCTCCGGGCCGGGAGCGGCTCACTCTATTCACAATCCATCACGATATCCAAGCCATTCTTTTCATCGTTCTCAAGGCCCGACGACAGACCTTTCCCCGGGACGTTTGAGGAGAGGAGGGGGATATGGGCCGGGAAGAAATAACGGAGAAATCGGAGAAATCGGAGGTTTTTTTGGTCAGAAACCAGTCCGCCTTTTAAAACGCAATAGGCTATGCACCAGCTACTTACAACAAAAACAACAAATGCAAATCGTTCCCACGGTGAGAAAGACAATAGAGCGTGTTTTGAAAATATCTCGGGCGGTCTTGCGGCGGGGCGGGTCGTCTGGCTTCGTTGCTCCTCGGTTGCAGATTTCTCGAATATGCGCCCTCGTCGCGCCTCGCCATCCGCCCCGCCGCGCTCGCAATCCCTCACCCGATCCATTTACAAAGCACGCTCTTAGCGAAGGCGGAGGGGAACGGAACGCAAAGCGCACAGAGAGGAATTTTCAGTTGATGGAGGCCAAGATCGCGGCGCGGATGCGCATTAACGGGGCAATCACGAACAGGAGGCAGGAAATTCCAAAACAGGCCCCGGCCAGGGCAGGTAGAATGATCGTGGGTGAAAAAATTGAGCGACTCGCCCTTTTTCACTTGACCCCAGCCCATCTCTTGCGCCGTGCGAATTGCAAATCAGAACCGGGTTAAACGCGCCGGGTCAGGCGCGCTCCTTCGCGGATCAGCTTGGCGGCGTCGGCGGGGGATTTGGCCTCGGCGTAGATGCGCAGGACCGGCTCGGTGCCGGAGCCGCGCAGCATCAGCCACACGCCGTCTTGCGCGATGAATTTCACGCCGTCGAAGGACTTGATTTGCGCCAGCGGCGAGCCGGCCAGCCTGCGGGGGGGATTGGTTTTGCAGAACTCCATCAGGGCGGCGCGCTTTTCCAGCGGGAAGCGGGTGTCCAGCCGGGCGTAATGATGCGGGCCGAATTGCCGTACCAGCCGGCCGAGAAGTTTGTTGACAGAAACGCGCTCGGTCGCCAGCATTTCCAGCAGCATCATCCCGGCGGCGATGCCGTCGCGCTCCGGCATCAGATCGGGGAAGCCGATGCCGCCGCTTTCCTCGAAGCCGAGCAGCACGTTGCCCTTGAGCATCTCGGCGCAGATGTATTTGAAGCCCACCCCCGTCTCGACCAATTCCAGGCCGTAATGCGCGCACATCTTGTCCACCATGGAAGTCGTGGTCAGAGCCTTGATGACCCGGCCCCGGCCCTTGCGGTTGACAATGAAATGATGGAGCAACAGGCAGATGATCTGATGGGTGGTCATCGGACGGCCCCGCCCGTCCATCCCGCCGACACGGTCCGCGTCGCCGTCGGTGACCAGGCAAATATCGTGCGGATGGCAGGCCAGCCAGGCGGAGCTGGCGGCGTAATTCTGCGCGACCGGCTCGGGATTGATGCCGCCGAAATTTGGATCATGCCGTCCGTCCAGCGTGGTGACCCGGCAGGTGGTACCCCGGAGCAACAGCTCAAAACAGCCCGCCCCCACGCCAAAGAGAGCCTCATGGGCAAACCGCAGCTTTGATTGCGCGATCAATTTGAAGTCAACCATGGTTTTAATCGCCCGAAAAAGCGCGGGGCGCAGGTCGCGCACCTTCAGGCTCCCGGCACGAATGGCCTCGGCGGCCTGGATGGCGCGAACCGGGGATTGATCCATGCGGCTTTCCACCGCCTGGCAAAGAGTCGTTTCGGCGGAGCCTCCGTAGTGCGCCTTGATCTTGAAGCCGTTGAAGATGGCGGGATTATGGCTGGCGGTGATCATCACGCCGCCGGCGGCCTTCTGCGTCTTGACCGCGTAGGAAACGGCGGGCGTGGGCGTGGGGCAGTCGCTCAGCACGACCTCCAAGCCGTTTCCGGCCAGAACTTCGGCGACGCGGCGCCCAAATTGATCGGAGAGAAAACGGCGGTCATAGCCGACAATGATTTTTTTTTCCGTGCCGGCGATGGGCGTGGCGTTCCAGTAATCCGCCGCGGCCTGGCTGGCGCGATCCAGGTTGTGGAAGGTGAAATCCGCGGCGATCACCGCCCGCCAGCCGTCGGTTCCGAATTTGATGTTCATGCGGCCGCCGGATTCATCTCGTTGGGCGCGGCGGCCACGGCCAGTTTGCGCATCTTGGCGACGGCCGTTTTGAGGTTTGGCCGCGAGAAAAGACCGGTGCCGCTGATGAAGGTGTCGGCCCCGGCCCGGGCGCATTGGGCGGTGGTCTGGAAATCAACGCCCCCGTCCACCGCGATGTGGTAATGCAAGCCCCGCTCGCCACGCCAGGCGCGGGCCTGCTGGATTTTGGGAAGGGTCTCGGTGATGAAGGACTGGCCGCCAAAACCCGGGTTGACGGTCATCACCAGCAACGAATCAATCTCGCCCAGAAACGGCTCAACGGTCTCCATGGCCGTCGGAGGATTGAGGGACAACCCGACCTCCTTGCCCAGCGATCGGATTTTCCAGATCAGCGAGGTGACCTGCGCCTGGCCCAGTTCCACATGAATGGTGATGCGGTCGGCCCCGGCGCGGGCGAACGGCTCCAGCAGGATTTCCGGGCGCGAGCACATCAGATGCACATCGAACACCAGTTTGTTGAACGGCCGGATCGCCCCCACCACGGCCGGGCCGAAGGAGATGTTCGGAACAAAATGGCCGTCCATGATGTCCAGGTGCAGCCAATCCGCGCCGCTGCGGCCCACCCGGGCGGCTTCCCGGCCAAGCTTGGTGAAATTGCAGGCCAACAGCGACGGAGCGATAATCATGGGGATGAAGAGTAATGAAACGGGTACCGGACAGTCAACGTTGATTAAGCCAAGGGGAGCGGAATCAACGGAACAGCCCAATTTCCAAACCGCTTCCGTCAATAATGCTTTTCAACGTGCCGATGGGAATTGGTTTGTTGCCGTGCATGGCCACAATCACCTGCCGCCCATTGGGATGGCGCCATTTCTGATGACTTCCAGATTGACGAACCAGCATGAAGCCGTGCTTTCGCAACACCTTGATAACTTCCTTGGCGTTGCAAAACTGGGTGGCGACGGCTCACGGCATGGCTAATTCCAACAGCTTGGCCCGCCTGCCCAACTTGACGGGGACGGGTTCAAACCACAGGGATAGGGCCTCTTTGGCATTGGCAATGGCCTCTTCCTCAGTATCGCGTGCAGAGGCGCAGCCCGGCAGTTCGGGAAAGACCGCGGACCAGCGTCTGGTTGCCAGGTCAAATTCCACCAACAAGCGTAATTTCATCGCCACAAATTACCGGGTCTTTCTCCCGCCGACAAGCCCGGCTTAGACCGGCGCCGGCGACGGGGTGCCGAAACCGGGGAGCTTGGGCGGCAGCGGCTTGGGGACTTCGCTCAGGGGAGTGGCCGCGATCGCGCCGGACGGAGGGTCCACCTTGGGCGCCGGATCGGGCGGCGTAAAGGTGCCGTTGCACACGATCTGCGACACTTGCTCGCCATCCAACGACTCGTACTCCAGCAGGGCGTTGGCGATGATTTCCAGCTTGTCGCGATGGGTGTCAATCAGATTCTTTGCCCGGTCGTAGGCCTCGTTGATGATGCGCTTGACCTCCGTGTCAATTTCCTGGGCCGTGAATTCGCTGTAATCCTGGCGCTGCACCATGTCGCGTCCCATGTACACGTGGTCGTTGTCGTTGCCGTACTGGACCATGCCCAGCCTGTCGCTCATGCCCCATTGGCAAACCATGGCGTGGGCCACCGAGGTGGCCTGCTGGATGTCCCCCGCCGCCCCGCTGGAAATATCCCCGGAGGTCAATTCCTCGGCGATGCGGCCAGCCATCATCACGGCGATCAAATCGAGCATCTCCTTGCGCCGATGGGCCAGGACGTCCACCTCGGGCAGGGACATGGTGGAACCCAGGGTCTGGCCGCGGGGTATGATGGTGACTTTGTGCAAGGGATGGGTGTGCTCCAGCAAAACGTTGACCAGCGCGTGGCCCGCTTCGTGCCAGGCGGTGCATTTCTTGTCCGCGTCGGTCATCGCCATGCTGCGGCGTTCGCGGCCCATGCGCACTTTCACACGCGCTTCCTCCAGCTCCACCGTGCCGATGGCTTTCTTGTTCATGCGGGCCGCCAGCAAGGCGGCTTCGTTGAGCAGATTGGCCAGGTCGGCGCCCGAATAACCGGGTGTGCCGCGGGCAATCACCGCAAGGTTGGCCGCCGGATCCAGTTTCACGTTGCGGGCGTGAACTTTCAATATCGCCTCCCGCCCGCGCACGTCGGGCAGGCTGACCATGATCTGGCGGTCGAATCGCCCCGGCCGCAACAGGGCGGGGTCCAACACGTCCGGACGATTGGTCGCCGCAATGATGATGATGCCGTCCTGGGTGTCGAAACCGTCCATTTCCACCAGCAAGGCATTGAGGGTCTGTTCCCGTTCATCGTTGCCGCCGCCCCAGCCGTGGCCGCGGCTGCGCCCAACGGCGTCAATTTCGTCAATGAAGATCAGGCAGGGAACGTTCTTCCGGGCTTGCTCGAACATGTCGCGCACCCGGCTCGCGCCCACGCCGACAAACATCTCCACAAAGTCCGAACCGCTGATGCTGAAGAACGAGGCGTCGGCTTCGCCGGCGATCGCCTTGGCCAGGAGCGTCTTGCCGGTGCCGGGCGCGCCCACCATCAGCACACCCTTGGGGATGCGTCCGCCAAGCTTCTGAAATTTCTTCGGGGCCTTGAGGAATTCGACCAGCTCGGAAACTTCCTCCTTGGCCTCCTCGACCCCGGCCACGTCTTTAAAGGTGATTTTATTGCGGTCCTTGTTTAACATGCGGGCGCGGCTTTTGCCGAAGCTCAAAGCCCCTTTGCCCGCCATCTTAATCTGCCGGATGATGAAAAAATAGATCACCCCGACGATGATCAGAATGGGCAGAAGGTTCAGCAGCACGCTGACCATCAGGTTGGTCCCTTTGACCGGCTTGAAATCGCCCGAATTGTTCAGCAGGCTCTTGATCTTGTCGTCGAAATCAATGCTCAATCCAAAATCCTGGATCTGGCCCTTGTCCTTTTTGTTTGGGTCCTTGTAGTAACTTCCCGTGATCCTTTTGATCTCCGGCGTATCAATCCCATAGATGATCTTGCCGCTGCCAGGCACGATCAGGCCGTTGGTCAGCTTGTCGGCCAGTTGGGGCCAGCCGGTGAATTCCACCTGGCTGTCGCTGGCGGTCTTTGGCATCATGAAAAACACCCCTGTCACCGCGATGATCGCGATCCAAATCAGGAAGGTCCGCGGAGGCGGAATTCTCACCTCCCCGGGGCGTTTCTCGTTCTTGTCCGGTTCCATTTTGTTCAAATCAGGCATTTTGTCTCCCTTTAATCCAATAAGAGTATCATGCCCTGTTTAAAGCTGCAACCCCGACTTGTCCAATTTCCCCCGGCGCTCCCAGCGCCATTTCAAGCGCCGGACGGTCGTTGGGTCCAGCTTGAAATCCTCCGCCATGCGCAGGCCCTCGACCCAAAAAAGCCGCCCGCGGGCGGTCACAGCCACCACGCGCCGGCGGCGTTCGGCGGCAGGCACTTTGAGGTTGGTGAAAAGGTCCTGGAGTTTGGCGGCGGAAGGAGCGCCGATGGGCTGGAAGCGATCTCCCGGCTGCCAGTGACGCAGGCAAAGCTTCCAGCCAACCTTGTCGGCATCGAATTGCTCCACGTTAGGCCGCCGAATCAGCTTCATTCCAGGTTCATCGGCAATTTCCCAGCAAAGCTTAACATCGCTGAAATCGGCCGTCCGGCTGCGGCCCAGGTTGAGGCGAAGTGATCCAGAATGGAAAACCGTTCTCTCCACTTCCCGCAGGCAAACCCGGCCATCGGCGGCTCGGACAAGGCGGTGGCCGGAACTCGCGGCGACGGGCTGGTCCGGGCGCGTCCGCAAATGCTCGATCAGCTCAAAATCAAGCGGTTGTTTGAGTTGGATCAACTGGAGCTGGACCACTCGGCGCTGCAAAGCCACAGGCAGGCGGGCAAAGGGCTTTTTGCGCCGTTGGGACAGCCAGCGGTCCGCGGCTTCCGACACGAAATCAGACTCCGCCCGGGCCAGTTCCATGCATCGGAGAATCGTGCGCGCCAGGGCCGGTTGATAGCGCCGGCGCAACAGCGGCAGCAATTCCAGGCGGAGGCGGTTCCGCGGCATGTCCAGGCTCGCGTTGCTGGCGTCCTCGGCATAAGGGAGGTTGTGGGCGCGGGCAAAAGTTTGGAGGGCGGATTTGGGTTGATCGAGCAACGGACGCACCAGGCTGATTTTTGAATCGGCCGGAGAGGGGCTGATCCATTTCATGCCGGCCAGACCCTCGCTTCCTGTTCCGCGCAACAGACGCAGGAAAAACAATTCCACCTGGTCATCCGCATGATGGGCCAGGGCCACCAACCGGATGCCGCGCCGGGCCGCCGCCCGCGCCAGAAACCGGTGCCGCAATTCCCGCGCCGCCATTTCCACCGACAATCCCCTGCGGCGCGCCCAGGCCCTCACGTCGCCGCGCCCCACGACCACCGGCCACCGCAGCGACTTGGAGGCGTCGCGGACCAGGCGCTCGTCGGCGTCACCCGCCCGTCCGCGCAGCCGGTGGTTGAAGTGGGCCACGGTGAGTTTCCAACGGTGCGCGGCCGCAAGGCCGTCCAGCAGCGCCAGCAGCGCCATGGAATCCAGGCCGCCGGAGACGGCGACAAGAATCTTCTGGCCGTCGCGGAAAAGGTTCTTCGCGCGAATGCGGGCTTCCAGTTGCTTTGGGAGATCCGGATTCAAGGCCGGAAGTTTAGAGTGTAATTCAGGCTGGAACAAGATAGGATCGCGACCGTGAAAGAATCGGATTGGCGAGCGATGAGGGTCGGGGTGGTGGTCGTCATTGCTCTGGCCGGCATCGCCACGTTTTTGCGCCTGCCGCCGTTGGCGCAGCCGGAGTCTTACCATCATTTTGCCGACGACAGGAGGATGCTGGGAATTCCCAATTTCATGAATGTGATCTCCAACGCCCCGTTCGCCGTCCTGGGCGTCATGGGGCTGCGGTTTGTTTGGAGGAGGCGCGCGGCCGACACCCGGTTGTGCTTCATCCAGGAGGGCGAGCGCATCCCTTTCGCGGTCTTTTTTGCGGGAGCATTTCTGACCTGCTTTGGCTCCGGTTATTATCACTGGGCACCCAACGACGCGACGCTCGCCTGGGACCGGCTGCCCATGACGCTGGCGTTCATGGGCCTGCTCGCGGCTGTCGTCTCCGAGCGGATTGAGGTGCGGGCGGGGCTGCGGCTCTTGTGGCCGCTGGTGTTCGCGGGGGCTGCCAGCGTCTGGTGGTGGCGGCGGAGCGGCAATCTTTGGCCCTACGCCTGCGCGCAGTTTTTTTCCATCGCGTTGATCGGCCTGATGCTCGTCCTTCTCCCGCCGCGTTACAACCGGACCGGCGACCTGCTGGTGCTGACCGGCTTTTATGCCCTGGCCAAGGTGTTCGAGGCGCTGGATTGGCAAATTTTCGCGCTGACAAATAAGTTCGTCAGCGGCCACACCCTCAAGCATCTGGTGGCCGCGCTGGCCGTGTTTTGGCTGCTGCGCATGCTGCAACTGCGATCCCCGGCCAGCCGGCCCGCGCCGGCAGTTTAGCGCCGGCCCCAATGGCCGCCGTACCGAATATAGCCGTGCGGTCCCGGACCCCAATAGCCGCCAATCCAAATGGCGCCAGGATAGGGCGGGAATGCCCAGTAACCCGCCGACCAATACCATCCCCCATTCCAAACCCACTCGCCGTTGGTCCAGACATAACCAGGCCCAGGCATGGGAGTAATCACTTCCACAGGAGCGGGCGGCGGCGGGCCGGCCACTACCACGGCCGTCGCGCCCGGAGTAATGGTGGTGGGGGTGTTGACGATGTAATCAATCACCGCCTGAGACACGCCGTTTTCGTGCAAATCTATGATGTCCGTGGCGCTCACATGGTACACCGTATGCGAATTGGCAATCTGCGCGATGATGGTGGTGTCGCTCAGGCCGGCCTTGGACAGCGCCTTGACGTCCGCCAGGCTCAGCGGCGTTCCCTGCACCGCGCGGGCGTAAGTGGCCGGGGCTTGCTCGCGCAGACGGGCCTCCTGGGCCTGGTCGGCGGAATGGCCGATCAATGCGCCAAGGACCGTGCCGGCGGCCGCGCCAATCCATGCCCCCTCGCCCGCGCTGTGGCTGGCGCTTCCGATGATCGCCCCCGTGGCCGCGCCAAAGGCGCCCCCGGCCAAAGCGCCGGTCGCCGTGTTGTCCGGCGTGCCATTGGGGTTGTAACAGCCCGTAACTGCCACAGCCGCAAGGGCCGCCGCCAATGTCAATGTGCTCCGTTTCATAAGGTTCACAGTATTTGTTTTCATAAACAATTATCCTAATTGAGCGTCTTCATTTTGCAAATCAAAACTCGCTTCAGGGAGCGCACTCCGCTTCCCTCCACTGCCTCTACGGGTTAGACGGTGAAATCTTGCGGGTTGTTTAAATTATTATGGTCAGTGGGCCGCGAGTTTCGCGGGTGCCGGCGGCCGCTTCACCGCCTCCGCCACCAAGGCCGGCAGGTAGAGCAGGGCCGCTATTGGCACTGCCAGCACAGCCAGGGTGGTCTGGCTGGCCCAGGCGTGCGGGACAATCCAGCGCCGGGCCAGGTACTCCAGCACAACGTGAAAGCTGAAAACCGACAGCGAATGGCGTCCCAGCAGACTGAGCAGCCGCGTCCAGAGGGCGCGCCTTGGCCAGATCTTTGGGCGGCTGAGGATCACCGCGCAGAGGGCGAAATTCAGGACCCTGACCGGGCCGAGCCGGTGTATTCCAGTCATGAATTCACTGTCAAACACATTGGAGTGTGGCCACAGGCCGTGGCGGAATAAGAACATGACCACTGCCAGCGCCGCCACTACAAAGAAGCCTTTCCTCCCAAATCCCAACCCCGGAATATTCTCAGACCTGTAATATCCAAACACCATTCCAAAATAGAACAAAACCTGCCACCCGAAGATATTGAAGTAGCCGAGCATGACCCCCAGGTATTGAGTCATCACGCCCGCGGAATGATTCTTCAGAGCATCCGTGATGCCCGCTTGAGTCAACAACCAGACGGTGGCGCTGGCCAGCAACACCATCCACCAGGCCTTTCGCCGGAGGCAAAAAATGACCGCCGGAACGAGCAGAAAGAAAGCCATGTACATTGGCAGAATGTCGAAATACATCGGCTGGCGCGCCAACACCGCTGTCTGCAACAAGGTCTGCAACGGATGGGCGTATGCGCTTTGACCGAATCCTGCGCTGGCCGCCCAAGCCGGGATCGAGGGCATCCCGGCCATGACGCAAAAGACGATCAGGAATGTGCATATTTGAAAAACGTAAATGGTGCGCAGCCGGCCTGCCGCCCGTCCCACCACCGCCCATTTCCCTTGCTGGACCAGCGTGCGCAAATAACAAAAGCCCGCCACATAACCCGACAGAAAAATGAACCCCTCCGCCGCCGTCACAAATCCCACGCTGTTCTGCACGTAACTGATCAGGATGCCTGGGAAGTGATCCACCGTCATGAGGATGAGCATCAGACCTCTGATGGCATCCAGGCGCGTATCCCGGCCGCCGGCGGGCCGGTCCATCGGGTCGGGATATGCGGTAGAATTCATCCATCAGGTCCGCGCTGATGAGTTTCGCCAGCCAGTTCGCAACCGGTCAGCCCCGCATCATCGCATCTCATCGTCTTGTCGCGCCGTCGCCGTGGCGAAGGGCGGCGCTTTGCGCCTCCCGCAGCCGCTTTGACGGGGAGTCGGCGCCCGTGATCTTTAGGCCTTTGCCCATCCAGTTCAAGGTTTAACTTTTTCCTCTTTGGAGGGCATCGGCAATTCGAGCGTGAACAAGGCGCCTTTGCCCGGCCCGTCGCTCTGGACGGCCAAGGCCCCGCCCATTTCCTTGGCGGCCAGCGCGCTGCCGTGCAGCCCGAAGCCATGGCCGGTGCGGCGCGTGGTAAAACCGTGACTAAAGATGCGGTTGAGATTCTCGGGGGGAATCCCGACCCCGTTATCCGCCACGGAGATCTTGAGCGTTCCATTCCCGTTGGCGACCCGCACGGTCAGTCGTTTGTCCGCGCGCCCGGATTCGTCGCAAGCGTATTTGGCATTGCGCAGCAGGTTGATGAGAATCTGGAGGATTTTGTGCTTATCCACGTTGATGGGCGGGACCACTTGATAGTCGCGGATGACCTGGACCCCATGCCGGCCCAAAGCGCCCAGGTTCATGCGCAGGCTGTCTTCGACCAGATGGTGGATGTTGACGATTTCCTTGACGCCGGAAATCTTGGCGTAATTCTGTTGCATCGCCACGATCTCCTTGATGTGCTCCACATTTTGCTGCAGCGAGTCCAGTTCCTCCACCATCGCCGCCTGGCTGGCCAGGAGATTCTCCGCGAGTTTGGCCAGATAGGAGGGCACCAGCCTGCCCTTGGGATCGCTGCTGATATACGTGGCAAGGTCGTGTTCATGCTCCTTGAGCAGCGCCGTCACTTTGGCCAGATTGCCCGACTTGGCTTTTTTCACCCTTTCGCTCACCAATGAAGCCGAGACGTTGACGCTGTTGAGGACATTGCCGACATTATGCAGCACATTGGTGGCGATTTCCGACATCCCCGCCATGCGCGAGATCTCCAGCAATTCCTGATGGGCGCGCTCCACCTCCTCTTGCATCCGCTTGCGTTCCTCGATCTCGCGCTCCAGTGACAAAGTCCTTTGCTTCAACTCAACTTCCGTCTGTTCGTGGCCCGCGATTTCCTCTTGCAGCGAGCTGTTGGCTTTGGCCAGTTGGCCGGTCCGGATTTGGACTTCGGCTTCCAGAAGCCGGCGGGTTTCTTGCAATTCCACCTGCTTGCGGTTGAGGTGCCGGACCCTCCAGGCGAAAACGCCCAACAAGGCGGCGCACCCCAGCCCGCCGCACAGCGCCTCGAACCACGCCGTCTGGTAATAATGCGGCCGCAATTCTATCCCGATGGCATCCCCCCTTTCGTTCCACACCCCATCGGCGTTGGCCG
>JBEKOF010000017.1:0-32461 GCA_049522055.1 Verrucomicrobiota bacterium | reverse complement strand
GTTGCAGGAGGCGGTGGACGCGTTGTTCGACAACGGACGGCACGGGCGGGCGGTGACCGGGGCGGGCAACCGCGCGCTCAAATCGCTGAGCGACATGCTCAAGGGCAAGAGCGGGAGGTTCCGGCAGAATTTGCTGGGCAAACGGGTGGATTATTCGGGGCGATCGGTGATCGTGATCGGGCCGGAGCTCAAGCTGCACCAGTGCGGCCTGCCGAAGAAGATGGCGCTGGTGCTGTTCGAGCCGTTTATCATCCGGCGGCTGAAGGAGTTGGGTTATGTGCATACGGTTCGATCGGCCAAGAAAATGATTGAGCGGCAGTCGCCGGAGGTGTGGGACATCCTGGAAGAGGTGACCAAGGGCCATCCGGTGCTGCTGAACCGGGCGCCGACGCTGCACCGGCTGTCCATTCAGGCGTTCGAGCCGATTTTGATCGAGGGGGAAGCCATCCGGATCCATCCGCTGGTCTGCACGGCGTACAACGCGGATTTTGACGGCGACCAAATGGCGGTGCATGTGCCGCTGTCGGTGGAGGCGCAATTGGAGGCGCGGCTGCTGATGATGGCGCCGAACAACATCTTCAGCCCGTCGAGCGGACGGCCGATCATGACGCCGACGCAGGACATCACGCTGGGTTGTTTCTACTTGACGGCGGAGCCTCGGGCCAAGAAGGAGGCGGCGGCGCCGATGCTCTTCGGCTCGAAATCCGAGGTGATATTCGCCTACAGCGACGGCGGGGTGAAGCTGCACACGCGGGTGCGCCTGGCCAACCCCGACCGGGGCCGCAAGACGCACTACGGGGACGCGGAGCGCAGCGCGATTGAAACGACGGTGGGGCGGGTGATCTTCAGCGAAATCTGGCCGGAGGAGATGGGGTTTCTGAACCGGGTGGCGGGGAAAGCGCAGTTGGGGGAACTGATCTGGACTTGTTACAAGATTTGCGGGCACGAGAAGACGGTGATCATGCTGGACAAATTGAAGGAGTTGGGCTTTCATTCGGCCACGCGCTCCGGGTGCTCGATTGGGATTGATGACATGATCATTCCGAAGGAGAAGGAAGCGGAAATCCACACCGCGCAGAAGCAGATTTCCGATGTGGAGAAGCAATACCGCAAAGGGGTGATCACGCCGGGGGAGCGTTACAACAAAGTGATTGACATCTGGACGCATTGCACCGACCAGATCGCCAATGTGATGTTGCGCACGCTGGAGGCCAACCACGGCAAGGCGGAATACAACCCGGTGTCGCTCATGGTGGATTCGGGTGCGCGCGGGAACCGGCAACAGGTGCGGCAACTGGCGGGAGTGCGCGGGCTGATGGCCAAACCGAGCGGGGACATCATTGAAAAGCCCATTTTGTCCAACTTCCGCGAGGGACTGACGGTTCTGGAGTATTTCATCTCCACCCACGGCGCGCGGAAAGGCCTGGCGGACACGGCGCTCAAGACGGCGGACTCCGGTTACATGACGCGCAAGCTGGTGGATGTGGCACAGGATGTGATCATCCGGATGGAGGATTGCGGGACGAGCAACGGTATCTGGGTGCAGGCGATTTATGAGGGCGAGGACGAGGTGGTCAAACTGAGCGAGCGGGTGGTTGGGCGGATCGCCTGCGACGACGTGGTGGATCCGGCCCACTTGAAGAAGGTGCTGGTGCAGGCCAACGAAATCATAGACGAAGTGAAAGGCAAGGAGATCGAAGCGGCCGGGGTGGAGAAGTTGCGCATTCGTTCGGTGCTGACGTGCGAAAGCAAATACGGGATCTGCGCCAATTGTTACGGGCGCAATCTGGCCACCGGGGGCATGATCAAGCGCGGGGAGGCGGTGGGGATCATCGCGGCTCAATCCATCGGGGAGCCGGGGACGCAGTTGACGATGCGCACCTTTCACATCGGCGGCACGGCATCGCAGGTTTTCAAGCAGCCGCAGATCAAGGCGAAGTGCGACGGGATCGTCAAATACAACGAATTGCGCCTGGTGGAGCTGGAGGACGGGAACAACATCGTGCTCAACAAGAACGGCTCCATCGCCATCCTGGCCGACGACGGCCGGGAACTGGAAACGCACACGCTGGTGATCGGGTCGGTGATTTCCGTGATGAACGGGGACCGGGTCAAGAAGGGCGAGCCGTTCGTGCAATGGGACCCTTACAATGTCCCCATTCTCTCGGAGAAGGCGGGCAAGGTGAAGTTCGTGGACATCATCGAGGGGGTCACGATGAAGCAGGAGGTGGATGAGACGACGGCCCAGGAAGCGATGGTGGTGATCGAGCACAAGGAGGACCTGCATCCGCAGATCGTGATCTGCACAGACAAGGGCGAGGCGATTGCCAATTACCCGATCCCCTCTGGCGCGCACATCGTGGTGGGGGAGGGAGATAAAATCGTGGCGGGCACGTTGATGGCCAAGACACCGCGCAAGTCGTCGAAGACCAAGGACATCACGGGGGGACTGCCGCGGGTGGCGGAGTTGTTCGAGGCCCGGCGTCCGAAGGACGCATCGGAGATTTCCAAAATTGACGGGGTGGTGGATTTCGGCCCCAGCGTGCGCGGGAAGCGGACGATTCTGATCAAGGACCCGCAGACCGCGGTGGAGGAGGAGCATCTGATTCCCATCGGCAAACACGTCATTGTGTTCAAGGGCGATTATGTCAAGAAGGGCCAGCAACTGACGGAAGGGCCGGTGGACCCGCATGAGATCCTGGATATCTGCGGCCCGCAGGAATTGCAGGAGCATTTGGTCAACGAGGTGCAGGAGGTGTATCGGCTGCAGGGCGTGACCATCAACGACAAGCACATCGAAATCATTGTGCGGCAGATGTTGCGGAAGGTCCGGGTGACCGAGCCGGGGGACACCGAGTTTCTCTGGGGCGAACAAATCGACAAGATCGAATTTGAGAAGGAGAATGCGCGGGTGGAAAAAATGGGGGGAAAGCCGGCCGAGGCGCAGCCTGTGCTGCTGGGCATCACCAAGGCCTCGCTGGAAACGGAAAGCTTCCTCAGCGCCGCGTCTTTCCAGGACACCACGCGTGTTTTGACGGAGGCGGCAACGATGGGCAAGGTGGATTATCTGAGGGGATTCAAGGAAAACGTGATCATGGGCCACATTATTCCGGCGGGAACGGGGTACACCCTGCACCGGCGGGTGGATTTGAAGCCTTTGGTCGAGCCAATCCCCGCGGAGGAACCCGCCGCCCTGGAACCTTTGTCGCTGACCGGGCAGCCGCTGGCGGGATAGGGTTGGAAGATTCTGTGCGACGGGCAGGCCTTCGGGCCAGCCCGTTATATGACCTGCTCTCTTGAGTTGTAAAGCGGCTTGGCTTGCGCCGGCAAAACCGCAATTTCCATGCTTGATTTATTGGCGGCAGCATGAGAGAAACTCCGCCCGTGACACCTAATCCATTTCTTGGCGTATTTCTGCATTGGCTCGGCGGTCTGGCATCAGGGAGCTTTTATGTGCCTTTCAAGGGAGTGAAAAAATGGTCGTGGGAGACCTATTGGATGGTGGGCGGGGTTTTCTCGTGGATCATCTGCCCGTGGGCGTTCGCCTATTTCCTCACGAGCGACCTGATGGGGGTGCTCAAACAGCAGAGTTCGAGCACGCTGGAGTGGACGTTTTTCCTGGGTCTGCTGTGGGGTTTTGGGGGGCTGACATACGGGTTGACGGTGCGCTATTTGGGATTGTCGCTGGGAACGGGTCTGGCACTGGGATGCTGCGCGGCGCTGGGGACGTTGGTGCCGCCGATTTTCAAGGCGCTCCAGCCGGGGTTTTTTGTGTTCGAGAACAGCACAAGCATTGTGGAAATCGTCAAAACCACCGGGGGATGGGTGACGCTGGGGGGCGTGGCGGTTTGCATGGCGGGCATTTGGATCGCGGCGCTGGCAGGTTACACGAAGGAATCGGAGATGGCGGAGGAACAGAAAACGAAATCAATCAAAGAGTTCAGTTACAAGAAGGGCATTTTGGTGGCCTTCATTTGCGGCGTCACGAGCGCTTTTTTCGCGTTCGCGCTGCAGGCGGGCAAGGGGATCAACGCGGCGACGCGCGCGGCGGGCACGCACGAAATTTGGACCGGCCTGCCCACGCTCCCCGTGCTGCTGCTTGGCGGCTTCACCACCAATCTGATCTGGTGCGTGTGTCTGCACCTCAAGAACCGGACGGGGTATCAATATCTGGCGTCCCATGTCCGCGAGGAGCACGCGCACCACAGCGGCAGTGACGGAGGGGAGCGCAGCGCCGCGGCGACGGCCGCCGCCGCGAGCGGGGGCGCGCAGGACCTGAAGATTCCGGTGCTGGGCAATTATATTTTTTCCGCGGTGGCGGGGACGACGTGGTACTTCCAGTTTTTCTTTTACACGATGGGCGCGTCGCAGATGGGCAGCAAGTACGATTTCGCGTCGTGGTCACTGCACATGGCGAGCATCATTATTTTCGCCACGATGTGGGGCTGGATTTTCCACGAATGGAAGGGGTCGAGCAAGAAGGCGCACCTGCTGATCGCGGGGGGCATCGCGACGCTGGTGCTGTCCACGTTTGTCATTGGGGCCGGAGTCGGTTGGACCAAGCTGATGAACTTTCTGCAGGCGCTTTCCCACACGAGCTGACTTCCGGGCGGTCAACAGACGCGGATGACCTCGATTTGGAGGAGTTTGCCGAGTTGGCCGATTCTGCCGGCCAGGCGGCCGACGCCGACGGCGCAATGGTGGGCGGGGCCGTGGCTGTTCCAAGAGTTGACGAATTGGCGGGCGCCGAGGCTGAAGCGATAGCGGCTGTTGGTGTTGCCGATTTCCAGGATGGGGCCGGGGACCGATTCGGCCTCGGCCACGAGGAGTTGCAGTTTGCCCTCCACCGTCTGCACGACGGACAGGAGGGTGACGGGCCCATGGCGGACAGACATCTCGACGGAGAGGCCGCCGCCCAATTTGCCGTGAAAGACCCGGAGTGGGCGGACTTTGGTCTTGCCTTGGGCGATGCCAAGGTGGCCCGGCCCGTCATGGCCCATTAAAACCACGTCGTCCTTGAAGTCCATGGCGTAGAACTCGGTGAAGGAGCCGCCGGCGTTGAAACTGTCCATGATTTTCATGGCGAGGACATTTTTGACTTCGTATTCCCCGGCCACGGGGATGCCGCGCGCGGTGAGGAGGGAATTGCCGAGGATAATGGAGTTGACGGCCTCGGCGTTTTCCGGGTTGCCGGCGCCCATGTAATAATAGGCCAGGGAACCGAGATCGTGGCGCCGGACCAAACGATCCAGGGCCACGGAGGTGCGGGCGGCGCGCTCCAAATCGCGCGGGGGGCAATCGGGCTGGATGGCGAAGACGCGGCGGAAATGAGCCAGGCGCGCCTTGATCTGGCTGGCGGGCGCTTCGCGCCGCAAGGCGGCCAGTTCGTCCACTTCGATGTCCTCCACATGACCGCCGAAGCAGGCGCAAAGCTGGGTGATGTCCGAGGCGATGTCCAACATGCCGCAGTAATAATGGCCCATCAAGCCCAGGCGATTATGGGAGAGCAGATGGGCGACGCGGGCGGCCTCGATCCACCCGTCCACTTCGTTCCAGCAAGGGGGATCATCGTGCAACATGCCGGTGACCTGGTGGAAGGCAATGCCGGAACGGTTGAAAACACTGGCGATCTCCGGCATGGGGCAGGCGCCGCAATGGGCCAGCCATTCGCCGGTCATCGCGGCGCGGTCGCCAAGTTTGTTGAAGGCGGCGTAATCAATGGCCGGGGCGGGTTGGAGATTAAGGACGATGACCGGCACGCGGGCGCGCCGCACCACCGGCAGCACTGTGGAGGAAAGCGCGTAAGTGGTGACGTGCAGGAAAATGATGTCCACGTCCTCCCGGCGGAACCGGTGTCCGGCCTCCATGGCCTTGGGGGGAGAGTCAATCAGGCCGAGGTTGACGATTTCCACGCCGGGTCGGGCCAGGCGGTTGGCGACGGTCCGCAGGAAGCCCTCCAGGCGGGTTTTCAAGCCCTTGAACTGCGGCCAATAGCTGTCAAGACCAATGCCAAACAAGCCGACGCGCAAGGGCCGTCGGGAGGAGGCGGGGGCCGGGACGTTTTTCATCGCCTGATTTTCGGCGCGGCCGAAAGCGTTGTCAAGAACCGAGATGGGCAAATCGGCGGGGAGTGTCAGCGCAGGGATTTACTCCGGGGCCTTGGCGGGTTCATAGCGGGTGACGAGACTGGATTTGCGGGCGACTTCGCGAATTTCGGACAAGGAATTAATTTCACCGCTGGCCCGCACCTGCACGAGCAAATTGCCCAAGGCGGTGGCTTCCACGGGGCCGGCCAGGACGGGGCGCTGGCAGGCGTTGGCGGCGAACTGGTTGAGCATCTTGCTTTGGGAGCCGCCGCCGACGATATGGATGATTTCGATGTGTTCGCCGCCAAGTTCCTCGAGCCAGCCGAGCACTTGCCGGTACTTGAGGGCAAGGCTTTCGTAGGCGCAACGGATCAATTCGCCTTCGGACTTGGGGACGGGTTGTTTGGTTTCGCGGCAAACGTCCTGGATGGCCTTGGGCATGTCCTTGGGGTTGAGGAAGCGGGCATCATCGGGATTGACGATGGAGCGCATAGGAGGGGCTTTGGCGACCATGAGATCCAGTTGGGCGTAGTCGAATTTGCGGCCGCGGGCGTCGAAGCTGCGCTTGCACTGCTGAACGAGCCAGAGGCCCATGATGTTTTTGAGGAGGCGATAGGTGCCGTCGAGTCCGCCTTCGTTGGTCATGTTGAGTTCGAGCGCGCGGGGGCCGAGGGCGGCGTTCTGAACTTCGACGCCCAGGAGGGACCAGGTGCCGGAGCTGAGGTAGGCCCAGTTGGCCCGGCCGGTGTTGGCGGTGGGCACGCCGGCCACTGCCGAAGCGGTGTCGTGGGTGGGCGGGGCGACGACCTGGACGCCCGACAGGCCGGTGCGTTCGGCGAGCGACTTGCGGAGAGCGCCGAGCTTGTGGCCCGGGGTGACGATCTTGGGCAGGAAATGGGTGGGCAGGCCGAACTTCTTGAGCATGGCGAGCGACCAATTGCGCTTGAGCGGGTGCATGAACTGGGAGGTGGAAGCGTTGGTGAATTCAACCACGCGCGAGCCACAGAGGCACCAGTGGAAAAAGTCCGGCATGAAAAGCAGGCAATCGGCGGCGTCCAGCAGGGCCGGAGAATGTTGCTGCCAGGCCAGCAACTGGTAGAGCGAATTCAACTCCATGAACTGGAGGCCGGTCTGGGCGAAGATTTCGGCGCGAGGCACTTTTTTGAAGGCGCGCTCCAGGCCGCCGCGCGTGCGCGCGTCGCGGTAATTGTAAGGCTGGCCCAGCATTTCGTCCTGCCGGTTGAGCAGCACAAAGTCCACGCCCCAGGTGTCGGCGCCGACGGAGACGATGGACTTGCCGTATTTCTTGGCGGCGAGGGAGAGGCCGTTCTGGATTTCAGCCCACAGTCGCATCACGTCCCAGCGCAGGCTGTCGGCCAGGGGGACCGGGCCGTTGGGAAAACGGTGGACGTCTTCGAGCTTGATGGTTTTGCCGTTCCACAGGCCGGCGATGACGCGGCCGCTTTCCGCTCCGAGATCAATACCGAGATAAACACGTTGTGCCATAGGTCAATGAATTAGGGTTTGTTATTGGATGGTTGAAATGGCGCGCCGCCCGCAGGCCGGCTGGACGGCCGGACCGCGGCGCGCACGGGAAGTTCACTTGGCGGCAGGCGCCGTCGCGGCGGGCGGAGCTGCTTGCTTTGCCTCGTCCTGGCCGAGTTTGCCGCTGTAGCCGGAGAGGACTGAGGAGCCGAGCAACACGGCGAGTCCGAAACCAAGCAGTGTGCGGGTCTTGCTGCTGGTGCCTTTCCATTCGCCCAGAAGCAGCCCGAGCACGCCGCTGAACATGATCGAACTGGCCATCAACACCGCCCAGCCGACGTAGCTCTGGTCGCCCATCCGCGGTTCGCCGGTCTTGAAAGCAATGAACTGGCAAACCCAGATGGCGCCGGCAATCGCGCCGAAGATAATGTTGGGCACAATTGGGGCGTCCTTTTTGCTGTAATCGCCAAACGTCTTGTTTTTGGCGTTGAGGAAGAGGCACCAGAGGAAGTTCACGGTGAAGCCGCCGAGCAGCGCGATGACGAGCACGGGCATGCCTTTCCAAATCTCCGACGTCTGCGGTGGGGTGGTGAGGGCCAGCTTTTCAATCGTGCCTCCGCCTTGCAGGCCAAAATTGAGCGCCGCGCTCATCAAGCCGGAGAACAGGGCCACCAACATGCCTTTGCCGAAGTTGTATTCGGCCACGGCCTTCTTTTTCTCCTCCTCCGGCAGTTCTTTTTCCTTGGACATGCCCGCCAGGCCGACCAGCACAATGCCCAGGAGCGATACCAGGACGCCAACGAAAGAAACTTTTCCCGCGTCCGATTGGAAAAGCTGGCCGAAATCGCCCTTCAGAATTTTCGGAACGATGGTTCCCGCCGCCGAACAGAGGCCGCAGCCCATGGCCAGACCAAGGCCCACGCCGAGGTAACGAATCATCAATCCCCAGGTCAGACCGCCGAAGCCCCACGCCGCGCCGCAGAGGTAGCAATACAGAAGCTCCTTGCCAGGCGCGGCTTTGAGCACGCTGAAGGTGTTGGGTGATTTGATAAGAGCCAGCGCCCACGGCACGATCAGCAGCGCGAACAGCGCCCAGAAAAGCCAGTAGCTTTCCCAGGCCCAATTCTTGACTTTTTTGAGCGGCAGATAAAACACCGCACCGGCGAGTCCGCCGAGGACAAAGATGAGGATGCCCAGGGCGGGATTGGCAGTCATGGCGGCAGGTTCGTTCATAGCTATTTCCGTTTTGAGAGCACGTCTTTCTCGTATTTCTTGACTTCGGCGAGCCAGTCCTCGCCGACGGGCGCTCCCATCTGGAGGCAATAATAATCCCACACCGCGGGGAACGGCATGCTCTTGGCCTCTTCCATGAGCGCCAAGCGGGAGGTGTAGTCGCCTTCGAGTTCGAGCTTTTTGAGCTTGTCAATGGGGTCGAGCATGGCGATGCAGAGGGCGCGAAGCATGTTGCGGGCGCCGATGACCCACGCGGCGACGCGGTTAATGCTGGCGTCGAAATAGTCCAGCCCGATGTGAGTGCGGCCGAGATAATCGCCGCGCACCAGTTCCTGGGCGATGGCCATGAGGGGGTCGTCGAGAATGACCACGTGGTCGCTGTCCCAGCGGACACCGCGGCTGACGTGGAGGAGAATTTCCGGCACGAAGCAGAGGACGGAGGAAATTTTGTCCGACATGTTTTCGGTTGGGTGGAAATGGCCGGCGTCGAGGCAGACGAGCTTCTGGTTCTTCACGGCGTAGCCGAGATAGAACTCGTGCATGCCGACGGTGTAGCTTTCACAGCCGATGCCGAAAAGCTTGCCCTCGATAGCGTCGAGATTGTGTTTGGGGTTGAGGGGCTTCTTGAAGACCTGGTCCAGCGCTTCGACGAGGCGTTCGCGCGGGTCGCGACGGTTGGCAGGGGTGTCCTTCATGCCGTCGGGAATCCAGATGTTGGTAACGGTGGTGGAGCCGAGCGCCTTGCCCATAGCCGCGCCGATTTCGCGGCAGAGGATGCAGTGCTCGACCCAGAACTGGCGGATGGCCTTGTCGGGATGGGAGAGGGTGGCGTCGGCCGACTTGGGATGAGAGAAGCAGGTGGGATTGAAGTCGAGCCCGATGCCGATGGACTTGGCCCAGTCAATCCAGCCCTTGAAATGCTTGGGCTGAATTTGGTTGCGATCGACTTTTTCGCCGTGGAATTCACCGTAAATGGCGTGAAGGTTGAAGCGATGGGTTCCGGGAATGAGGGAAAGCGCCTTGGCGGCATCGGCGCGGAGTTCGTCGGGGGTGCGGGCTTTGCCGGGGTAATTGCCCGTGGCCATGATGCCGCCGGTGAGCGTGCCGCCGAAGCTTTCAAAGCCGCCCACGTCATCGCCCTGCCAGCAGTGGAGAGAAACGGGCACTCCGGGGAGTTCTTTGAGGACTTTTTCGGTATCCAGGCCGCATTGGGCATAACGCTCTTTGGCGATTTGGTAAGCTTTTTGGATGTTCTTTGTATTGCTCATAATGATGCTGTTTTCGTTTCTGATTTTCGCCGGATGTGCCGGCTCATGCGCATATTGCTTCGATCACAGTGCTGAAACTTGGGCGAGAGTAGCAAGGGCAATGCCGGCATTCAAGGTCTTTTTTCGGCGGCGCAGCGGGCGGGGGGCGAGGCTTTTTCATCGCGGGGCGAGAGAGACGCCGCCGGTTTGGGGGGCATCCAGGAACAGGCCGAAGCCGTTGGTTTGTTTCTGCAATACCGCGCCGCTGAAGGAAAGAGACTTGCCGTCTGCATTGGTGGCGCTGCCCTGGAACAGGCCGGTGGCGGTGGTGAACGTGAGGCTCAATTTGTTGCTGCCGGTCGCTTTATTATTGGCGCCCAAGACGAAGAAGTTGCTGATGGGCTGCGGCAAACCGCCGTTTTCCAGGAGCACAAAGCCGTTGGTCAAATCCAACACCCGCGCGCCAGTGGCGAACAGATACGCGGACCCCGCGGCTTGGATTTGGTTGGTAAATCCCGCCGGGTAGAAAGGGGTCCCGGGATGGGAAGGTTTAAGCCAATGCAGCAGCCCGTCCAGGTCGCGGTCCGGCTCGTTGGTAAAGGTCAGCCAGCCCATCAGCAGGCCGTTGCCGCTGTCCAGGGAAATGTAAAGCGGCCACTGGCGCTGCGCCGAAACGGTGGCGGAGGGCGTCACCTTGGTGCCGTCCCCCAAATGGCCGCTCAAGGTCACCGCGCCGTCGGGCTGCACGGCCACCGAGCCAAAGCCAGCGCCGCCGGGGAGTCCGGGGGAGTTTGTGCCGGGGAGGACGAGGGTGTATTTGCCGGCCTGGGGCGCGGGATTCGCAGCGGAAAAGACCACGCGGCGGGCGTCCAGTTCGGAAGTCCAGCCGGCGTTAGTCAGGCCGCCGGTCAGCGCGTTGGCACCTGTCAAATCTAACGTCAGCGACACCGCGACGCCGCTCCAGGCCGGGAGCAGTTTGGCGGACCAGGCGCCAAGGAGGGAGAACCGACCGGACAGGGAATGGGTGGCGCCGCCTTGGAGGAATTTGGCGGTGAAGCTGCCGTCATTGGCGACCTGCGCGCTAAAGAAGCCGGAGCCGGCTGGAACTGGAAGTGTGGCATTGGTGTCGTAGAACAACCCCTGGTAAGTCCCCGCCGCCGGGAGGAAGGGATTGGGAATGAAATTGGCGGTGAAATCCAGGTTGCTGGCCATGATGAACTTGAGGGCGGGGCCGTTGGTGAGGTCCGCGCCCGTGCCGCTAATCCAATTGGAAAAGAGGTAGCCTTTGCCCGGTTTGGCGGTCATGGTCAAATGGCTGCCCAACTGAAGAAGGACATTGCTGTAATTGGGTGAAATGGTCCCCAAACCAGTGATGCTGACCTTTGGCCGGTCGCTCTGGATGTAGAAGAACCGCACGGTGTTGGTGAGGGAATGATTGCCGGCGATGTCCACCGCGTACGCTTTGATGGTGTTGGTGCTGATGGTTTGGTCGCCGGAGGTCAGCGTGACCTCGGTGTACCAATTGGCAAACTGGTTGGTGGAAGTGACATTAGTTGTCCAAGGCGCAGCGTTGAATTGAACCCAGACGTTGGAGACGGCCACCAGGTCGGCGGCTTTGCCAGTGATCCGGAACAGGCTGTTGCTCCAGCGCAGGCCGGAGGCAGGCGCGGTGATCGCCAAGGTTGGTTTCTCCACGTCCAGGAAATTCGCGGTGAAGTGGAGATTGCTGGCCATGGTGAAACTGAGGCTTGACCGGTTGGTGATCAAGCTCCCCGTCCAGCCGGTGAAGGCAAATCCCGCCGCCGGCTTGGCGGTGATTTTGTAGGGGAAGCCCAGATTGAGTGACTGTCCGTTGGTCGCGCCGGAGATTGTGCCCCGGCCATTGGTGTTTAAGGTCAGGACAGCGCCGAGGTCGTAATCGAAAACACGCGAAACCAGTGCGGAGACATTGCTGCTGGTGTCAATCGCCTCGAGGGTGACGGTGTTGGGGCCGGGAATCAAATTGGTGACGGTGGCGGACCAATTGGTCCACTGGTTGGAGGTGGCGGCCAACTGCCAGGCGTTGGTGCCGGTGGAGTTCTCCACACGGTATTGGACGCTCGCGACGGCCACATTGTCGCTGGCCTTGCCTTCGACCAGGACCGAGGAATTGGTCAGAACCGTGTCGGCGGCCGGGGAAGAAAAGGAGACCTTAGGCGGCGTCTTGTCCATGGTAAATGTGAAGGTGAAAACGGCGTTCCCGGCCTGCCCATCATAGCCATCCAGGGCGATTTGATATTGAGTGCCAGGCACGGCAACGAACTTGACTGACGCCCTGCCAGAGCTGGCATTAGCACCATTGTCGCTTGTGACGACCGTAAGGTTGGTAAGCGAGGAGCCGGTAAAAACGCCCAGGAGTGTGTCAAAACCGCTGCCGGCGGTGCTGATGTTGACGATGCCGATGGCCGGCGCGGTCCATGTCCACCAGACAGAGTGGCCGCCGACGTTGTCGGCGATATTAGGCTCGCCGGTTTCCTTGAAGGCGTAGGTGGTGTTGAGGTCATCGGTGGTTCCGCCCTCGGGAATGAGGGTGGCGTCGGCAAAATGAACATTGGGCGGAATATCCGCCGTGGTGGCGGCCAGGAGGCTGACATTATCAATGTTAAAGGCCGTGAGGGAGCCGTAGTTTGGATCGG
The DNA here is from genome assembly GCA_049522055.1 of Verrucomicrobiota bacterium. Lineage (GTDB taxonomy): Bacteria > Verrucomicrobiota > Verrucomicrobiia > Limisphaerales > Palsa-1400 > JBEKOF01. The sequence goes on along the minus strand of JBEKOF010000017.1, from coordinate 19,735 downwards.
TGGTGAGATAAAAGTAAACTTCCACGGTTTGGCCGGCGTAAGTGGACAAAGCGCCCTGTCCTGCGTAAGGCACCACATTTACCGAAACGACTTGATAAGCGCTGTTTGGGGATGGATAAGCGTTGGACAAGAATCCCACATTGACCAACGTGCCGGGAGGCTGGTTGGTGTTGGTGATGTAAACCTCCACAGAATCAGATCCCGATGTGTCCTGGCTGATGGTATCGTAATCAAAGCTCAAGGTGGCGGCGATGAGGTTGGTGGGAAAGGTGATAATTTGATAAGCGGCTCCCTGCGCCCCGTTGACGTAACCCATGGCCAGATATTGCGAGCCGCTGGCGGCGTAGCCGGGGGCATTGCCGATTGCGACTCCCGTTCCCTGCAACACCCACGGGGCAGCACTGGTGGATTCAAAGCCGCCATTCTGAATCAACTGGACCGTGGCAAGAGCCGACTGGAAAACGGCCAGCAGCAAGATCGCCGGGATGACAACGCGACTCCTCATGTCGGCACATATTTGCACAGAGTTGACGGTCTGGCAAACCGCAATGCGGAAGAACATGGAAGACGCGGAATGGTTGAGGTTTTAACGCCGGGTGTTTTTTCACAGGTTGGATTGACTTGGATTGACTTGGATGGGATGGAGTGCGAATCCGAAAGCAGAAAGCAAAAATAAGACGGATGGGATGGAAACGACCCAACGATACGGTGGCGAACCCGCGCGGCTTCGCGGATCCAAACTTTGACCTCCTCCAGCCGCACATGGCAGCGCAAGGCCCTGAGCTGGAGCATCAGTTCCGCCGGATTCCGCCGCGCCAAGTCCCCCACTCCCTTAACGCCCAACTTTTCCAGCGCCAGCGCGTTCTCAAGCCCCATTCCCTTGAGTTCCCCCATGAGCGCGACGCGCCGCATGCGGGCAAATAAGGCCGGATCAATTTGGGGCGGGCACTCCTTCAATCTGAGAAACTGATCTGCTTGCAACGCGTTGCTTTGCCGCAAGGCCAGCACACCTGGCGACCGGAGATCCGAGGAAAAGTACCAGTCCAGCGGCGCCGAGTAAGAAGCGACGGTTCCGCCGATCATGATGGCGGCGCCGGCGCCCAGGATGGCCAGCGGCAGGAACACCGCGCCCAAGGCCACGCCCCAGGCGGGCATGCCGCGGCGGGCGCGGTTTTCCGGCGCGCTGAGTTCCCAATTCCGACCATTGCGAAAGAGGCTCAAGAAGTTGAGGAGGGCGTAACATTCCAGGGCGAAGGCCGGGAAACCCAAAAAGCCCAGCAGCGGCATTTCGCCCAGTTTGAGTTCGTCAAAGAAAGGGATGGAGTAAATCCATTTGGAGCGCGCGCCGAGGTTCCAGGCTTCCCAAAGGCCGCCGCAGATGAATCCCGCCACCAGCAGCGCGACGAGGCGGGTGTTGTCGCCGGCGGCCAACTGGCCCAGCAGGCTGCGGCCTGCGTGGTTCTTCTCGGCGCGCCTGATCCAGAAACAGATTGGGTCGGTCAGAAAATAGGCAAAGCCCCACACCAGGCAGAAGCAATTCCTGGGAAAGAGCAACAGCAGGGCCAGCATCGCCCCGCCCAAGGCCAGTTGCAGGACAAGGTTCGAGCGGTTGACGTCAAAGGGCGGTCCCTGGATTCTGCCGCCGGGCACAAATTTCTCCATCAGCGCGAGCACCAGGGAGGTGGTTTCAAAAATGGCGGGCACCACTGTGGCGAAGGCAAGCACCAGAAAGAGCATCCCCCAAAGGCCATAGGGCGCCATCACGTAATACCAGTTCTGGAGGCGCAGGTTTGCCATTTCGAAGAGCAGCCACACCGGCACGGACCATACGGCGAGGAACAAGAGTTCGCGCGGCTGATCGCGCAAAAGGGAATGCCCGCGCAGACGATAGACGGCAAAATCCACCGCAAAGATGTACGACCACCAAAGCAAACAATAGATGGACGAATAAAACGGCTCGATTTGCGCCACCAGCCAGTAGTGCGCGAGCGGCAAACCGATCCCCCCCGCCACCCATGCCAGGCGATGCAGTTTCATTCCCCGCCCATTATGGGGGCGTTGGGAAAAAGCAAAAGAGCAAACGGCGCGAACCTCTTCCTGCGAGGGCAAAGCGAGGCGGTCAGGCGGGCGTCTTTTCGCGGACTTGGCGGGTGGCTGCCTCCCATGTGCGGGCAAAACCGGGGAGAATGCGGCGCAATTGATCCATCCGTTCGTGCAACTGGTTCACCGAGGAGTGCGCGCCCACGGCAATGAGTTGCCGGTACCATTTCAGCGCTTCGCGGCTGATCAACGGCTCGTCGGCCGGGGCGAATTGGCGGAGGCAATCGCCGGCGAGGAATTCGCAGAGGACCAGGGCGGCCATCTGGCGGGCGGGGTTGGCGGAGCGGGCCTTGCGCCACAAGGGCAAGGCGCCGTCCATGTCTTGCGTCAGAAATAAGGCTTCGGCGCGTTGCAGGAGGAGGGCGGGATGATTGGGGAAATGTTGCATGGCGGCGCCGGTCCAGTTGCGGGCGAACTCCAGAAAATCGGGGCGCCTCAAGGCGAGCTGGCCGCCGAATTCCCAGACCGGGGCGTCCTTCGGGTCTTCGGCCACCAAACCATTCAAGAGCTTGAGGGCTTCCAGCGGCCTGCCCTCGTCGGCGTGGAACCGGGCAAAATCAAAGCGCAACGGGCGCGAGGACGGTTCTTCGCTAAGCGCGGCGGCAAAGGCCTTACCGGCGGCTTCCATCTGGTGGAGCGCCATCAGACACCGGGCCAGGCAATGGTTCGGGCCGGCTTTGAGGATGGCCGGATTGACGGGCGTCAGGACGGGCTGGCCGCGTTTGGCCAGGCATAGCCGCATCTGTTCGGCGCCTTGGGCGGGCTGGTGCAATTCCATGTGCGCCAGACCCAGGCCGAAATGATGGGAGGCGGTGAGACTGCCGGCGTGCGCGGCGGGGGAGTTGAAAACATCCATGACCTTGGCAAAATCCCTGGCGGCCAGGAGATGGAGGGTCAATTGGCTCAACAGAGCTTCCCGCACTTCGGGGATGATCTGGGCGCCGGGAAGGGCCGACAGGCGGTTCAACGCTTCGATGTATTGTTCCAACCCGGCCTCCAGTTGACCGGAACGAATCAACTCCAAGCCAAGGTTCATGAGGAGATTCGGGTCGTCGGGCATCTCTTCGAGGGCCAGTTGCAGGAGGCGCAGATTGCGGGCAATTTTGTCGCGGCTGGCCATGACTTCCTTGAGGTAGCCGTGGTGGAGGAGGGTGGTCCTGCCCAGGTTGTTTTGCAGGCCCCATTCCTGGCAGCGGGCGGCCAGGCTGCTGAAAACCTGCTCATGCACGCGGCCGACAAAGAAAAGCCCCGGCGCGTTGCGAAACAACCTTGGCACATGGTTGCAGCCTTCCCGTTCCCTGCCCTTGTCAATAATTGGCAGACGATACCCCATCACTTCGGGGGCCTGCATTTCCCGCAGGAGCGTGGGGCGGTGTTCGGGCAATAATTCCTCGTCGGCGTCCAGGCTCAGCACCCAGTCGCCGGTGGCGTGTCGCAAGGCCTCGTTGCGGGCCGCGCTGAAGTCATCTTTCCAGGGGAGGAAATGGACATCCGCGCTGAATTTTTTGGCGATCTCCACCGTGCGGTCGGTGGAGCCGGTGTCCACGACGACAATTTGATGGGCGAGTTCGCGCACCGACTGCAAACATTGTTCCAGGAATTGCTCCTCATTTTTTGTGATCAGGCAGACGGTCAGGCGCGGGGACGCGGGGATTTCCGGCAGGCTGGGCCAGGCGACAGGCTGGCCAGGGCGCACGGGGATTGATTTGATGAATTGCCGGACCGGCTTCCAACGGGGCGCCAACTGGCGGGCGCGTTCGGCGCAAGCCCGTGCCTGGCGCATATCTCCGGCGGCTTGGGCGATTTGGGCCAGCAGGAGGAAGGCTTCGCAATGAAAGGGCCGCACCGTCAAGGCGCTCAGCGCCTGGTTCCACGCCGCTAGAAAATCCTTTTTTTGGAGGCATTGGCGAGCCTGGCCCAGATGGCCGACCTTGGCCGTTTCCGGCAAGACGATGGCCGCCGATTTTGGGGCGTTGGGTGAGGCCGCAGCCGCTACCTGGGCTTGCTGGCGGGCGGCCAGATCGTGCAAGCGCCGGGCAGCGATTTGGGCGGCGCGTTGCCAAGTCCATTCCCGACGAACATAATCGCTGGCGGCGCGGCCTTTGCGACGCGCCTCTTGGGGATTCCTTGCCACCCATTTCATTTTTTCGGACAGGGCGGGCAGGTCGGGCTCCAGCAGCCAGCCGTTGCGCAGGAGTTTCATGCCGCTGATTTCCGGGCCGATCCGCCGGCGTCGGGAGGCAATGCGCCAGGCCTGTTCATCCCCCGCGAAATCATCAGTCGCCCCTCCGCTGGTGACGATGACTGGCAGGCCGCAGGCCATGGCTTCCAAAACCGGAAGGCCGAAGCCCTCGCCGCGATAGGGATGCACCAGACAATCGCACGCGGTGTAAAGACCTGGCATGGCGTCAAGGGGTAGCTCCTCGTTCAAGTATAAAATCTCCGGGGCACCCGGTTGGGATTGAGCGGCTTTGATTTGATTTTCAAAAGTCTGGCCCGCATAAGCGCTTTTGCCGCCGAAATCTTTGATGACGAGGCACATGTCGTCCGCGGCGGTAAAAGTGTTGAGATAGGCTTCCAGCAACAGGTCGGGGCCTTTGCGGTGGATGGTTCCGCCCACAAATAAGAATTTAAAGGTTTTGAGGGTCGGCAATTTCATCGGGGGAGAAGCGGGGTTGAATTTTTCGGGATCGACGCCATTGGGCACAATTTTGACCTTTTGGGGATCGACTCCCGAATCCACATAGACGCGGCGCACGTATTCCGATGGCACCCAAACCTCATCCACGGTCTTGAGTTTCTCCGCCCAATCGGCGGGCAGAACGCCGTATTCCCAGGGCTGGATGAGCACCCACGCGCCGGAGGCGGGAGGCTGCCAGTTGGGCGGCCAGGCATGACGAACGGTGACCGAGACCTGCCGCGGCGGCTGGCGTTGAATGAGGCGGGCCGACTTCTGCAAGTCAGGCAGGTGGGCCAGAGTGGGGGCGAGGATGTCCGGGCTGACACGAGTCAACTGCAATGTTGGAATGTGGCCCAGGGCGCGGGTCAGTTCGCGGTTTACCAGGGAAAGGCTGCCCAGGTCCAGGAAAGAGCCTTCCCAGGCCACCCGAAGGGTTTGGGACTTTTGGGCAGCAGGCATTTCGAGGCTTCGCGCGGTCGCCGCCGGGCAGGCGGGCGTGGTGAGCTTGCGCTCGATTTCGCGCAAACGGGCGACCATCAAATAGGTGACGGGCGTGCGGCTGTAGTGCCGCACCATGTGGCAGCGGGCCAGGCGGCCTATTTCGCGGGTCTCGGCGGGATTTTGCTGCACACGGCGCATCAATTGGCGCAAATGCTTTTCAGAAGGGTTGGCCCAGCGCTGGCCTCGAAAAAGCCAAATGCTGGCCTCCAGGTTTCTGGTTTCCCCTAATTCGTAATCCAGGAGGTAGGAGTTTTCCGCGTTCATGAATTCGGTGTTGCCGCTCCAATTGGTGGCAATGACGGGCAGGCCCATCATCATCGCTTCATGATGGGGACGCCCCCAGCCTTCCCCGCGGCTGGGCGCCACCAGGCAATCGGCGGCTTTGTAAAGCCGGGGCAGATCGACCTGCGGAGTTTGCTCGGCCAGAATCTCAATGCGCGGCCACGGTTTGTCTCCCAGGTTCAACGTCGCCGCATGTTCCCGGATGAGCCGCTCGATGGCTGCGGTCGGATCGCCGTCCGGTTTGGCCACCAAATAAGTGCGCAGGTAAAGGCAAACATCGTCCGCGGCGGAAAACTCGCGGAGATAGGCGGCCAGCAAGACATCCCATCCCTTGCGCTGGGACCACACAAAGACGGAAAGGAAATTGAAGGCGGCCCGGTTGGGCAAGGGCAGCGGCTGGTGTTTGGCGGGATCGAACTCCTTTTCATCCAGCGACTGGGGCATGACCACCAGTTTATCCCGCTCCACTCCGCTGGCGGCGAAGGTCTCCAGGTTGAACTTGCTCGGCACCCAGATTTCGTCCATCTGATTGCAAGAGGGCACCCAGTTCTTGGGAATGCGATCCGTCTCGAACATGGTCCGGCCGATCTGATAAACGGCATCAGACAAACGGCTGAAACAGTAGGCGGGAGCATGATCAATGACGATGCCGCCAGACATGGTCCGATATTTGTCGCGCAGGGCGAAAAGCGTGGCCCTGTCTTTTTCCGCCAGACCGGCCACATATTTTTCGGAATACACAGTTTTCAGAGGCAGAAGCCCCAAATCGACCTGCTCCGCCAGCGGCAACAGGTAATTGATCGCTTCCGTGGCGTACCCGCAAGGATCGAAAACAGGGCCGCGCCAGCGGACTGGCAGGGACACGCGCCTGGCGCTCGCCTCGTTGACCACCTCGTCGCAGGCGCCCAGCGCATTCAGCGCCCGCAAACGCTTGTAGAGGGCGCTGGCCTCCTCCAATTTGCCTTCGCGCTCTTTTGCGAACATGGTGTCGCGAATGTCCTTCGCGTTCATCGCTACGGATCCCATTTGCGTGTAGCGCGCATCGGTGTGAACCACCGTGCTGAAAGGGTTGAATTTTATGGAAATCCCCGCCTCATGCAGGCGGCGGGAAAAATCAACGTCCTCCGCCTGATAGAAGCCGAGCTTTTCATCCCAACGGACTCGGGCCGCCACCGCGGCTTTCATGACGCACAAACCACCGGTCACATAGACGTGCGGATCCGTTTCGTTGTATTCCAGGAGCCGGTGGCCGCGCGGGCCGCCAATGGTAGCCCAATCCCAGAAGCGGGTGCCGTCCAGATTCAAAAAGCGCACGCAGAGAACTTCGTAATTGTCGCCGTACTGGCGCAGGCCCTGGTAAAAGTCGGGCTGAAAGAGCAAATCGTCATCGGCCATGACCAGGTGGTCGTAACGCGAATGCTCGATGAGCCGGTTGCGCATTTCCCCCAGCCGCCCCGCCCGCGCCGCCTCCGGCATTGGGACGGTGATGACGCCTTGCATTGCGGCAGCCACATCGCCCCCCACCAGGATTTCGCAGACGGGAATTTGGAGGGCGCGGATGCTTGCGATTTCCGCGGCCAGTTTCTTGGGCCGTTTGCCATTGGTAATGATGCAAAATGAAAAACCCTCCGGTTTTTCTGTGCTTTGGGGCAGACACTGCGGGGCTTTGCCCGGCGAGGTAAGGGCCGGGGTTGTCGGCACAGGCGGCCTCTGGGACGCGCAAACCTGGGAGATCGGCAGCAAGGGTTGGTTCCGGGCGGCTGCCGGGTCCGCCACATCTCTGCGCATGCGAAACTGACAGGTCGCCTCATTGATGTGAACGGGGGTGCAAAGGCGCGAAAGCTGGACCCAATAGTCCCAGTCTTCGTGCGGGCGGGACAGCTCATCAAACTCGCCGGTGGCGATGCCGATGCGGCGCTCATGCAGGAAGCAAAGAGCGGGCACGGAGTTTTGCCGAAGGAGGCCGTCGTTGTCACAAATGTCGGAATAGGGCACACGACGCCGGACTCCCTTGCCGTTGCCATGGGCCACTTCCTCCCCGGCGCACCAGGCGTCGGTAAAAGCCGCCTTGTGTCCGCTGTTTTCCAGGCAGTTGACCAGTGTTTCCAGATGGTTCGGCAGGAACAAATCGCCTTCATCCAGGAATGCGATGTAGCGACCACGGGCGTGGCGCAGGCCGTTGTTGCGCATGGCGGATCGTCCGTGGCTTAAGTTGCAGCGGAGATAAACGACTTCCACCCCGGCATTGCAGCGGTTGATGAGATGCGACAGATCCAGTCCATCGCCGTTGACGACAATGACTTCAAAATCCTGGAGCGTCTGCCCGGCGAGGCTGCGCAAGGTTTCCTCCAATCGTTCGGGGCGGTTAAAGGCCGACAGGATGACTGAAACTCTGGGTGCGCCTGGGGGGGCCGGCAAGTCTGGATTTCTCCAGATGGCTCTGGCTTCGGCAAGCTTTCCGGCATCGTACAAGGCAGGATGATTGAGGACAATTCGGGCGCAGAGATCCCGGTCATGGGCCAGCGCGTTGGTAAACATGCTGGAGTCCTTGACACGATATTTGAGCAAGGCTCCGGGGATTCTTTGCGCCAGCAAGCCCTGCTCCGCGCAGCCGATCCAGAAATCCCAGTCCTCATAACCCCAAATCAGGTTGGAGTTGTAGCCCCCGGCCAATTCCCACGCTTCGCGGCGGAAGAGGGAGCAATAATTCAACTGGTTGTTGACACGAATCGCCTGGGAATCGAATTCCCCCGCCTGGATGGTTTTTTCCACCGCGCCGAAATGCGCGGCATCCGAGTAAGCGATCGCAATGGCGGTGTTTTCTTCCAGCAACGCCACCGTTTTCTCCAGCATAGCCGGTTCGATTTTGTCATCCGCATCGAGCGGCAGAATATAGGCGCCGGCGGCGGCGCGGATGCCCGCATTGCGGGCATGGGCGAGGCCGCCATTTTTCTTTTCCAGCAGCCGGATGCGCCGTCCCGCATATTGTTTCATCAACTGGCTGGCAACGGGACTGGTGTCATCCGGGCTGCCGTCGTTGACGATGATGAGTTCCCAGTCGGCAAAGGTCTGCGCCACGACGCTCGCCACCGCCTCGCGCAAATACTGCGCCTGCTTGTAACAAGGCACGATCACCGTGACCATCGGCACCGGTTCCGTTTCCAAGGCGATCTTCAGTTCGACCTCCTGGTGGCAGGCTTCCGGGATAAAACCGTCGAAGGATTGCGTTTGGATCCTTTGCCCCTGGGCAAACAACGCGGCGAGCGCTCCGGCCGAATAAGCCGCGTTGCCGCCCGCGCGGTTGTCGCAAACCTGCTGCACCTTGTTGGCCGGGATGGAGAACGCCGCCGAATGCTCGCAGCAGGCCAGAAAGGGGCGGCTTTGGCGAAAGCGCCCGGCGCTGCGGGACATGGCGTCTTCCAAGGAATTGGGATTCTGGAACTCAAGCTGATCGAGCAACAGCAACAACTCCTTGCTTCGATACACGGAACTGGAGAGTTCGAGCGGATAACCAAAATCATAATCCGCGTCCGGCCAGCAGAATTTCAAACTGGCGGCTTCCAGAGGTTCGAAGTCCGGCAACTTTTGGGCGTGATTCATGGTATAACAATAAGTCGTGTTGCGCCCCAACCGGAGGGAGAAGCCCAGCACCTCCGGATGCCGATCGAGCGTGCCGACAATATCCGCCATTTTAAAATCCTGGATGAACACGGTGTCATCCACCACACACAACACGCAACCACAGTCGCGCAGCAACATGAGCACATCGCGCCGAAAATCCCCTTCCCGAACAAAATCCACGTTGGGATGGTCGCGCATAAGCCGCCGGTAAAGCGACCCCATGCGCGAAGTGGAAGCCTTGTAGAGCACCTTGACCGCAGCCGTACCGGCGTCCCGGCAATGCCTCGTCCAGGAGCGCAACGTGGCGTCGAGCTGCAGCGGGCGGTCTTTGCTGAAAATAAGGACGTCGGAAGTGGATGGGGAAGGAGGCGCGGTCATGGTGTTTTCTTTTTTTTCCATCTCATCCGGGCGGAGGAGGGAGTTGTATTTGGGCATGGAAGCGAACAATTCCCACGCACAGGCGAAGTGAAAAGGCTGCAAACGCACTTGGGCGAAGCGATCGTGGACGGCCTGATGCAGGGCTTGGGGGGAATCCAGCCCCGCAAATTTCCAGAATTGTGTGTCTGTTTCCTGGCCGACAAGGTAAACGGATTTGCTCCCCCAAAAGCCCCCTCTGGCCAGTTTTTCCTGCAGCTTCCAAGGGGTCTCTGAGAGCGCGAAAGTGGACACAAACAAATCAGGCCGCGCCGGCACGGAATGGGCCAGATGCACGGGCACAAGATTCACCGCCCCCGGCACAATGCGCAGAGGCGCAGCGGTGTGGGGAACAACCTTGCAAGCGGGAGAGCTGGCTTTCAGGAACACGTATTGCAAGGCGAGCATGCCCGGCAGATCAATGATGATGTAAGTCGGCGGGCCTGGCAGCAATTCCAGAAACACCCGGCAAAGACAGCCATAACCGCCGCCAAATTCCGCGATGGTTTGCAACGCCCCCACTCCGGCCGCTTCTACGATGCGCGCAAAATAATAAAGCATCCCAAGGCTATTGACCGAAATTGGCAAATCGCGGCAGTCCAGGGTCGGATGGCCAATGTTCGATTCCCGGTAGCGAAAGAGCAGGTCCCGCAATGCGGGCGGGCGACTGCGCAAATAATTCAACTCATGCTGTTGCGGTTCCCCAAATCCGCCGCGGCAAAACATTTGCGCCACCTCCGGATGCTTGAGAAAATCCATGGGCACGCCGTTTTGAATGAGCGCCGCAAAAGCGGGACGGGCCTTTTGCCAGAGCGGATGAAGGAACTGCCCGGCCACCGGCGAAAATGCCTTTTCCCATGCCGCGTGGAGATTTTTCGCCTCTTGCGCAAGGGCCTCGTAGTTGTGGGCGGAAAAGATGTCGGAGGCCAGCGGCGCCGGAGCGGCCCCGGCTGGAGGCGGCATCAGGGCTGGCGGGAGACTGGCTGGACCGGATTCAACCAAATCATCAGGGATTGTGGGGGTGGCCGCGCTCATGGTTTAGTGCCGGAAAATTCGCGGCAGAATCCAGCCGGGGATCAGAAAGTCCGGGCGGTGTTTTTGGGCGGCTTGACCAGCGGAGGCACAATCCGGGGTGGCGCCGCGACTGCGGGGATCTGGCTGCCTTCCGGCTTCTGCGGCAGGATTTCCCCCAGTTTGGCCTCCTGGATGATTGCTTCCTCGAACATATGGCGCGCCTCGCTGTCCTGCTCGTCTTGTTCGAGAATCAACCGGCAGGCCTGTTGGGCAGCCTCGTGTTGTCCGGCATTGAGATGAATTCGCGCCAGGACTTTGAGAGCGACCAAATCGGTGGGATCCAGGGAAAGGGCGCGCAAGGCATCGCGAGAGGCCTCTTCCAAGCGGCTGAGCAATTGCAGGACCAAAGCGTGGTTGGAATGAGCTGAGGCGAGATGAGGGGAGATGAGGGTGGCGTTCCAATAGGCGGCCAGGGCCGCTTCCAGATTGCCGGCGCTCATTTCCGCGTGGCCCAGAGCCAGAGCCAGCTCCCCGTTGCCGGGGGAAAGTTCCAGGGCGGCGCCCAGACAGGCGCGCACGCGGCGCACGTCCCCGCGCAGAAAGGCCTCGTGGGCCTCGGCGGCGAGCTGTTGGGCGGCGGGCGCTACGGCCGTGGAACCTGATTCGAGGAGATTTTCCAGATCTATCGCGCAGGCGTGGGCATTCATAGAATAAAATGTCAAGGATAATGAGTACGCGTTTTATTTTATTGCAGCAGGCTGAAGACGGTTTCCGGGTTTTGGTTGGCCTGGGCCGCCAGGGCAGTCCCGGCGCGGGAGGGGATGTTGGAACGCAAAAAGCCCGTCCAGCGGTCCGCGGCGGCAATGTCCTGGCTGGCCCAGTCGCCGTCCTGTCCGGCCAGCGACAATTCGCGCATCCGGTCCGAAGTGGTGTCGGTGGCAGCGGGTGGGGAGCCGGCATTGGGCGATCCGGCGGAAGCGGCGGCGGGGCGGCTGTTTTGCAAATCTGCGGCAGTGGAATCGGCGGGGAGGCTGGTGTTGATAATCATGGTCAACTCCCTTTGGCGCAAGCCAGTTCCGGTTCGGCGGCGGCGTTGGGCCGGGTCAGCGCGCGCGGCAGCTGGGGCCGGTGTTCGGTCAAGGCTTCGCGGTTGTTGCCTTGGATTTCATCATAAACCTCCTGGCGATGAACCGGAACCTCGCGCGGGGCCTCGATGCCGATTTTAACCACATCGCCCTCCAGCCGGACGATTTTGACCACGATGCGTCCGTCAATCACAATGCTTTCGCCCGGTTTGCGAGATAGGATGAGCATAAGGAAAGCGCCGGAAGAATCAGGCCGCACCGATGGGGTGATGGAGCGAGTATTGGGCCGCGTTATTGAGAATGACCTGCTTGCCAATGAGCGTGCGGCGATTGATGACAATAGGCCCCTTTAAATTGACGGTGGCGTGGTGGTTGCCGCGCAGGGTGACGATGTTGATCAGGAAGGCGTCGGAAGGAGAGGACAATTGCAGGAAATCCACCTCATCGTCGCTGATGTCCGGCTGGTAATCCGGGGCCACACGGAATGGGGGGACGACCAGAAAGGCGCGCTTGGCGTTGTCCAACATCTGGAACCACATGAACGGTTCCTCCTCCGGGTTGGTCAACAGGGTGTATTGCTTGACATGTTCAAAGCCCAGCAGTCCGAAGGGCAGGCGGATGATGTCCCTGCCCTCGGTTTGGCGCATGTCCATTTCGGGTATTTCAAGGGTGTTCATTCTTATAGTTGCTCGTTGCCAGAGAGGAGCAAAGGTTATGCCAGAGACGGAGTTTGGCGTGAATAGGCTGGAACAGGCCCAAAAGAGGGGTTTTTCCAAAGAAAGCCTCCCCTGCCCGGTAGGCAAAAAGGGATCGCCCCACCTGGCACCCGGCGATATTTTCCGCATCCCCGCCTGCGAGAAGGAATTGTCTGATTTTGCCGATAAAGATAGTGGGATCGCGGGGGGATGAGTTGACTCCAAGCCTGCGAACCCATGGCCTTGCCAATCATATGTTTATGCACGGAGCAGAGTATTACCTCAGCCGCGCCCGAAAACTGCCGGCGCCGCGGATGGTGCCGGATTTGCTGAAATTGCTGCGGCGTCCGAACCTGGACAGCAGCCGGGTTGCCAGGCTGATCGCCTCGGACACGGTGCTGGCCGCCCATGTGCTGCGGCTGTGCAACAGCGCCCGGTTTGGCGCGGCGACGCCGATCGAGGATATGCAGGAGGCGGTTACCCGAGTTGGTTTTCAGGAAATCTATCGCATGGTGGCGGCGGCCAGCGGGGCGCGCCTGCTCGGCTCGGCGCATGGGGGTTACGGGATGGAGGAGGGGGAGCTTTGGCGGCATTCCTTTGTCGCGGCGACGGCCGCACAATTAGCCGCCCGGCAATTGGGCGAGGAGCAGAATCTGGTTTTCACCGCGGCGCTGCTGCACGACGTTGGGAAAACGATACTTGCGCCGGCACTGGAGGAGGCCGGCGCGCAGTTCGGGCGGGAAAAGGCGGCGCCGGTTTCGCTGTTGGAGGCGGAGAGAAAGCTGTTGGGCGTGGGCCACGATGAAACGGGGGGGCGGCTGCTGGAGCGGTGGAGTTTTCCTCCCAACATTGTTTCGGCGGTCTGGTTCCATCACGTGCCCAAAGGGGCGCGATCGGAGAAACGGCTGGCCTCGTTGGTGGCTCTGGGCAATCTGGTGGCGTGTTTGATGGGGTACGGCTATGGGCATCTGGCCCTGGCAATGCGCGGGCCGCCTGAAGTTTTTGGCATCCTCGGCCTTGCGCCCGAAAGCCTGCCGGGATTGATTGTGGCCACCTTCGACCAATTGGAGACGGCCGACGCCCGGTCCGAGCTGGCAGCGGCGTGAAGGGCGCGGGGACTCGCGCCAGTGTCGGCGCCGGTCTGAAAACGCGGAGGAAAAGCCAATTTGATATTGTTGACGGAGACGTGGGGTTGGCAAGCTGGCCGGCGCCAGGAGGCTACTGGAGGAAATCCATGATCGAGAGGTTCATGATCATGACGCCGCTTTGCATGGCAGCTTGCAAGGAAGTCTCGACCTGGTCCAGATTCGTGAGGGTGGTGGCCATGTCGGCGCCGGTGAGATTGGAGGTCTGACTTGTCAAACTGTTCCCCAGTTGGCTGGCCGCGGTAGCGGCGCTTTGCAAGGTGGCCTGCACCACACTGTTGGCGGCAATTCCCGAAACAATGCTGTTCTCATCAACCGTCAGGTTGGGGCTGTCGGTGGAGGAGATGTTGGCGGTGTTGCCGGAGATCAGGTCCTGTTGCAGGGAGATCAAATGGCTGAACAAATCCGCGCCGGAGCTGCTGTCCAGCAGGAGTCCGGCGGGGCCGGAGCCGGTGGTGTTGCCCCCGGGCGTGACCGCGGAGACGGTGAGGTTGGGGCCGATCTGGCTGGCAGGCGTGTCGGTGTTTCCCTTGTAAGCCACGCTGGTCACGTTGCCGCTGGAGTCGGACTGGGCGACAAACGGGGGCTGATTGTTGAGGGATCCGGCAAAGACATAATTGCCCCGAGTGTCCTGGGTGTTGGCCGCTTGGAGCGCTTCCTGGATCAAACTCCCGACCTGGTCGGCATAACTGGCCAGTTGAGTGGAAGTATGGTCGGTGTTGGCTTCAGTGGCGATGTCCGCCGCCTGTTCGGCAATGGTTTGCAGGTTGTTCATGGCATCGCCGGCGGTGGTGGCGGTGCTTTGGAGTTGGGTGATGTTGTTTTGGTATTGGGTGTTGGCGCCGGCTTGGGATTGGAGATTGAGCGCCTGGTCCATCGCGCCGGGATTGTCCTCCGGCAGCGTGACGCTCAGGCCGCTGGAGACCTCGCCTTGCAATTGAGTCTGCTGGCTCTGCAAATTGTTCATCTGGGACAGGAGATTGTTTGTGAATAAGCTGCTGGAGATGCGCATAGGTCTTGGTTGGGTTAAGGGCCGTTATCAGGTCGTTTATGATTAGCCGCCATTATCCATGGTGACGGCGGTCTGCATCATGGTGTTCAGGGTGGTCACCAGTTGGGCCGAGGCTTCGTACGCTTTTTGGTATTGGAGCAAATTGGTCATTTCCTGGTCAATGTTCACGCCGCTTGCCGAAGTGCGCTGATTGGTCAAAGTGGTGCTCACCGCCTGGCTGGTGTTGAGCTGGTCGGTGGCCGTGGCAATGGCGCTGCCCAGTGACGAGACAGTCTGCGCGTAACTCTGGGAGAGGGTCGGGGTACCGCCCGTGGGATCGTCCAGTTGGGCGAGTGCCAGGACAATGCTGTTGTCTCCGGCCGCCCCGGAGGCGCTGGACTGGAACTGGCTGGGGTCGTTGACCAGGGCGGGATTGACGGCGATGTCGGAAGCGTCGGTCCCGGTGAATAAATCTTGGCCGGTGCTGTCGTTATTATTGGGAGCCTGGCCTTTTGAATATATGTTATGGACCGAGGTGATCAATTGGTTAGCCAGAGTATTAAGGCTGTTTTGCAGGCTGGCCAGGGCGCCGTCGCGGGCGGTGATGTTGCCGCCGATGCTCCCGCCAGTGATGCTCAGGGGTGTGGAGGAATTCTGGTCCTCGACGAGGGTTTGTCCGCCGGCGTCGGTGTAGGTCTGCAAGCCGTCTACGGCGCTGCCGCCGGTGACCATGGCCACGCCGCCGATGCTGATATTGACGCTGCCGTCGGACTGGGCGGCCGTGGAGATGTTGACTATGCCGGCGAGGTTCTCAATGGTTGCCTGACGGGTATCCACCAACTGGTCGGCGGTTTGTCCGGCGGCCTGGGCCAGAGCAATTTGCTGGTTGAGGGAGGCGATTTCACTCAAGTCCTGGTTGCTGGAGGCGACATCACTTCCAATGGAAGAATTCAAACCGCTTTGCACCTGGCTGAGATTGGCGGAGACCTGATTAAAAAGGTTGGCCACCTGTTGGGCGCTTTGAATGGCCGTCTGAATTGAGGCGGTATCGGTTGGATTGGTGGAGAGGCTGGAGAAAGCATTGAAAAGATTGGAAAGGCCGGCGGCCAGGCCGTTGGGGCTGCTGGTGCCGGAGGAGGTATTGGTGAGTTGCTCGCCCAGGTAAGCCTCGGCATTTTGCAGGGCCGACTGCTGGGCGGAATAAGAGCCGGTAACGCTGTTTTCCGCCGTGATTTGGCTGTCGAGCAAGGCATTGCGAATTTCGGTGATGGAGACCAGATTGACCCCGGTGCCCTCCTGGCCGGCGGTGGTATCCAGGGGCGTGGCGGGCTGGATGACGGCCTGCTCCTCGGCGTAGGCGGGATTGTTGGCGTTGGCCATGTTTTGGCCAGACACGGCCATGGCTTCCTGCTGGGCGGCCAGGGAGCGCGAGGCCAGATCAAGCGTGCCAAAAAGTCCGAGCATAATTCAGATCGGGATCAGCCGACGGCGTTATAGAGCGAACGGGAAACCAGGGCCGGAACGCGTTTTTGCCCGTTGCCGTTGTAAACGGATGTTTGCCGCGCGGGAAAGAGCGTGCGCAAGAGTTCCCGCATCAACTCCACCGAGCGGCGCAGGAGGACGTGGTTTTGCCGCGCGCGCTGGCGCACGCGCACGAGCAGGTGGTTGTTTTCATCCACCAGGGCCGCGACCAGCGGCCGGTAATCGGTCGGCAGGCAGGGGATCAAAATGGCGAACGGAGCGTTGTCGGGCTGGCGGCAATGTTGGGCGGCGGCGCGGCGGCACTGCTCGCGTTTATCGCGCGCGGTTTGAATCGCGGCGGCCTGGGCCTGAATGAGGCTGATGGACTGGAAGATTTCGTTGGCGGACCGGGCTTTGACCTGATCCTGCTGGCGGTCGAGCAAGGCGAGCATTTCGCCGTATTGCTGCAATTCGTCGCGCAGCGCGCCGATCAGCGGTTGAATATCGTCAGTGGATGTTTTCATGGGTTACTTGCTGCTTGTTTTGCCGAGGGGCGCCGGCGTCCGCGCGGGAGAGGAAGGCACGGCCTCCAAATTGGGCAATACCTGGTGGGCAAGCTGGCTCTGCAAGCTTTTAGCCAGGCCAAAGGAACCGGAGCGGCTGATGCTCTCGGCCAGTTGGTTGTTGATCATGTCATCGTAAATCCCCGACGTCATCGCGTCCGCGGAGGAGGAGGAGGCGACGGTTGACTTGCGCGCAGCCTGCAAAATCTGGCGCAATAGAACCGCCTCAAACTGGCGCGAAACCTCCGCCACTTTGTCAGGATCGGAAATTTTCTGGTTGCCGGCCAGTTGTTCCAACGGCACGTCGGCAGCCTGGATTTTGGGATGGAGGGGCGGGATGTTCATATTAGCGCAGGATTAAATCCGCCTGCAAGGCGCCGGCTTCTTTCATGGCCTCGAACATGGACATCATGTCGCGCGGGGTGACACCCAAGGAATTGAGGGCGGAGGCGACTTTTTCCACGGTCGGCAATTCCGGCAAGGCGACCATCGCGCCCTTCTCCTCTTTGATCCTGGCGTCGGTGCGCTGGGTGATCGCGGTGGAGCCGGTTTGGCTGAAGGCGTTGGGTTGGGAGACATCCTGGCTGGAGGTGATGCTGATGGTGACGTTGCCGTGGGAAACGGCGCAACTGGAGATGTGGATGCGCGAGGTGGCCACGATGGTGCCGGTGCGTTCATTAATGACGATGCGCGCCGGGACATCGGGGGTGACTTCCAAGTTCTCCAACTGGGCGATGAAGTCAATGGGTGAACCGCCCCAGTTGGTGGGCATCTGGACGCGGATGGTGGTGGCATCCATGGCGACGGAAGAGTCGGCAAATTTCTCATTGACCACGGCGGCCATGCGGGCGGCGGAAGTAAAATCCGGGTCGCGCAGGATCAGTTCCACGTGGTTGTCGTTGAGGATGGTGGCGGGGATTTCGCGTTCGACCAGGGCGCCGTTGATGATCGTGCCGACCGTCGGATGGTTTTTTTGCACGGTGGCGCCGCCGGCGCCGCCATCGCCCGCGGAAAGCCCGCCGATGGAAAGAGTCCCCTGGGCCACGGCGTAAACATGACCGTCGGCGCCCACCAGGGGCGTTTGAATCAAGACGCCGCCTTGGAGGCTTTTGGCGTCGCCCATCGAGGAGACCACCACGTCGAGCCGGCTGCCGGGTTTGGCAAAGGCGGGGATGTCGGCCGTGACCATCACCACCGCGACATTTTTTGACGAGAGCAGGGTGGAGGAAACGGTTATGCCGTAATGTTGGAGCAAGTTGGCCAGGGTTTGAATAGTTTCCTGGGGATTTTTGTCGCCGTCCCCGGCCAGCCCAGACACCAGGCCGAAGCCGGACAACTGGTTGTCGCGCGCGCCCGAGACCATGGCGATGTCCTTGATGCGCGAGCCTGCGGCGGTGGCGGAACCGGCGCAGGCCAGGAGTGCCAGGAGAGCGCCAGCATGGAAATAAAAAGCACCGCGCATTTCAAACCTCAGAAAGGATTGACCTTGTCCCAAATCTTGTTGAACCAGCCTTTATTCTGCGCGTCGGTAATGGTCCCGTGGGAGATGTACTGGATGGAAGCGTCGGCGATGTTATAGCTGTAAACGGAGTTGGCGGAGGAAATGTCGTCAAAGCGCACGGTGCCGCGGAGGATGGCGTCCTGCTTTTCGCCGGAGAAGGAAGTCTGCTTGCGGCCTTCGATGACGAGGTTGCCGTTGGGCAGCACATCAATGACCCGGACGGCCAATTGGGCGGTGATGGTTTCCTGGTTATTGATCTGGCCGCCGCCAGAATAGGAATTCTTGCCGGTGAAATTCATAGCCGGATAAGCGCCGCCCTTGGTCAGAAGTCCGCTGGCGGCCGGTCCGTAGAGGAAGCTGGCGATGCTCGCATCGACGGAAGAGGCCTTGGAGGTGGCCGTGGTGTTGTTGCGCGTGGCACCATTGTTTTCCTGGATGATGACGGTCATGATGTCGCCCACCCGCCGCGCCTTCTTATCGGCGAAGATGGAGCTGGGCGAGGTGTCGGTTTTCCAGAGGGAGTCGGCCATGAGGCTGGCCGCCTGAAAAGTCAGGAGCAGGGCCAACAGGCAGACGGGTTTACAAAGCAATGCTGATACTTTCTTCATTTTGGACCTTTCCATAAAGTTCGCGGTGGGTTTTGGGATTGAGCACGCGGACCGTTTGGCCGAGCGCGCCATCTTGCAGGCTCTCCACTTTGAGTGAGATTTTCAAATCCCCGTCCTCAAAGATGGCATCAACCATCTGGCCGCGCTTGATGAGCGGGCGGGGGCGCACGGCGCGGTTGGGCACCGGCATGCCGACGGCCACGCTTTCGGCAAGTTGCAGGGAGTCGTTCTCGGCGGGGATTGCCAGCACAACGTCCCGCTGGGTGAGCAGATCGCGCCGCTCCAACGTCACGTCGGCATCGCGCAGCAACTGGCCGCGTTCCAACCGCGAATGAGCCACTGGAATCTGCCGCCAGATTCTGGCTTGGAGCACCTCCTGGCAGCGTGCGATCCGTTCGGGACCGTTCCACAATTCAAATCCGGCCAGGAAATCGGGGTTCAGGCCGGCGGTCGGGACTTCGGTGATCCTGACGGTCAAGGGTTCATCCGGGACGAGGACGGGAGTCCAGGAACGCGCAAAGCGCAGTTCCAATTCGCCCATGTTTTTGACATAATTGCTCTGGATGACAGCGGTGAGCAGAGTGGTCATTTCCGGCTCGTCCAGTTGGCGGGAGCGGCGGGTGACTTTGACGCGGGCGGCGCCAGTCCAATTGGTCATGCTCAAATCCGCCAGGCGGCCTTGCGCCAGGTCGAGGATTTGGGAGCGGGAGAAAAAGGCCGTTTGGCCCACAGGAGGAGCTGGGGCCAAACGTATTTGTGGGAGGGCCACAGGCGGGGTTGACTTGACGATCTGGTTGAGGAATAGACCCGAACTATCCACCCGGGCCTCCGGCAGCAATTGCCAGGAAACGGCGGGAGCCGCCTGGTCCCCAGTGGCGGCACCGAGCGATGCCGCGAGGGAGAGGCCCAGGACGAGCGAAAGATTTTTGATGGAGTTCATGGCCATCAGCGGCGGAGATTATTGCTTTCCTGCATCATTTCATCGGCGGATTGCACGGCCTTGGAGTTGACCTCATAAGCCCGTTGCGCGACAATCATATTGACCATTTCTTCGACGACTTTGACATTGGACAT